>CAYGJN010000072.1:0-14469 GCA_964350135.1 uncultured Bacteriovoracaceae bacterium | reverse complement strand
ATATCACTTCCTTGAATTGGAGCTGGTGTTACACCTTGACCAAAATCTACTTTTACTTCATGTCCTTCAATCCAAGGAATCATCTTTGAAGACTGTGACCATTTTGAAGAAAACTCTCCACAAACAAAATGAGCTGCAGATTTTTCGACGAGTCCCAGTGAACACATATCAAAAAAGAATGTCGCACCACCATTACCAAGTATAACTTCATAGTCTGCAGGTACCTGAAAATAATTTTTAAGACCTTGTTGAACTTCTCCAACTAAGTTTTTAATAGCCGATTTTCTATGACTTGTTCCAAGTAGATGTTGCCCAGTCTCCTTGAGACGATCAAGGAAATCCATCGGAATAAGACTAGGGCCACAAGCGAACCTTGGGTCACTTGGTATTAAATGTTGCGGTATATCTAAATGGTCAAACATATTTCCTCCAAAACAGCAAATATCATAGCAACGGATTCTTGGACTTACTAGCCTATCTAATGATTATGCAAAGGCTAATTTAGTTTTCTAAGCCCAATCAAAAGTGTATCTTATGGACATGAAAATTCTAAAATTACTTCTACTATTCTGCTCTTTTATGCCCCTTGTACAAGCACAAGATCATGAACTGGTTATTAATAAGATTCTTAAGCTTCAAATTGACTCCTCTATAAACCCAGCAACTTTTAATTATCTTGAATCTGGGTTTAAAAAGGCACATGAAATCTCCGCTGATGCTCTTCTTATAACCATGAATACTCCCGGTGGATTAGTCTCAACCACTAAAAAGATCCTAAACCTTTTTGGTGATAGTAAAATACCAGTCATTGTTTGGGTAAAGCCTGAAGGCTCAAGTGCCACATCAGCTGGAGCTATTATAGCCAGTGGTTCTCATGCACTTTTTATGAGCGAAGGAACAAATATTGGAGCAGCGACTCCTGTTACAATGGGCAAAGACATAGATAAGCAAAGTGATCTTCGGGCCAAGGCCGTTAATGACCTTGTTGCATTGGTAAAAAGTCTTTCCGAAGCTAGAGGGCGAAATGCTAAAGCCTATGGAAAAATGGTTTCTGAAGCAGCATCCTATGATAGTGCAACTGCTCTTAAAGAAAAATTAATTGATGGAATTGCTAATACTGACAAAGAGCTTTTTGAAAAACTAGATTCTAAAACTATTCATATACTGGGAAAAGACTTAACTCTTAAACTTAATAATCCAGTCTTTGTAGATTTTGCAATGGATTTAGGGCAAAGCCTTTTAAATACTTTTGCCAATCCAAACCTTGCTTATATTCTCTTTCTTATTGGTGCAGCTCTTATCTATCTTGAGCTTCAAGCTCCCGGAGGATTCATTGCAGGAGGACTTGGTGTTGTCTCATTGATTCTTGCAGGAATCGGTTTTCAAGTTCTTCCTTTAAATATTGGTGCCCTTGGACTTATTGTTGTTTCTTTTATTCTCTTTGTTATGGAGATTTATATTACAAGCTATGGGATCCTCTCTATTGCGGGGCTTGGAGCTTTAATATCGGGCTCTCTTTTTCTTTACAGGTCAGAGAATGGCTATATTGAACTTAGTAGTACAGTGATCTTTTCAGCGGTTGGGGCCATCGTCTTATTCCTTGGGATGATTGCTTATATTTTCATTAAAGAAAGAGATAATATTGGTAAAGAAAAGTTTAATGATATGAGTGGAAAGCGAGCAAAAGTGCTTTCTCAAGACGGTGATATATTTCAAGTAAAAGTGGGCGGTGAGATCTGGAAGGCCCAGTCTAGTAAAGCTTTAGAAATAGGTTCTGAAGTTGAAATACTAGGCAGAGATCCAAAATTAATGACCCTAATAATTAAAAAGTGAGGTTTTTATGTTTATGAGTTTTATTCCATTTATTGTTATTTTAGTGGTGTTGCTGTTTAACACTATTAAAATTCTGAACGAGTATGAAAGGGCCGTAATTTTTCGCCTTGGCCGCTACACTGGTACAAGAGGTCCTGGACTAATTGTATTGATTCCTGGACTTGAGAAGATGAAAAGAATTGATCTGCGTACAGTGACAATGGATATCCCAACCCAAGATATTATATCCAAAGATAATGTGACTTTAAAAATTAATGGGGTTGTTTACTTTCGAGTAGAGGATCCTGAAAAAGCGGTTATAGCTGTTGAGCATGTATTTTTGGCCACAGAACAAATTTCACAAACAACCCTAAGATCCGTTATAGGCCAGTTTGAGCTTGATGAAATTCTAAGCCAAAGAGACTCCATCAATGCCAAACTTCAAGAGATTCTTGATGAACAAACTGAGCCTTGGGGAATTAAAGTATCAACGGTTGAGCTAAAGGCCATTGACCTTCCAATTGAGATGCAGCGATCTATGGCAAAACAGGCTGAGGCCGAAAGAGATAAAAGAGCTAAGGTAATTTCAGCACAAGGTGAATTTGAAGCAGCTAAGGTCCTTGCTGATGCAGCAAAACTTTTAGATGCTCATAAAGGTGCTATGGTCCTTAGATACCTTGATACTATGAAAGAAATCAGCAGTGGTGAAGGAACGACTACGACTTTTTTCCCTCTTCCTGTAGATTTTTTAAATCATCTCACTAATAATAAGCAGTTGTAAGATGTAATAAATTCAGGATCGAAAGATCCTGGATTGATCTAAAATTGTTCGAAATCTATATTGGGTGACTATGAAAAAACTAATTTTATTTTTTACTTTTATCTCTCTTAACCTTTTTGCTGATGTAACAAAGGCAGACCTTGATCTACTTGAGTTGAATGAAGAGGATATGAAAGAAATCCTAGCAACTTCAGATGATAAAGATCTTGAGATTGTTGAGACTCAGCTTGCAACTGAACTTCCAGAGCTAGGTGAATTAGAGGATAGCGTTGAGCTTAAAGCGGCTGCGCCTACTAAAGAGCCTGTTCAAAAGCCAGTAAAGAGAGATTTCTCTAAGAAGAAACCGGGCAATAAAGCTGTTGGCGGATCTGCTCCTATTTTTCAGTAAGAGAAAACGATTTATTAATTAAGAGTATTGCCAATTTCTTGGCATCTCTTTTGGTATTGATCAAGCCAATTGGTCTCTTGCTCGTTTAATATTGAACGATCAATAAGCTTTTCATCAAATTCTATCCATGTAAGATTCTCCAAAGTGGTAACACCATCTTCACTAGGATGTGGTTGCACTATTACGATATTTTCATGACGAACACCGCCTATGCCTTTCAAATAAATTCCAGGTTCTACTGAAACTACTTGTCCTGGAGCAATGGTGTAATCAGTTTTTCCTGAAAATCTAATCCCATCTTCATGAACATAAACCCCTACCCCATGACCTACACTATGAGCAAAGTCATACCCTGCTTCAATAATTGGATCTCTTGCAAGTTTATCTGCATGAACACCCGATTCACCAACCTTCATCTGTGCATATAAAAGATTAAAAAAACCTTTAAGTGCTTTTGTGAAGATCTCAACATGCTTTGGATTAGGATTTGCTTCCTTGCCTGCAAGAAATGTTCTCGTGGTATCTGTTGCAAAACCAGAGTCAAAATAACCGCCGCTGTCTAAAAGAACAATATCAGAAGGCTGAATAATTTTATCTGCGCTTGGAGAAGAAAAATGAATTATTGAACTTGCTGCTCCAACACCCGAGATGGTGTTAAAACTTTGAGTAACAGCACCGTTTTTTTCATAGAAAAAACTTGTTTTATGATAAAGGTCAAGCTCAGTGATTTTTTCACTGTTGGCCAAAGAGTCCCTTACCCAATTAATAGTTTCAGTAATTGCTTTATTTGATTTTCTAAAACTCTCTCTTATAAGTTCTTGCTCTAGATTATCTTTGATAGATTTATAAGGTATTAAACCACCTTTTCTCTCTTGAACACCATTGCCAAAAAGATTTACTAAAACTGAATAGTCACTACTATTGATAAGGGATGAGTCATACAAGATCTTCTCAAACCCAGACTGAACCTGAATATCCTTTAGGATTTCTTCAAAATTGTCCTTGATAAAAATAAACTCTATAGCAGGATTTTCTGCCTCTACTTTAAGACCTTCATCAAGAAATATATATAATTTCTGAGATGTTAAAACGGCCCTTGAGTAAAATGAGCTTAAATTATCTAGATGATAGCCTCTGCAATTAGAAACCCAAGCAATATCATCTAATGCACTCAAAAATAATGCTTCATTATCATTAAGGTCACTACTTACTCTTTTAAGTTTATCTGCAACACTTGTAATCTTCACTTTAGATTCAATAGAGCGTATAGGCGCAAGACTTGCCTTCGGTCTATAGTTTATGACCTCTTGAATTTGTGAATCCAATGCTTGTGCCAATTGTTTTTCTTTGAAATAACTACTTAAAGTAAGAGGAGTTCTTTTGGCCTCATAGCCAATTTTATGTTCGGCCTTCACATCATCTTTCATGGAGCCAACAATACCTTTATTGGTATCTTGCATAGTTTTTACCACATGAATAATACTATGATCGATTTCAATATCTGCTTGTTCAAAATAACGACCATCAATATAGAGTTTAACTTTTCCAGACTTTGGAATTAAAACGTCTGCCACTGAACCAGTGAAACCGGTAAAATAATAGCGATGGCAATCAAACAAAGGGACATATTCATTTAAATGCTCATCAAAACTTGAGATATAAATCCAATCCAGATCTTTTTGTTTAGCTAAAGACTGCATTGCTTCTATATTTTTTTTGATCTCATCCTGCGTTATTACAAATTTACTTTTACTCATGTGCGTACTCGGGAAAAATGGGCTAATATTCTTGAGATTACACTATCAAAAGAAGGCCTTATGGACAATGTATACTATGGTGATTACTTACACCTGGATAAGCTTTTAAGTTCGCAAAAAACTAAAAGTGCTGAAAAGTATGGAAAAGATAAAGAGGCCCATGATGAAACTTTGTTTATTATTGTCCACCAAGCTTATGAGCTTTGGTTTAAACAAATCATTCATGAAATGCACTCTATTTACTCCATCTTTGAAAAAGAACAAATTAGTGAAAAAGAACTCTCAACTGTTGTTCATAGACTAAGTCGTATCATAAAAATTCAAGAGCTACTCTTATCTCAACTTAAAGTTATGGAAACCATGACACCCCTTGATTTTCTTGAGTTTAGAGACCTGCTTATGCCGGCCAGTGGTTTTCAAAGTGTGCAGTTTAGAGAGATCGAAATCCTTATGGGTCTAAGAACAAATAATCGCTTTGCTGTTGATAGAGAGTATTTCTTGGGTCGACTTGATAAAAAAGATCGCGCAAAACTTGAAGAAATTGAAAAGAAACCATCCCTTCTTAGTCTTATAGAAAATTGGTTATCCAGAACCCCTTTTCTTGATAAAGAGAAATTTGTTTTTTGGGATGAGTACAGAAAGTCTGTTCAAGATATGCTTTACACCGACAAAGAAAGTATTAAAAATAATCCAGGGCTTAGTGATGCCCAAAAAGATATTCAAGTAGAAAACCTTCTTTCTACAATTAGAACTTTTCAAAGTCTTTTCATTGAATCAGATTACGAAGAGCTTTTAAAGGCAGGCAAGAGAAAAATTAACCAAAAGGCCATGCTTGGTGCACTTTTTATTTCTCTTTATAGGGATGAGCCTATTCTTTATCTTCCTTTTAGAGTCATTACTTGCTTAGTAGAGATTGACCAGGGTTTTACATCTTGGAGATACAACCATCATCTTATGGCCCATCGAATGCTTGGAACTAAAATTGGAACAGGCGGTACGAGCGGACATCATTACTTAAAACTTGCGGCCGAAAATAATAGAGTTTTCACAGACTTTTTTGATATCGCCACCTTTCTTATACCAAAGTCAAAGCTTCCTAAACTTCCCGCTCAACTTAAAAAAGAGCTTAATTTTTATCTAGAAAGTAGAGAGTAAATATAAAATTTATTATTAATTTCTAATAAATTTGATTACTTAGAGAACTCTAAATAATTCAATTTTATAGACCTATATCCGATAAGCAAAGGCAAGCATTAGAGGTATAGGTTTGGATTATAAAACTTCAATCATTGCATTTATCCTATTGGCCATGTTTATTGGCAAGATTACTTATGACTTCGCTCATGAGACTAATCGTGCTCCGGCCAGTATAGAAAAGACTGTAAAGGCTAAGAAGAGAATAACTCTTTAAAGGCTTCACCCCTTTCAATATAATCTTTAAATTGATCAAACGATGGAAATGCTGGAGAAAATAATAATTCTCCCGAAATTTTATTTTTAGCAATATAGACTTTAAGTTGTTCTAAGTTTTCGACAATAATTGCTTTTGAAAATATCTCTTTGAGTTCATTGGCGGTCTCACCAATTAAAAAAATACTCTTTGTTCTCTGATCTATTGCCTCTTTTAAACTTTTATCTAATTTAACTTCAGAACGTTTCTTACCACCCAAAACAAGATGAACTTTTCCCTCAAATGCATTAAGTGCTGAAAATGTTGCCTGCCAATTAGTACTTTTTGAGTCATTATAGATTGATAAGTTTTTATAAATCCCTTGGTATTCGAGTCTAAAAGGTGCGCCTTTAAAATCATTGATCAAATCTTGAACTGGAGCTTTTTCGTTAGAAAACGCCTCTACTAATGTCTTTGCAAACCAAATATTATGTTTTTGAAACTCACCTTTGAGTTTAAAGGAGCTAAAGTCAAAACTACCTAGGTCATCAAGATTCACTTGAGAATCTTCTAACTTAAGGTCATTTTCATTAGAATTTTTAAAAATATTTAACTTAGCCTTTTTATATTCACTAAAGCTTTTATACCTTTCTTCATGACTGGAGCTTATATTTAATAGAGCTGCATAATCAGCTCTAAACTCATTAATATGCTCGAGCTGAAAACTAGACAATTCTAAAAGATAACAATCATAGTTTTTATCTTCTAGAATATGCTCACAAAAAGGCTTTCCAATATTACCACCACAAAAGACAGACTTACCCATTTTCTCTAATAAGTATTGGGCCATTAATGTAGTTGTGGTTTTTCCGTTAGTACCAGTAATTGCAATAATAGGCGCCTTTGCAAAAACATAACCAAGCTCAATTTCTGTCCAAACAGGTATCTCTAGGCTTAAGGCCTTTTGAATATAGGAGTGCTCATTAGGAATCCCAGGGGATTTAATAAGAAGATCAAACTGATTATCAAAAGGTATTTTAAGTGCATCTGATGAGTCAAGCCCATCACTAAAAAGTGTTGCTTTTTTGCCAAGCTTTCTAAGAGCATTCAAAGTAGACTGTCCTGAAATGCCAGCCCCTAGAACACAGATATTTTTAAAATTAAAAGTATTGCTCACTAATGAAAGGTCTCAGGTTTTCTCAGAAAAAACAAGGGTACATCTATCCAGCTAGTGTCCCCACTATGATCTTTTACTAAATACTGGCCTCTCATATTTCCCGTGGGCGTGCCCAGAGGACAAAAACTTGTATAGTGATAAGATCTACCTGGATCAATAATGGGAAGCTCTCCAACAACTCCATCACCGCTGAGATGTTGTTCTTCACCGTTGCCATCTCTAATAAACCATTTACGTTTTAAAACTTGAATTGGCTCTTTTGAGTTATTGATAATGGTGACTCTATATACATAGAAATATAAACCATTTTCTTCGTCTGACTTTTCTTCAATATAAAATGGTCTAACCACTACATCGATATCATCAGTACGCTCTTTATAAGAGTGTCCCCATAAAGGTTGCATTTTTAATCCCCTTAAATCCTTTTGTGGAGTTTTATAACAGGGCGGAATTGAGTCAAGGGTGTTTGGGCCTATAGCTTATTAATTGTAAAATTGATAAGAACAGGCCTAAGTGCTTATAATTTGTTAGGATTTACAGCTGAGTTCGCTTGGGTCATAAGGTCAATACAATAACCCCATGACTCAGTTCTAACAAGTTCTGTAAAAGTTGTAGCACCATTAAGGCCTTCTTTTTTAAACTGAACCATAAGATCATATTGATAACTACTGGTTGTACTTGAAACGCAATAATAAGTTACAGCAGGTGTATAATTAATCGATGTAGAGCGCTCAGTTTCAGTAGCGAATACAGATAGAGAAAATAGGGCCATCATTAAATACTTCATTGGATCTCCTTTATAATTTTGACGGAGATTATCAATATGCCTTCACTCTGGCTAAACACAGCGCACTAGTAGTCGTATTTGATCTTAAGATTTTGAGTTTGGCCTTTTTTATCAGCAATATTTGTTGGGCCTTCATAGGATATGAGTTTTTTGGTCTTTTTGTCATAATAAACAATAACTGTGGGAGCTATATACTTAAGTAAGATATGGTCAATAATAAGTTCAAATTTTAAAAGATGAGAGTTCTCTTTTTCTTGGCCATGGTACTTAAGTAAGAAATCGTAATAATCCATTTTTTCAAGAACCAAAAGTCTTAAAAGCTTACTCTCTCCTACTGTCGGATTCTTTAAATAGTCTAATACAAAATTATGGTAGCCTTGTCCTAGAACCATATTTTTTGTCATTTTGATTCGTTTTTCTTTAGTCTTTACTCGATTAGTTTTGGTCGTAATTTCTTCAATAATAATCACTTCATCCCCGTCAATTTTAGAGATTAGCTTGGTTTTAAATCTAGTATCTTTAAAACTCATCTCTGGGATATATGGATTTTTTGTAAAATCCGAACTCATTTGTGCAAATGGTTCCTTGTCTTTAAGGTCATTGAAATAGCTAGTTTTTATAAGGTTAGTCTGCTCATTTTTAAAACTTAATTTATGCTTTTCATAATACCTAAGAGTCTCACCATCTTTGGCAATTCCTAGAAAACTAATCTCAGAGATTGCACTTGCTGATATAAATGTTAAAACAATGATTATTATTAATTTCATAAATTCATTATAGGTGTACCTTATGAAGCTCAAAAGTAGACATATCCTCATCACTGGTGGAAATAGAGGAATAGGCTTGGCCTTGGCCTTAGAACTAAACAAAAGAGGCGCTCACCCCTATATTTGTTCAAGAAATATACCTGCACAGGGACAAGAGAAAGATGAATTTCTTAAACCATTTTCAAACCCTAAAGAGGTTTCTTTTCTCTCATTAGATATGCTGGATAAAACCTCTATTAAAGGCCTTGCACAAAAAATCACAGACGAAAATATACCGATTGATGGACTTGTTAATAATGCAGGATTACTAACAGGTGGGCTTATTGAAAACCAGCCCATAGAAGATGTTTATAAAATGTTTCAAGTAAATCTTGTAGGAGCTATTCATCTGACTCAATTACTTGTTCCAATAATGGTTAAACGTGGAAGTGGAAAAATCATTAATAATTGTAGTGTTTCAGCAGTTGGACATCTTCCATGTGCTTCCACTTATGCCGCTTCTAAGGCAGGTCTTATGGCCTTTACTAACTCATTAAATATTGAGCTTAAAGGAACTGGGGTTAGCACTCTCACCCTTATTACTCCTGGAATTAAAACTAGAATGTATGATGAAATACCTAATCTTTATGGAGATCATATGGACCTAGATAAGGTTTTAACCTCTATAAGCCCTGAAAATTATGCTAATCAAGTCTGTGATGCCATTGATGATGATAGGGAGTTCTACTGGCCCAAGGGAGCCACAGGAGTTGCTATGTGGCTTGCTCAGCATATGCCCACAACTTATCGAAATTTGGTGGCTAAAAAATTCAAGCGTTAATGTGTTTCATTACATGTTTCAACGTTTTCTACTGGCCAAAATTTTGTAACCCCTTTAGATTGGTGACCCAAGCGTACTAAACAGGGAATTGCATTGAAGTTTACTACCGTAATTTTATTCGTATTTTTGAGCATCAACTTTGCTGTTGAAGCGTCTAATATGGCCGCCAATGATAATGGTCCTAAGAAAACTATTGAAGTACCTCTTAGAAAACCTGCTACACCAATTGTTGAAAGAGAGAACCTAGACACAAATCAAAGACCTAATACTGAAAAACAAGAACAACAAATAACTCTTGATGAAATTGAAGCAAAAATTAGAAAGCAAAGAGGCCTTAGTGATTATCACGATGTTATCTTTTTTGCTAAAGAGCTTCCACTTGAAGATAACGAATCTATTCAAAATTTGGCCTTCGCTGTTGATGAAGGAAATAGAATTGCAGGAATTAGAGTCTCTCTACTTTTTGATATTGATGAAGATGAAGGCAAGGATATCGTTCGCTCAGAAGTCTTAACTGATCATAATATTTTAAGATTCGATCATACAAAAGGTGAAGGAATTATTTCTTATCATATTGATGAAGATACATTTGTTGAATGTGCCTCTCTTGAAACACCAATTGATGACACTATTGAAGATATTATTGAAGACTCAACCTCAAATAACGACACTCGCAGAAATAGAGGAAAAGTTAAAAAAGAAATTAAAAGCACTGACAAAAATTGTATTGTTGACTGGATCCCTTACAAAGAAACTCTAGACCTTGGCTTTGATGCGGGTACAATTCTTTCAGTTTCGATTTATATGGTTGTTGATACTAGAGAAGCTCAATCACTTGTTGAATAGAATTTATTTATCTACAAACGTTTTAAGTTTAAAATCTTTTTTAGCTTTATCACCTTGAAAAACTTTTCCATGAAAACTTATATACACACCAGGCTCTTTTAAGCTTGCTACCATAATAGCTTCGATAGCGTTTTGAATAGCATCGGTATCGGCCATTTCAAGAGGCTTCATAGAGCCTGTAAAAACAATTGGGATTTTTGGCCTTTTTATCTTTTTCATTACATAGCTGGCACTTTGATCCATTGTGTCTGTTCCGTGAATAACTACAATTGGAGATTGCCCCTGATCTTGATCTATGGCATCTACAAGGATCTGACGATGCTCGTCAGTCATATCAAGAGAGTCCATGGCCATAATTAAATTAAGCTCAATTCTTGTATGAGGAAGCCTTAAGCGTTTAAAAAGACGTTCCTTTATAACAGATTCACGATTACTGAGAACGCCGTCACCTTCATCGTAGGTCTTTTCTAAAGTACCGCCGCAACTTATAACCAATATTCTCTTCTTACCCATGGCATTATTATGAATTAAAACTTACTCACTGCCAACGACAAACCTTGACTCTGCCAATTTTGCCCCCATATTTAGTACTGGATTCAATTAAAAGGAGAGAATCAAATGGCTAAGAGAAAAGGTGAAATCAGAGTAGAGACTCAAAACATTTTTCCAATTATTAAAAAATGGCTCTACAGTGAGCATGATATATTTTTGAGAGAGCTTGTCTCTAACGCATGTGATGCTATTACTAAAAGAGCAGCACTTGGTAGAGGACAAAACGTTGAAATCCCAGAGGGCGAAGTTTCCGTCATTATTGACTCAAAAAATAATCTTATCCGCATCGTTGATAATGGTGTTGGAATGAGTGAAGAAGAGGTTGAAAAATATATTGCAAACCTCGCTTTTTCAGGCGCAGAAGAATTCGCAAAAAAAATGGAAGAGTTTAAAAGCACTGATGTTAGTAGAGAAGATATTATCGGAAAATTTGGACTTGGCTTTTATTCGGCCTTTATGGTTTCTGATAAAGTTGAAGTAGATACTCTTTCTATGAACAAAGGGGCAACAGCTGTTAAGTGGACTTGCTCAGGTGATACTGAGTATGAGTTTGACAAGGGAGAACGGGCAGAAGTCGGTACGACCATCACACTTCATATTAATGAAGAGTCAAAAGATTTCCTAGAGGCAGGAAAAACAAGAACTGTCCTTTCACGTTATTGTGACTTTATGGCCTATCCAATTGTTTTTCGCGATCTAGTTGCAGAAAAAACAGAGGCGGAAACTGAAGCAAAAAATAAAAAAGATGCCGAGGAAAAAGGCAATGAGTATATAACTCCAGAAAAGTCCATTGATAAAATTAATGATGAAGAGCCTCTTTGGAAAAAAGCACCAAGTGAGCTTAAAGATGAAGATTATAAAAAGTTTTTCAACAAATTATTCCCAATGGATCCAGAACCACTTTTTTGGATTCACTTAAATATTGACCACCCATTTGAGCTACAAGGTATTCTTTATTTTCCTAAGCTAAACCCTGCCAAGCCTATGAATGAAGCCAATATTAAACTTTATTGCAAACAAGTTTTTGTATCTGACAATATTAAGCATATAGTCCCTGACTTTCTTGGATTACTTAAAGGTGTTATTGATTCAACTGATATCCCATTAAATGTTTCAAGATCATCACTGCAAGGGGATCCAAATGTTAAAAAGATCTCAAACTATATTGTTAAAAAAGTAGCTGAGTCTCTTAAAAAACTCTACAAGACAGATAGAGAAAAATTTGAAGCCATTTGGCCTGATATCTCTCTTTTTGTAAAATATGGATCAGTTAGTGACCCTAAGTTTGATGACCTCATGAGACCTTATACTCTTTTAAAGGCTTCTAATGAAAAACTTTATACTTTTGAAGAGTATGAAGACTCTATCCCTGAAGCTTTTAAAGAAAAACTAAAAGGTAAGATTCTTAGCTTTCAAAAGGACGCCCCTAATGCCACTTTAATTGCTGAGCTTGAATCAGAAGGTCTAAATTCTGTTGAATTAGATGAACTTATTGACCCTCATTATACTCAACACGTTGAGTTCAATAAAAAAAATGACAAAGAATACAAATTTGCACCCATTGATGAAGAAGCTCAAAATCTTCTTGGTAGCACAGAAGAATCTGAAGAAAACACCAGTCTTAAAAATTTCTTCTTTGACATCATGGGATTGAAAAAAGAAGAAGAGAATAAAGAGCAAGATGTAGAGAGACCTTCTTTAAAAGAAAATGGACCTTCAGCTTATTATAAGCTTGATCATCAAATGAAGCGTTTTAGCCAAATGGCATCTCAATTTGGAAATCCCAATATGGCCATGCCAGTTAAAAAAACCTTAGTGGTAAATCCCAATCATCCACTTATTAAAAATGCATTTAAGCTATGGCAAACAGATGATAAAAAAGATCTTGCAAAAAAACTTGGCCAACATGTTCAAGATTTAGCAGGTCTATCCTCTGAAGACCTTGATCCTAAAGAAAAAGATGCCATAGTAAGAAGAAGCCAGGAGATTATTTCTGAGCTTTCTAATTTTGCTTTATAAGACGCCGCGAGAACAGTTTGTTTTATCGGCAAAATGATTTTGTTTTGATTTAAATTCTATACGGTTATGCCTATGAAGGCCCTTTTGGAATATTTTCACAAGGGCCTTTTTAGACTCTAGTAAATAATCACAGGATTTTTTCATTTCTTCTTTTTTGTAAAAAACATACGCAATATTAAAATTATTCAGATAGAAATAAAGAGGATTATCATTTTTTTCAAGCAAGGCCAAAGAGAGCATAAATTGTTTTTCACTCTCAATCAAATCATTAACAGTTAAAAGATATCTTCCCCATTCATGATGGGCCTGAGATCTTCTTTTTAGATCTGACTCTATTCTTGTATAGGAAACGACCTCGCTAAATTCCTTATCAACTTCGGCCCTGCTTTTGCCATCTTTCCAAGCAGTTTTAGCTCTTTGTAAGAGCTCTTCATAGCGAAGTCCTTCATGAGTTGTATGAAGACTGCAAGAAATCATAAAAAAAAGAGGCAAGAAAAACTTCATACACTAAGTGTAGGAACTTCCTTACCTCTTTTCAACTTATTTAAAGTTTAATTATAAATGAGCAGCTTGTTTAAACTTTACTCCTGTTTTTTTTCTAAATACCTCTGTTTCATCTTTTCCTCCAGGGATTAGTACTGGTTCTTTAAATCCCTTACCCTGAGAGTTTGATTTTTTGCTATAGAGTATATGTGACTCTCCTCTTTCCTGCTCTTCTTTACAGTGGATGCACATGGTTGCAGTTGGCCTTGCCAGAAGACGAGCTCTACCAATATCTGAATCACATTCTTCACAAGTTCCAAAGCTTCCCTCCTTTATTTTTTCTAATGCTTTTGTTACCTTCCTTAAATAAAGGGCCTTTCTGCCGTTAAGTTTTAAACTTAAACTATTTTCCCTATCCACAGTGGCCAGGTCAGCAGAGTCTCCATTAGTTTGTCCTTCAGCTAATTCTTCCTCCGGACTCTGGAGCAAGAGATTGCTAAATAGCTCTTTGAAATAGTTGAGATCTTTCACTTCCATATAAACCCCCTAAGTAACAATGGTGTGCGACAATCCTTTATCTTAAATCATCATCCTTGATGAATAGGGTTAGGAAATCATCCTGATTCCTGTTCTACCCTCCTTCCTGGAAGGCCCCCCCAATTACCCAGTATAGTATGCTAAAAGCATGCCAAGTTTTTACAACCTGATTTTAAAGCCTTGGAGTTTTTGGGGTCAAGATGTGTAGTCAGAATAGCGCTAGCAGTGTCAAGCTATTGAAAATTGTAAGATAGTGTTAGTTAGAAAGCTTGTTAAACATACTCTTCTTTACCAGAACGATCGATTACAATTTCACCTTGAGCCAATTTTTTGAATATTGTATATGCTGGGGG
>CAYGJN010000071.1:0-14670 GCA_964350135.1 uncultured Bacteriovoracaceae bacterium | reverse complement strand
AAAGTAAGAGTGCCTGCAATTGCACCGCCAACACCTCCACTTACAGGAGCATCAATCATGGAAAACCCTGCAGACTTTGCAGCATTAGCAATCTCAACCGCATCACTTGCCGCAATCGTTGAGCTATCAATTAAAGTACAACCTGAGCGAGCATGTTTTAAAATACCATCACTACCCATATAAAGCTCTTTTGAAATCTTTCCATTTGGCAGCATTGTGACAATTATATCTTTATCTTTAGAACATTCACTTATTGAAGTTGTTGTCTTACCTGGAAAATCTTCTAATGCTTCAGGTATAATATCAAAAGCTTCCACTGTGAATCCGGCCTTAACCAAATTCACAGCCATTGGCCGTCCCATATTTCCAAGTCCAAAAAAGCCGATTTTCATAAGTCCTCTTTAGTTGAAATGTTTCTCTACTAAATGATCACTAACCTCATTAAGATTGCGAGGGTTCCAATTAGGAGCACCATCTTTATCAATTAAAAGAGCACGTACACCTTCTTTAAAATCATGACCTGAGCCAAAATTAAGGGCCATTTTTGTTTCCATTTTAAAAACTTCATCAATTGATAGATTCTTTCCCCTTTTGACCTGCTCAAAAATTACGGCCATTGAGGTAGGTGATCCTGTCAAAAAAGTTTTTACTGCTTTTTGGATCCAAACATCGTCTCCCTGATAGGATTCAAGTTTGCTCTTATAATCTAAAATATTAGTAGCATTTGCTAATTCATTAATTATTTTTAGCCGAGGTTCAATATTTGCCTCAGGCATAGATTCTTTTGAGTCACTTGAAAAATGAGCAATCACTTCATCAATATCTTTTGTAACATCATCAGTGAATTCAAATTCAAATAGCTGCTCTTTAAGTTTTTCAATAAGATCATTTTTTATAAAAGCATCGGCCATTTTTGTAAAAAGTGCATCAGATCCATTAAACCGCGCACCTGTTGTCCCTAAAAACAAACCAGTATTACCAGGCATTTGATTAAGAAAGTATGATCCACCGACATCAGGAAATAATCCGATAGTAATCTCAGGCATAGCCAGCTTAGTAGTCTCAGTTACAACTCTATGGCTTGCACCATTCATTATTCCAATACCTCCACCCATAACAATTCCAGAACCCAAAACAACGATAGGCTTGGTATATTTATGAATAAGAAGATCAAGGTGATATTCAAAATTAAAAAAATCTTTATGGTAACTATCTTTGTCTCTCATAGACTTATAAAGGGCAACAACATCCCCACCTGCACAAAATGCTTTCTCACCTGATCCTTCTAAGATGACTGCTTTGATACTTTCACTGTTTTGCCATGACTCAAGTTTTCCGGCCATGAGCTGACACATTTCTTTGTCCAAAGAGTTTAATGTTTTAGGAGAATTCAGCGTAATTACACCAATATTATTTTTTACTTCAAAAAGAACTTTTTCACTCATTGTTTCACCTTATATTTTCTAAAGCACCGTCAGATAAAATTTTCCTTGAGATAATAAGTCTCATGATTTCATTAGTACCTTCTAGAATTCGATGGACTCTTGAATCTCTTTGAAAGCGCTCCACTGGATATTCGGATGTATACCCATAACCACCATGAAGTTGGATAGCATCATCACAAACCTTAAAACATTCATCGCTTGCAAACCTTTTTGCCATAGCACAATAAGCAGTTTTATTTGGGTCATTATTATCGACTTTAGAGGCGGCCAAACGGATCATTTGTCTAGCAGCTATGATGGTTGTTGCCATATCAGCTAGCTTAAATTGTAGATGCTGAAACTTATCAAGTGTCTTTCCAAATTGAGATCTCTCAGACATATATTTTCTAGCAGCTTCTAAACAGGCTTGAGCAGCACCTACTGAACATGTACCAATATTGATACGTCCACCGTCAAGGCCTTTCATTGCAATCTTAAACCCATCACCAAGTTCACCTAAAAGATTAGCTTTAGGAACCTTTACCTTAGTAAGTGTAAGCTCTTTTGTAGGTTGTGAATTCCATCCCATCTTAGATTCATTTTTCCCCCACTCTATACCAGGACTCTTAGCATCTATTACCAGTGCAGAAATTCCTTTTGGAGTATCGTCACCAGTTCTTACCATGACAATTAAAACATCAGTGGCACCACCACCAGAGATAAACATTTTAGAGCCTGTTACTTCAAAATGATCACCTTGATCAACTGCTTTAGTCTTAAGAGAGGCTGCATCGGAGCCAGCTCCGGCCTCTGTAAGGCAATATGAACCAAGCAACTCTCCAGCCACCATCTTCTCAATATACTTTTCATGTAAGTCAGCTTTACCAAACTTACCAATCATCCAAGCACACATATTATGAATTGTTATATAAGCTGCTGTTGAAGTACAGCCACGAGCAAGTTCTTCAAAAATAATAGCTGCATCTAAACGTGAAAGCCCCATACCACCTGCATCTTCAGGAGTATAAACTGCAAGAAACCCAAGCTCCCCTGCTTCTTTGACAATTTCAATTGGAAAATGTTTTTCATGATCCCATTTTTCTGCATTAGGTGCGAGTTTTTCATTAGCAAATTTTCTAGCAGCATTTTGGAGTTCAAGCTGCATTTCATTTAATTTAAAATCCACAGCCTAATCCTTATCGTATTGAATCGTCATATTAAGAGGTCCTGCTTTTTCATCTTCAAACCATCTTTGAGTTATTGTTTTTGTTTCCGTATAAAATCTAAAAGCTTGTTTGCCATAAGCATGAGTATCTCCATAAAAAGATCCTCTCCAACCAGTAAAAGAGAAGAATGGAAGAGGTACAGGAATAGGAATATTAACTCCTACTTGTCCAACTTCAACTTCACGCTCAAACTTTCTGGCAGCAGCACCACTTGAAGTATAAATAGAAGTTCCGTTCCCATAAGGATTATTATTAATAATCTCAAGTGCTTCATCTAAAGTTTTTGCTCTTACAATATTTAAAACCGGCCCAAAGATTTCTTCCTTATAAATTGTCATCTCAGGAGTCACATTATCAAAAAGTGTAGGACCGACAAAATTTCCTTTTTCATAACCCTCTACTTTACAATTACGCCCATCAAGTAAAAGTTTAGCCCCTTCTTTTTCACCAGTAGAAATTAGAGACTCTACTCTCTCTTTTGCTCTCTCTGAAATAATTGGTCCATAACCAGCTTTTGGATCACTCCAATAACCAGGCCTAACTTCTTTCATTTTGCTCTGAATATCATCAACTAAATTCCCTGCTTCACCTACAAGTACAGCAACAGAGATGGCCATACATCTTTGTCCAGCAGCTCCACAAGAAGCAGAGGCAAGAGCATTCACTACTTGTTCCTTATTAGCATCAGGCATAACAACCATATGGTTTTTAGCTCCAGCAAAAGATTGAACTCTTTTCAAATTATCAGTTCCACGTTTATAAACATGTTGTCCAACAGGAACAGAGCCAACAAAAGAAACTGCTTTAATATCTTTATGATCTAATAAGAAGTTCACTTGATCAGCTGAGCCATGAACAACATTTAAAACACCTTTTGGAAAACCACATTCATGAAAGAGCTCAGTTAAAAGTGTTGGGGTCATTGGGTCTTGTTCACTTGGCTTTAAGACAAAAGTATTTCCTGCAACGATAGCTAAAGGAAACATCCAAAGAGGAATCATCGCAGGGAAATTAAAAGGTGTTATCCCTGCACATACTCCCAAAGGCTGTGTGTAAGAATAAGTATCAATTTTTCTAGCAACATTTTCGACAGTTTCGCCCATAAGATGGCTAGCAGCTGCACAGGCATGTTCAACAACTTCAATTCCACGCCAAACATCACCTTGCCCATCTACAAAGTTTTTTCCATTTTCTTCACAAAGAATTTTTGCAATATCATCTTGATGTTTTTTAAGAAGCTCTTGGTACTTAAAAAAGTAGCGCACCCTTTGAGCAATTGGAACCTGTCTCCATTCCAAGAAAGCTTCTTGAGCAGTACGAACTGCAAGCTCCATTTCTTCCATTGTGGCGTTTGGTACTTCTGTTATTTTTTCTTGTGTTGCTGGATTAGTTACATCCATCCAAGAATTAGATTTTGATTCAAAAAACTCTCCGCCAATATATAGCGGAACCTTTTTGCGCATTTCAAGATTCATTGAAATCCCTTTGTAAGTGGTGAGAATTTAGGGGTTTAATTTAACGTAAGCTTATAAGGTACGTCCACCCAAAGCTTATTAAGACTCGCGTTAGACGCAACTCTCATAAGCTTTGGATAGACGTTATTTTAGAAACAACGGCTTTGGTATGTATAGAACTTATCGTAATCGTAATCTACGCCATTAAATTCAG
The DNA here is from genome assembly GCA_964350135.1 of uncultured Bacteriovoracaceae bacterium. Classification (GTDB taxonomy): domain Bacteria; phylum Bdellovibrionota; class Bacteriovoracia; order Bacteriovoracales; family Bacteriovoracaceae; genus CAYGJN01. The sequence continues at coordinate 10,352 of CAYGJN010000071.1, read as the reverse complement.
CGATTTTTTCATCAAGGACTTCATCTATAAAGTTAAGTTTAACTTCATGACTCGTTGTTCTTGTGTAGTAGGAAACATCACGATGCCCCCAATGAGTAACAGGTTGCTGTCTACAGATTCTGCGACAAACTTGCTGTCCATATTGGTTAATTCTACAAACTCTTCTGCAAACAGTTCTATAAATTGTATAACTGCAGGTCTCAGAACTATTAATAATTGGGCCATCTTGATAATTAGTATCTCTGCTACCAGTGACACCAAAATCTTGACTAATTTGAGTAGAGCTCAAGTTAAAATCATAATTTTTAAGGGCCTTGATAGAATCTTTACCAATAACTAGCTTTATAAATTTATCATCATTTAATCCAGGTATTTTTATTTTTATAGAACTCTTACTTGAAGCTTTAAACTCAACCCCTCTGTAAGTTCCTTGTGCCACTGTAATAATAGGACGAGGCTTTTTTTTCTTAATCTTACCCACTGCAAGATCTACATCCTTAAAAACTTCAAAACTGCCATCGTATTCTTTATTACAGGCAACTAGAGACAACATAATTAATAACATTGAAAATAATTTCATAAACTCTCCTTAAATATTGAATTGAACAACTTTATAAGCAGCAAAAAACATACCAATTTCAATAACAATAAAATCAATAGCATTACTCATTGCAAGGTGCAAATTTACCCGTGCAAAATGAGCCTAGTTTCATTTTAATCCAGCTCAAATGTAAGAATCCGACTAATAAGTAGCTGAAGGAAGCCATGTGACAATTTCGGGAAAGAAAACAACAATCAAGAGTGCAACAAGCTGCAACATAACAAAAGGAATAACTCCCCGGTAGATATGACTAATTGTAATTTCTTTTGGAGCGATTCCTTTTAAGTAAAAAAGGGCAAAACCAACAGGAGGTGTCAAAAAAGAGGTTTGGAGTGTTATAGCAACAAGCATAGTGAACCAAATAAGAACAGGCTGCTCAAGCACACCGTGACCATTAACTGCAAAATCCATCTCACCAATAATAGGGCCAATAAGTGGTAATACAATTAAGGTAATTTCAATCCAATCTAAAAAGAATCCAAGTAGAAAAACAAAAAGAAGAACAATGCCAAGTACACCGTAAGGTCCAAATGGAAGACCTGTTATCATTCTTTCAATAAACTCATCACCTCCAAGCTCTCTTAAAACTAATGCAAAACAAGTGGCACCAATAAAGATAGCAAATATAAAAGCAGTGGTTTGAGTAGTTTCACGAACAACATCTCTTAAAACATGAAGACTTAGTTTTTTATTATAAAAGGCAAGCACTGTTGCTCCAAAAGCACCAATACCAGAAGCTTCCGTTGGAGTAGCAATACCAGCAAAAATTGATCCTAAAACAGAGAGAATAAGAATCATTGGAGGAAGAATTGACTTAAAAACATTTAAAATAAGCTTTAGGTTAAATTCACTTCTATTTTCATTTAAAGGAGCTGCTTTTGGATTAAAAAATCCAACACCCACAATATAAAGAAAATAAAGAACGGCCAACAGCACACCAGGAAAGACTGCTCCCATAAATAAATCACCTACACTAAGTGCAAGTTGATCTGCCATTACCACCAACATAATTGATGGAGGGATGAGAATACCTAAACAACCAGCACTACAAACAGTTCCTACGGCCAGCTCTTTTGAATATTTTTGTTCAAGCATTGCAGGCAAACTCAGCATTCCAAGTAGGACAACAGATGCCCCAATAATTCCTGTAGAAGCAGCTAGTAAGACACCAATGGCCGTCACAGTAAGAGCAAGGCCTCCACGAAGAGTTCCAAAAAGCTCTTGCATAGAGTTCATTAATTTTTTAGCAATATCTGATCTATCAAGCATAAGACCCATATAGATAAACATGGGCAGAGCAACCAAAACCCAATTGCTCATAAGTTGAAAAAGCCGGTTAACAATAATTCCAAGAGTAAGATAATCAAGCCCAGTAGCTGCATCTAAATAAATATCGGCGTAATAACCAACAATAGTAAAAAGAACACCTGTTCCTGCAAGTACAAAAGCAACAGGAAGGCCTGAAAATAATAGAAAAATGAAAGAAACAAACATGGCAATAACTAGCCAGTCATTAATTTCCACTTTTCTCTCCTTTAATTCCTACAATAAGCTCAAGAATTTTCCCAAAACTAGAGATCATTATAAGTCCCATACTTACTGGAATTAAAAGTTTTACTAGCCATCTCATCGGAAGACCTCCTGGAGAGGGAGACTTCTCACCATTTCTAAAACTATCAAGAAAAAACTCATAACCATGATCGAAAACAATAATAAGAAATGGAATTAAAAGAATAATAAGTCCAAAAAGTTCAATATACATTCTTGTTTTTTGCGAAAAATTAGATGAAATCACATCAACACGAACATGAGTTTCTTTTACATGAGAATAACTAAAGCCGATCATGATAATCACAGCATAAAGGTGCCATTGTAACTCTTCTAGATAAACCATTCCTTCACCGAAGCCATAGCGTAGAACTACTTGTAAAAGAATGACCAGCATAAGAATAAAAGTTGCCCAAGATGTAATATCACCGATTTTCTTTATAAAGTTGTGAATAATTTGAGCTGTTTTTTGCACTATTTTACTCTTGGCAGATAAGCATTTGTTTTCCAAAGCTCATAGCCAGCTCTAAAGGTTTCCAGGTCTGTATAAACTTCGTTAAAAAACTTATCTTGTTTCTTCATATCAGCAGCGACTTCTAACCAGGCCTTTTCAAAAATGCCTAACATCTCTGGAGACCATTTCTTAAATTGAACGCCTTTTTTCTTGAGTCTTTGCATGGCCTTAAACTGTAATGCTTCCCCCTCTGCAATAGAGTATGCATTAGCATCATTACAGGCCATCTCAATAATCATCTTTTGAGATTTATCCATCTCATTCCAAGTTTTCTTATTAATTAAAAGTTCAAAAACAGTTGCTTGCTGATGCCAACCAGGAAAATAATTATACTTAGCAACTTTATAGAAACCTAGTTTTTCATCTATCGCAGGCATGCTGTACTCAGTGGCATCTAATGCTTTTTTCTCTAAGGCCGGAAAAATTTCTCCTCCAGGAATCATACTTGGATTTGCCCCAAGTTTTTGCATTACTTTTCCACCAAGACCATAAAAGCGAATTTTCAACCCTTTAAGATCCTTTTGAGAATTAATTTCTTTTGTGTACCAACCGCTTGTTTCAGGAGGCAAAACTCCACACGGGAATACTTTTACCTTATATCCTGCTTGATCATACATTTTTTGGTAAAGCTTCTCTCCATTACCAAACTTAAGCCAGGCCAAAAACTCTCCAGCTTCTGGGCCAAATGGAAGAGAGCTAAAGATTGCTGCTGCAGGAATTTTCCCCTGCCAATAACCCGATATGGCATAGCCAGCATTCACCTTTCCAGTTGAAACGGCATCAAGAATTTCAAAAGGAGGAACCAGCTTTCCTGGTTCATAAAGCTTTACCTTTATTTTTTTTCCGCTGGCCGTCTCTACTCTTTCTTTTACATAAGCAATTGTAGTTCCAAGACCTGGGAGATTTGAGTTAAAAGCAATAGGAGTTTTAAGTAAAATCCGCTTTGACCAAGCATAACCGGTAAAAAGACTGAAAATTAAAATGTATTTTAAAATATTGCTCATTGATGCTCCTCAGCGGTACAAGAGCCCGGATTTAAACAAATACAATCTGTTTCGTCACCTAAAAATTGGTCAAAATTAGTCCTCTTTTTAAGTACTTAGAGAATTCTCTTGAAAAAACTATCTAAGTCATCTAAATTACTGGACTTTTATCTGTACTATGATATTTTGCGCAATATATTGCAGGGATACAATGTTTAGAAATTTATTACTACTTACAACACTTATTTTTTCAATGAGCTCTTTTGCTCTCAATATACCTCTTTTAAAAGAAAAAGTTATAGAGAACAGAACAAATCTTACAGAGGTTCAATATGATGCTCTTGAACACCTTGGAGCTGCACGTATCTCATTAGTTTTTGATACTAACTCTAGCAATAAAGACACATCTACATATATTGTTCCTGTTAAACTAGATGGCCTTAAATTCGATTCTCATTTAGGTGATGATGGAGCTATTGTTTATACAAAAAATCATAAGCAATATATATGCGCCTATAAAAATGCAGGACTTTTTGTTTCTAAGAAATGGGAAGAAACAGGTCTTTGTAAAATAGAAGTTTCTATGAAATGGGCCTTTACTCATCTTTCAAAAGGAAGCAGCAAGGTTAAAAGAAAACTTGCCACCGCTACTCTTATAATCGCAGAAAGTTAATCATGATTTACGAACTAGAAGATCTTCAAAATAAAACTGCTTTGATTACAGGTGCGAGTAGTGGGATTGGTGCTGCTTGTGCAGAGTTTTTAGCATCCAAGGGTTGCAAGCTTATTTTACTGGCCCGAAGAAAAGATCGCTTAGAAGTACTTAAAAAAAAATTAGATGTCCAAGTTGAATTAGTTGAAGGTGATATCAATCAAGAATCAACTCTTCTTAAGATGGAAAAAGCTGCTCTGTTTAATGTTGATATTTTTATTAATAATGCTGGCCTTGCTATAGGCAAAGATCATTTTGATAAAGTTAAAGACCGTGATCTTGATTTAGTTTTAAGCACAAATGTAAATTCTGCCTTTAAAATTGCTAAAAGAGTTCTTAGTCATATGAAGCAAAATCAAAAGGGCGATATAATAAATATTTGCTCGATTGCTTCTCATGAAGCTTATGCTGGAGGAGTTGTTTATTGTGCTTCAAAACACGCACTACTGGCCCTTGGAAAAGCATTAAGAGAAGAAACCTATGGTCAAAATATTAGAATCATCAATATAAGCCCTGGTATGGTTGAAACAGAATTTAGTCTTGTTAGGTTTTCTGGTGATAAAGAAAAAGCAAAGTCAGCTTATACTGGCATGATCCCTTTAAAGGCCAGTGATATTGCCTATCAAATTGTTAATGCGCTTGAGACCCCAAGACATGTAAACCTTGATGAAATTATTATCTTGGCCACTGATCAAGCAGGAGCAACCAAGAGGGTCTAGTTACACACTTGATTCTAAGAGCTTCTATGATAGGATGCGCCTATGAAATTTGATTATAAAACTCAAAGAAATGAGAAAATCTTAACCCCTAATGGAGAGAAGAAACTTCTTCTTCATAGCTGTTGCGCTCCTTGCGCAGGAGAGATGGTTGAGGCCATGATTGAAAGTGGTATTGAAACCACAGTATTTTTTTATAATCCTAATATCCATCCAAAACGTGAATACGAAATAAGAAAACAAGAAAATATTCGTTATTGTGAAAAACTAGATATTCCATTTGTTGATGCAGATTATGATGTTGATAATTGGTTTGAAAGGGCCCGTGGCATGGAACAAGAACCGGAAAGAGGTAAACGTTGTACCATGTGTTTTGATATGAGATTTGAGCGTACGGCCCTCTATGCTTATGAAAATGGCTTTGATCTTATGACCTCCTCTCTTGGGATCTCTAGATGGAAAAACATGGAGCAAATTAATGGCTCTGGTCTTAGAGCGGCAGCCCCTTATGAAGGGGTAAACTACTGGACTTTCAATTGGAGAAAAGGTGGCGGTGCTGCCAGAATGTATGAGATCGCAAAAAGAGAAGAGTTCTACCAACAGCAATACTGTGGCTGTGTTTACTCCCTTCGGGATACCAATCAGTGGAGAGATTCTCAAGGCCGTGAAAAAATAGCCATAGGTGAAACATTCTATGAGGAAAAGTTAGAAAATCCCCCAAAGAGCCTATAATTACTTACATTTAACTCATTGAGCTATACAAAAAGAATCTAGGTAGTTATAAGATTACCTGGAGATATATTGTGATTAGGATCCTTGCCCTTTATTTAACTTTTATAACAACAATTTATGCTCAAGATGATTTTATCTTGGCCGCTGGTATCAACCCAAAAGTCCTCAATCTGCCATCTTTTGTCTCTAAAGTTAAGATTACACCTGGAGCGGAGCTACTATATGAACAAAAAGTATTAGAGGCTTTAGAGGAAGAATTACTAGATTGTGGAGTTCTTAGAATCGGGACTGCCTGTCTGAATTCAATTTTTACAGACAATACAAAAAAACTAGAAATTAAATCACAAGATAATGACCAGATAATAAGATTTCAAGTAATTCTAAATCAAGCAAGTGGTGATTACTTTTTACTCGTAGAAAAACGCACCAGACTAGAAGATAAAAGTATTGAAGTGAAGTTTGATTTTTATCTCTATGATCAAGAGACTAGTTTTGAAGAAATTATTGAGCTTTATAACTTAGGTGAATTAGATTTAATTGTTCAAACTGAAATAATAGAATACTCATTAGATGAACTTACTGAAAAAATGTCACAGGCGGACAATACAAGAAAGCTCTATCATTGCTTAAGAGTACTTTTAGAGTATGACGAGATTGATGAAGAACAAGTCTCACAAATACTAATTGATAAAAAAGATATTATCCTCCAAGAAAAAAGAGAAGATTATCAATATGACTTTTTATGGTTAGTAACTAATTTCTCAAGTGATATTATTCTTAGCTATGCCAAGGAGCTAGAGAAATCAACAGATGTCGCAACCAAAATTCTCTCAAGTGTTTTATTACTCGATTATGAAGATAATAGCTTCACTAATGAAAGAAAAGAGGCCCTTGATGCGGCGTTGGCCCTTTTTGATTTTCGACTGCGAGAGTATGGAATACTAATTTATGAAAATTATATAAAAACAAAAGAGGATGAAAATCGAGTTATTGCCCTTATGGGAGATATTTACTTAAGTATAAGTGGTGAAGCATATAGTTTATCTCAAAACTTTACTCTTACTGAAGAAAATATAAGTGGTATCCAAAAAGCACTCAAAAAAAGCCCTTCAGTTCGTCATAAAAGATATTTATTCGATATTTTATCAAATAAACTTCAAAATAATGAAAGTACCCACCTTTTAATAAAAGGTCTGGAAAATAGAGACCAAAAAATTAGAACAACAATCTTAACAGAGCTTAAGATTAGAAATCTAGAAAATGAGCATCTTGAAACATTTGAATCTATAATGAGTTTCTCTGATAAAGATCAGAGAATTGAGTTGATAAAATTATTGGCAAGAGTAAAAACAGATGAAGCTTTATTGCTTTTGAATCGCTTTAGATATCACACTAATTGGGGTGTGAGGCTTGAGGCCATTACTCAAATTGGTGAACTTTATAAAGATAATGCTGGGACAGGTATTCTTATTGGAGCTCTTACAGATGCTTCAAGAATTGTTCAAGAAACCGCTGAACACTATCTGGCCACAAGAGTTTTAACCGATGATGAGTTAAGATATTTTGAGACAATTATCAAATCTACTCAGTACAAAGATAAGCTTCTCGCACTAAAGTATCTAAAAACTATTAATAGCTCAAATTCTACGAGTTTAATTTTTCCATTGGCCTTTGATTTTGATCAAAGAGTTAGAGAGGAAGCTTTTTTAATTTTGGACTCAAGAACTATTATGGAACAAGACCTTATTGATTTAGGCAATCTCCAACGAATCACAAATCGCGAAGCTAAGATTAACCTTGCCTATTTTGCAGCAAAAGCACCTAGTACTAAAGCATTTGAGATATATAGATACCTTAAAGCTGATTCAAACTGGAAAGTTCACTTAGCTGCTGTTAAATCCTTGAGCTTATTAAAACAAGATGAGTCCACTAGTCTACTTATTGATTTTCTTCGAACTAGTAATAAAAATGTACTTAAAGAGGCCGTTAATATTCTTACTAAGAGAAGTTTCAATAATGACCAACTCTTAAAATTATTTGATACTTTAAACTATGGATTATGGAAGGTACGTCTGGCCACAGTTCAAATTCTATCGAATATTGATAGTAAAGACGTCTTAGATGCACTTGTTGTCAGACTGAACAAAGAGACGAACTCTACTGTAAAAAGAGAGCTCGCCCGTGTTATTGAATTAAAGAAAACTATTTAGACCAATTTAAAGACGAGTATGGAACTTCAAAACCATGACGAAAATAATTACTAGGTCCTAATCTTTCAGCTATACACATATAAATCTTATCCCCTTGAAAATAAGACTTTCCTCTTCCATATGATCCAATTGAAACACCTGATATCTTAGTTGCAGGTTTTCTATTTTTTAGCTTTTTATTTACTAAAAGCTCTTTCAGGCTATACCTTACAAGAATTGGATGGTTACTAATAATAAACTCATCATTATTGATATCTAAAGCAATCGCTCCAGGATCTATACCTCTTATATAATGCTCATCTTTATTAGTCTTTGGATTAAAAATAACAATTCCTCTAAAGTATGGTTTGGCCATTGGATCTTTTGGAATTGAGAAATTATCCATTAGAATCAAAACTTTATCATTTATAATATCAACATCAACGGCCATGGATTCTTTAGTTTGAAATTTAGCAAGCTCAACTAATGTTTCAGTACGGGCTGTATCAATATCATAAACGGCCAGACCAAGCCTTCCATGAGCAATATAAAGCTTTCTATTATAAAGCCCCATACCCATTGCATTTTGCTTATACAGATAATCATGATAATCCAGAATCTTATGAGACTTTAAATGCTCATAAGTATCTGCACTAAAAATTTCAAGAGTTGTATTAGTTAGTGCATAAATATGATTCTCAAAAACTACTGCATCTCTAAATCCACCTTTAAGATCAAGGTTTATATAGTGGGACTCACCACTATCTATATTTGTTGCTCTTATAGAGGAATTATTAAGCCCTCTTAATCCAACTAATAGTTGATTATCTTGCTTAACAACAAATCTACTACAATTATCTGATTGAGTTTTAAATAGTTCAGTCCAACTTTGTGCATATGCTATTGAAGTTAAAAGACTTATAAAAAGAATAACTCTCATAATCTCTCCTTAGATTAATTGGGTTTTTAAATAGACTAGTGAAAATATAATCAAAATTACTAAAGAAATACCAGAAAATACTCTAAAACCTAAACACAATGAGTTTTTTTCCTTGAGCTTGGCCCATGCCCAGTAATTAAGACCTGCAAACACTGGTGCTAAAAGAAATGAGAGAATAGTAGCAAGGTCTACAAGGGCCCTCATATTATTAAGAGCTACGAAGAACACCAGGGCACAACCTAGGCCCATAAGAGCTAAGATAAAGAGGTAAAGTCTCTTTTGAAACTGCGCAGTTCTTGGAAAAACTAATAAACATGACTCTCTGATAACTCGTGGGAAAGCGTCCATACAAGTAAGTGTAGTGCTAATCATGGTCGTAAGGGCCGCTAGCGAAATAATAAGTTTAAAACTTGGACCTAGTGTAAGTGAATACATAGCAATAAGCTGGGATGAAAAACCAACAGATGTTGCTGATAAAACTTCATCTTTTCCATAGAACATATTTTTACCTAAGCTTAAAAAAAGTAATGCCAAAATAATAGTAACGATATAGCCAATTCTAAAATCCAATAAAATATCACTCTCATTGGTTCTCGTATTTTCTTCTCTAAGTTTGGCAACATACCACTGAGATTGCCAAACACTTAGATCCAGTGGTGCCGGCATCCATCCCATTAATGCGATTAAAAAGGCCAAATGCATTTTATCACCTATATCAAATACCAAAGCTTGTGTTTGAGAAGCAAAACTAAATGATGAGAGTGTTGCAATAAGTGTTGTTATGCTTAGAAGAACAACTATGACTTTAATAACACCGTTTAGAGTTGAGAGCTTTTCGTAACTTAAAATCAAAGTACTTATCAAAAGAATAATTAATGATGCCCATCTAATATCTAAATCTAAACCAAGAACTTGTATTAAAAGGCCACCTGTAACAACCACAATCGCTGAAATAATAATAAACATAGTGATTAAGGAAACAATCATAAAAAGATAGACTGCCCATGATCCTATTTCCTTATAGCCAGTTAAAATACTATTTCCAGTTCTTGCACTATAGCGAGCACCTAGTTCAAAGAATGGGTATTTGATAAGATTTGCGAGTAGGACGGCCCAAACAAGGCCCCAGCCAAAATCAGCGCCTGCTCTAGTGGATTGGACAAGATGGGAAACACCTACTGCAGCACCAGCATACATAATGCCAGGTCCCAGGATTTGCCAATAATAACTGCATTTTTTAGAAATAAGGGACATGCTAAGATTTTAGCGACTCTATTAAAGCCTTGTAAATTAGGATTTATTTTTCAGAGAAGATTTCTGGTCTTTTTTAGTACCTATAAATTTCTTAAGCCTCGGTCTAAGAATCAGTTTTGAAATAGGAAAAAGCATACCTTTCCCCTTAAAATATACTTTATCT
>CAYGJN010000070.1:0-14917 GCA_964350135.1 uncultured Bacteriovoracaceae bacterium | reverse complement strand
TTAATGATAGAAATAATAAAAAAATTAGATCTCAAGAAATAGCAAAAGCTTATTTACCAGATAGACTTGAATCTCTTGCCCAAAGAAGAGGTGCTTTCGGAAATGGTAATCAAAGAAAAGTTTTTATTAAAAACTTTATTCAAGAAAATGAAAAGGCTCAAGACAGACCACTTCCTAAATTGATAAAAGTGACTGCTCAGTTTGTAGAACTCGCTAAAGACTATGCTAGAAGTTTTGGTTTTCGTTGGTCACCAACTTTTTCTGGTGGAGGAGGATCTATTACTGTGGGTAGGGCCAATAGCGGTGACCTTACAACAGCTTCTGAAAATACTTTAACTGCTGTTATTAATAATCTTTTTCCAAAACTAGCATCGGCCAAAAATGCAGGTAATGCACGTATTATGCAATCAGGAATGATTGTTGTTGAAGATGGAGTTGAAGCAAATATCTCAAAAAGTTCACAAGTTCCTTTTTCGACAGGGTCAGGAGAGTTTACTAAATCAGATACAGCAACGGCCCAATTTTCTTTAAAAGTTAAACCACAAATTATTAAGCAAGATAAGGTTAAACTGGGATCATTAAATGTCAAAATTTCTGTTATTACAGGACAAACCTCAGAGGGGGACCCAACCACTACTCAAAATGATGTTAATACTGAGTTGATTGTGAATTCTGGAGAGTCAGGTGTAGTTGGTGGTGTTTTTCAATCACAAAGTAGTAATGCTTTTGATAAATTACCTCCGAGTAATGATGACACAGATTTTCTTTTTAATTTTGTTAGGTCAAAAGAATATAACACTTCTAAAAGTCAGTATGTAGTTTTTGTAACTCCTGAAATTATTGAATCAGCAACAAAAGATGTTGAAGAGATTAAAAGAAAGTTTAGAAGAAGAAGAAGGTAATGGCTGGACATATTGTATGTATATTAGGTGGTAAAGGTGGAGTTGGGAAATCCCAGCTTGCTTGTAATTTTGCCTTCTCTTTTGCCCAAGAGATTAGAGGAAGAACTCTTCTTTTAGATTTTGATAAAAAAGCATGTGGCGATCTGGACCTTATTACAGGGATTAGACCCAAAAAAACGATTAAAGATATTTCTGACTTTAGTGGTGCCATTGACCCTAGATCAATACAGTCTTTAGTGACTCAAGCACCTGGAAATGTTTCTTATGTGGGAATGCCCCATGATGCGACTACTGCTGATGCTATTAACCCTGAATCATTAGGGAAATTTTTAAAATCAGTTACAAGTTTATATCCTCTTACTATTATAGATGTTGGCTCAGAGCTCAATGATTTATCCCTCAAAGCATTAGAGTATTCAACGGCGATTTTTATGGTAGTGTCCCCAGACATATTAGCATTGAATCAGACCAAAAGACTGTACTCAGAACTTCTAACAATGCTTTTTCCAAAAGAAATGATTTTATTATTGTTAAATCAATATCAAAAAGGTCATCCTGTTTCACCTGACGTTGTTGGAAAACAAATGGGCAAACCTGTTTTTCACTCAATAATTAAAGATGACCAAACTTGTGTTGGAGCCTTAAGTAAAAGAAAACCTGCTGTCTTGATCGCTAAAAGTTCAGGCTTTGCTCAAGGTGTTCAGGATCTTTCAAGAAAAGTGATTCAAAAAAGTGTTCTTAAAACATTGGCCAAGTTAAATAGACAAGAACCACCAAAGAAATCGAGAGATAATAATGTTCAGGTTCTCACAAAGTCTGGAAAGTTAAGTCCCTGGACATTGCTTAAATCTAGAGTTCATAAAGCTTTAGTAGAAGAGATGGATTTAAAGGATGATAGTAGTGATAACGATCCACACGCGAGGCTTATCCTTAGAGAAAAAACTAAGAAAGTAGTTGTTGATCTGCTAGGAAAAGAAGATACCAAAACAGTTTTAAGTAGTCGTGAAGATATGAACCGAATTGTTAAAGAGATCTTAGATGAAGCCCTAGGGCTAGGTCCATTAGAAGATCTGCTGGCCGATAAAACAGTTCAAGAAATAATGGTGAATGGTCCTTATAAAATTTATTATGAACAAAGCGGCAAGGTTAAATTATCAGATATAACCTTTACTAACGACCGCCAAGTTTTAAATGTTATCGAGCGTATTGTGGCTCCCGTTGGTAGAAGAATTGATGAAAAAACTCCTTATGTGGATGCCAGACTTCAAGATGGCTCTCGTGTTCACGCAATTATCCCACCCAGTGCAATTGATGGTTGCACAATTACAATTAGAAAATTTCCTGAAGAAAGACTAACTTATAAAGATCTTGTAAATTTTGGCTCATTAACTCAAGAGATGGCAGACTTTCTTAGAGTAGCAGTAGAGGCCCATAGAAACGTTATTGTAAGTGGTGGTACTGGCTCAGGTAAGACAACGCTTATTAATATGCTTGGTAGTTTTATCCCTGCTAATGAAAGAATTATTACTTGTGAAGATTCAGCTGAGCTATCTCTACCTCAAGATCATGTTATTAGACTTGAAACGAGACCTCCTACACTTGAAGGTGATGGAGAAATTGATATTAGACTTCTAGTTAAGCAAACATTAAGAATGCGACCAGATCGAATTATTGTTGGTGAGTGCCGTGGTGGAGAAGCTTTAGATATGCTTCAAGCAATGAATACTGGACATGATGGTTCCATGACAACAATTCACTCCAATAGTCCTAGGGACTGCATGTCTAGGCTTGAAACTCTTGTACAATATGCTGGAGCAGGACTTGCACCAAGGGCCATTAAAGAAATGATTGCTTCTGCTGTTCATATGATTGTGCAACAATCTCGTCTTGAAGATGGCTCTAGAAAAATAATGAATATTACAGAGATTGGCGGAATGCAAGGTGATGTAATTACTCTGCAGGATATTTTTTATTATAAGCAAGAGGGGACAAGCAAAGGAAAAATTACAGGCAAGTTTTTGGCCAGTGGCTTTATTCCTAAGTTTGTAGAGAAATTAGAAAGCAAGGGTTATAAAATACCACGAGGTATTTTTTCCAATAAAAGCTCGGCGTAATTATTATGACAATGTTGCAACCAATAGCTCTTATTCTTGGAAAAAACGGACTTATGCTTGGCATAGGTTCAGTAATTTTTTTATTCAGTTACTTCCATAGTGTTAAATTGTTTCAGTGGATTGAAGATCAAACTTTGGGCAATAGAGAGTATATTTTAGAGAAACTTGAACAACTCTTTATTAGAATCGATCCAGATAAAGTAACATACGTTCTTCTTTTTTTAAGTTTCGGATTATCTTTTATTACATTATTGGTCTTTATGTTTTTAGGGCATTGGCATATAGGTTTAGTTCTTGGGATTGCCTTGGGAGTAGTCGGTTGGAAAGTTCCTCGTCCAATTGTAGATTATCTTGTGGAAAAGAGAATTCTTATTTATCAAAGTCAAATGGTTGATGCACTTACATTATTAGGAAATGGACTGAGAGCGGGCCTTTCTTTACCACAATCTTTTGGAATGGTTATAGATGAGATGCCTAATCCTATCGCTCAAGAGTTTAGACTTATATTAGAGCAGAATAAAATTGGTGTTCCCCTAGAGGAATGTCTTGAGAATTTGGTCAAAAGAATTCCTATCCCTGACAATGAAATGTTTGTAACAAGCATAAATATCCTAAGGGAAACTGGTGGTAATCTTCCTGAGGTTTTTGACACTATTGTAGATGTTATTCGAGAGCGAGTTCGTCTTCAGCAAAAAATTGACTCGTTAACGGCTTCGGGCAAAGTTCAGGCTTTGATTATCTCTCTTATGCCCACTGGAATGCTTCTTGTGTACTCTTTGAGTGATCCTGACTCAATGGCTAATGTATTTAAAAACCCCATTGGTTTAGCACTGCTCGTAGGAGCCTATGTCCTTAATATTATTGGTTACGTTGCCATTCGAAAAGTCATAGCAATAAAAGCTTAAGGAACGATTTTTAGAATCCGATAAGTAAAAAGAGTTGAGTGATAATATTTAAGAGGAAAAGAGCAATGAAAAAACTGACGACCCTTTTATTTCTAAGTGTGGCCACAGCATTTGCTGGTGTTAACTTGAAAAATGGAAATTTTTATATCTCCTATACAGATGTAATTGTTCCTGGTGGAGCAAAGTCATTAGAAATCACTAGAACTTATAATTCAAAATCAACAGAAGAGGGCTGGTTCGGGTTTGGTTGGGGTAGTGAATACGAAACCTTCCTTAATGTGAGTGCTGATGGATCTGTTGTCGTTCATGAAAATGGAGCAGGAGCACTAACTCGGTTTACTCCTAAGTCTCAGTTAAATGTTAAAGTAGCATAAGAAAAAATTGTTAAGGCCATGAGAAAAAGAACAAAGCTAACAGAAGCGAATGCTAAAAAACTCATAGAGAAATTAGCAAACGATGCTGAGCAAAGACATGCTTATGCAAGACAGTTTGGTGTTAAGGCAAATATCGCAAGTGGAACAGTATTATTTTCAAATCAAAGAGGTCTTCAACAGCTTCATAAGATGAAAGATGGATTTAAAAGAGTTTTTAGTGATGGTAAAAATGAGTTTTTTAACAAGCACGGAAGACTCTCGAAAATAGTCTATAAATCAGGACATGCCATAAATCTTTTTCCAGGAGAAAGAAAGGCTGATACTGAGCTAACATCTATAAAAGACTCTCTAGGAAAACAAATTTTCTTTCAGTGGTATCCAGATGGAAGAGCAAGAGAAATCTACTCTTCTAAAGATAAAAAAGCGACCTATAAGTATAAAGGAAAAGACTTATCTGAGTCAGTCGATTTAATTGGAAATACTTACAGCTATACTTATGATAACAACCATAATCTTACAAATGTTGGTTACCAAGACAAAACAGCAACAGTAATCTCATATGAACCAAAAACTCAATTTGTTTCAAGCGTAACAAAAAGAAATGGAGAGAGCACAAGCTATAAGTATGGATCAGACCCAAAAAATCCAGATCTTCATTACTGGACAGAAGTTACAAAAAAAGGTCTTAGCGGTAGTCCAGTTACTAATTACTATGAGTATGAGATTAAGACAAAACCAGACGGACAACAATATACTTATAGGATTGTAACAAAAGTAAATGGTGTTAAGACAGAGACTATTTATTCTGAGTGTTGTTCTCTTCCAATTAAAATTGCAAGAGGTAATAAAGTAACAAATTTTGAGTATAATTCAGATGGGCTTTTAACGAAAAAAACATCAAGTACTGGTGATAATATCGTCTTAGATTATGATAAAAAATGTAAAAAAATATCTAAGGTGTTCAAGAACAAGAAGTGGACGAAGTTTAGTTATGATACAAGATGTAACCTCTCTAAAGCAGTTGATAGTGTTGGAAAGGCAGTTCTACTTGTTTATGACAGAAAATCTAGAATTACTAAAATGGTAGATAGAAACAAAAAGACTTCAGCGCAAAAAGTATTAACGTTTAAGTATAACTCACTTGGTAAGCCAGTTGAAATCACAATGGATAAAGTGGGTAAGATAAACGTTCTTTATGATAATTTTGGTGGCATTAAAAAGGTTGAATCAAAGCAAGGCCATAAGATGGCATTGCAGGTGACAAGGGCCTTCCAAAATCTTCTTGCGATCGTAAAACCAGCGGGTGTAAATTTAAGTTTATAATCTTATAACTTGAGAGAGCTTTATTATGAAATTATTAGCAATTATTTTTTTAGCAGCAGTCAGTTTAAACGTTTTTTCACAAGGTGAGCTTAAAAAACTAACCCTGAAAAATTGCGCAAACAGTGATTTGGCCAAGAAGTACTGTGGGGCAATGGGTGAGAGACCTGATATCTTTAGCTGTGATGGCAAATACGTAGATGGACAGGGACAAGAATATACTCAAAATTCTTCAGGACAACTTCTTCTCAATGGTGAAGTTATTGGTGAAATTGATAATTAATAAAAAGTTAAATTGATAAAAAAAGGGCCCTCTTTCGAGGGCCTTTTCTTTTAAAGAGGATATAAAAGTTCAATACTTTGTTTAAATGTAGAAACTCTTCTTTCTAAATCTCCATTAATATACTCATTAAGAACGTCTAGCTCGCTTGCATAAGCAAGTTGTTCTTGATCAGTAGCATCAGCAGGAGCTTTATTCATATCATCTAATACCTGTAATGCGTCTTGCAGACCCTTAACTCCAAGCCTAACTACGGCAGCAAGGTCTGGACTAAGATCCTTTGGATCAGGGATAACCGCATTAGGATCTGAAAGCTGAATAATAAAGCCTTGAATTGTCTCAACTCTAAAAGAAGTAAGAACAATCATTGTATCTGTGTCTAATCCTGCAGGAAGAGTTGTTCTGGCTTCAAACACCTTTTCTGCAGATGCTTTATCTACAAACTTTAAAACATCCAAGTTAGTTTTAGCTGCAACAAGCTCATTGGCAACTCTATGTTCTTCTTGAGCAACATATTTATACTTTCCAACAATAAATTCTTTTTGCTTGTTTGGATCAATAACAGTGGTTTTCATTGTTTTAAACACTGATAGTGAATCAACAAAAGTCTCAGCTTGGTCTTGGGTATCAAAATCATCCGTCTCAGTATACCAAACTGCATTTGCAATAAGGGCACCGTTAAGAGTTTGTGAACCAGATGTTGGAAGGCCAAAGTATCTTGCAAGTTGCTGATATGGAGATTCTGCAACTTTATAATTAGTTCCAGATAGTTCAAAATGATCTTCTATATATTCAGATCCGTCAGCTCTTCTAAACTTTATAGGATCAGCAAGTCTTTTCCCTAAAACCATATGATCTAAGAGATTGTCGAGCTTTAGCCTGATACTTGAAATATCAGCAAGACTTCCTTTCTTAGCATCACTTGAAACATTTTCATCAATTCTTGTTGTTAGGTATCTCATTGCTAACATTTTATCTGTCCATACACCTCTTACTCTAATATCTGATGCGTATGGGTATCTTGGATCTGGGTCTTTAATAGAGTTAAGGTATCTACCAGCTTCCCCAGTTACAACAAATGGCATTTGAAACATATTCTGAGGATCTGCTAGATAAGACATTATAGCAGGATCAAAACAAGTTTTTGGGACATCTACTAAATTAAGTCTCCACTTAGCTTCTTCAAAAATTTCAGCGAGGCTTAGGTATTGTGTTTGTGTGGGATTCATTGCAGAGATCGCTGCACATGTAACATCTGGGGTTTTTAAAATATCAAGAAAGAAATTACCTGCGATAAGTGCACCATCTCTGATTTGATTTATATCTGTACAAACCTCTGTATATTGAGGGTCTTTTAATAGATCATCAGAACAACCTTCTTCCATAAATTCTGCACCAAAGAATCCTTGGTAAAGTTCAAACATTTCATAAACTTTACGCATTCTTCTAAATTGGCCCATATTATAGCTTACATAATCTATAATATCGTAAGTAGAAAAGTTAGTTCTTCCATCTCTCCAGTTTAATCTGTCATAGCGAGCAATATAAGAGTCACTATAATGTTGTGCGATTTCTTTTACATTTGTTCCTTCGTCAAATCTATTACAAAGAACCGAAAGACCTGCATTTTCATCAGTGCAATAATTATAGTTTTTAACTTTTAACCCGGTAGAGTCCAGAGTTGTTTTGAGATCATTTAGACTTTGGCCGACAGGGCTAAATTGCGAATCACCATTCGCATCAATAAGCTCGACTTCCCTTGCGTATGCATATCTTAAAGCGGCAATATCATATTTACCTAATACAGAAAGTTCATTAAGGTCACTATATGCATAGTCCATAATGGAGCTGTATTGAGGAATATGGTTTAAACCAAGCTTTGTTGCTTCTTCATCTGAGTAGAAATTGTCATGGTCTGTTGAGCCCATAAAATTATGTCTAAGCCCAAGGTTGTGACCAATCTCATGAACAAGTGTAGCTGAATAAGTATTCACCATAATGATCTTAGAAACTTTTTCTTGAACAGACTCAGAGAGATCATCCCAAGACTTTAAAGTTCCATCAGCTTCAAGAATGCCCGGGATTTCTTTTACTCCTGGCATGATTTCTTTTGCAAGCGCATTGAAATTAAACATCTCAATATGGTAGGCATTATTCTCTGAATGCATATTTATAACATCGTGACGGTCAACATTTTTAAAGTCTTGATCGTACTTAAGCTCAATGCCTTTTATTCCCTTTCTATGGTCTGCTAGTTTTGCATGATCAAGAAAATCCATTTTGGCATGTAATAGTCTTTCGTTTGCAGCCTTGGCACGAGAGTGATTATAGTGAATGTTTGCAAGTTCGTTATGATTAACTGATTGTAGAAACTTTGTCTCAAGTTTAATCTTTCTATCTAAGTCAATATTATTATTAACACTGACTCTAGCTCGAGAATTAGCTTGAGTATTTAATTGCTGACTTGGCTTTTGATTGTTTTTAGTAGTTGTAGCTGCAGCAGCTTTTTTCTTTTTAAGTTCTTCTTGAGAAAGAAGCACCATGGAGTGATAAGATCTTCTTACACCTGTTCTTAAAACACCTGAGTACATATTGGTATGTGCTTGAAGAATCTCTCCGGTTCTTGGATGAGATACACTTGGGCCGTATCCTAAAAGTCCATTGGCAAGAGGCTCATCAATTAAGACAATGGTATTATACCTAAGATCTCCTGATTTTTTTTCTTCTTTTGCTGATGGAGCATTGATTAAATTGATTCTAAGATCAGTATTTGCTCGAGCAAAAGACTGATTAATACTTTCAATAGCTTTATAGGTTGCATCTCTTAAATACAGGTTTTCTTTTTTATTAAAAGTTGCACTTAAGTGATAATCAATAACTTTTTTATCAGGGTTGAAGCGATTAAGCTTGTATGAAATTTCTGGCCTGTTGGGATCAAAATTATTGCCAAGTCTTTTAATCTTGTTAGTAAAAAAACCAAAATCATTGTGATCTTGTAGAGGGTAATCTACAGACTGATATCCTTTTGATGCTAATGAGTTAAGTTTAGCAATAGAGTAAAAATATCTAACCTTAAAAGATGTATTTGCAAGTTGCTGATCATTATCTAAGAAATTGATAACCTTACATAACCAAGAGTCTTGTAGTTGGTATGTCTTTTCAACTTCAATATTAACGATCTCTCTTGTAACTTCAACGCTCACGGCCTTTTTCTTGATTTCTGAAAAACAAAAATCGTTATTGGCAAAAAGGTTAACTTCATTCGTCTCATGAACTTCAAGCTTGTCAAAGTCAGGCTTGAAAAGAGACTTTTGTTTCCAACTAATGTCTTTGTTTTCTTCTTCTTTATTAAGGCAATCACCTTGATCATTTGTTTTACATCGATACTCTACATATTCACCAGGGATTGTTAGAACAGGACTACTATTAAGGGGATTATCATTAAATCTAAGATCTTTTTCTGATTCATAAAGCTTTAGACCATCTTCTTCATATCTAAATTTAACAATTTTTTCTTCACCTTGAAAGAATGGTGCCTGAGAAGCGACTTCTCTTGGAGCTCCAAGAGTTGAAACTAGGTAGAGGTATTCAGTGTTTCGGGCTTCAAGCTTTTCCTTATAAGGCTTAAGCTCTTCATTGAGTTGGATAATTTGTTCATCAACAACCTTGATCGATTCTTGTAAAGCTATAACGTCCTGGCTAATACCATTTGAGTTGGTATTAGTATTAGAGTTCAATTTTTGGACTTGGGTACTCAATTTTCTTTTTTGTTCATTGAGTTTTGCTAGTTGGGCCTCCATGACAGGTAGGTTCTCAGCAAGTTGATCATTTGTAATACCGTTATTAGGCTCTTGGATTCCCAGAATAACTGAATCCTTTGCTATAATTTGCTGGTCAGGAGTTTTAATTTCCTCATATGGAGCTTCCTTGGCACAGCCAACAAAAATTAAAACTGTTAATAAAAATCCTAAATTCTTCATTCCTCTACTCCTGCATAAAGCATTCATTAAAATTGATGAGAAAGCGTTACGTACGTTTCTCCTCCCTCATTATCAAAAAGCTGAATATTGTTTTCACCAGTTGGTGTTAATGTTTTTTGTTGTACTGAGTATCCAACAGCAATATTGCTAGATTTTCCAAAATCATAGCCAATGGAAGTATCAAGAACGTAAGTTTCACTTCTGCTGCCTCGATAATTCCAGGACTCACTTAATCCGCCCAGAGTTGATAAGGTAATCTTATCTGTTGCTAAAATAGAGATGTTTGCTAGTGCTGATAGGTTGCGATCAGTATTTACAGCATCGTTAAAAGTTTTATATTTGTGGAAGTATTTAGTATATGAAGGCCTAAGAGTAAGTTTCACATAATTAAAACCAATTTTTGTAAAATCGAAAGTCATATAAGGTCTAAAATATAATTGAGATCTATAAGTTGTACCCTCTTTAAGGTCTTTATTAACGGGTAGATATCCTCTTAAAGTTGCTGATGTGCTTATAAAATCGTTTGATCCAAACTTTGTAATTTTTTGAGTTAATCCTAGATAAGCAGTTGAGAGTTCTTGTTTTCTTTCGTTTTCAAGAGCTTTATTTCCAGTGATTCTCCCAATAAGTGTAGTTCTACTAGAAAGCTTATAAGAAGGAATAAGGGTCGCTGAGAGGTCAGCAGTATAGTCTGCACGGCTTTGTTCTTTAAGGCTTGATCCATAGGTTAGATCTGTATATAGGGATGTGTTTTGTTTAAGTTTCTCAAGAAAGTTGCTTGTGAGTGTACTCATACTACTTTGTGCAAAGCTTAGTTGAGCAAGACTCACTAGGGTAATGATTGAAAAGAATTTCCGTGGTCTTCGGAACATATAAAATAACTCCCTTATAAACTCATCTATTAGAAATAGTTGAGTCTAATACTAAGAAATATATCTTTTGTAGTTTTTCAACAAGGAGTTTTAGATTTTACTGCTTCAAACTCTAGAAAATGTAAGAACTTGTAAATTATGCTGTAATTATTACAAGCTTTTGGTGCCGAATAACCTCCACGTTACTCAAAAATGTTTCAAATTTGCTCCGGTTTTATTGTCTATTTTTTAGACATATTCATTTTTTAGACAGTCCGTAAGTGCTTAAACTGACGTATATGCCTCCTAATCTTGGCACAGGGAATGCATATTAAAGTTCTAGATTGATAAATGTCTATATTTCTAGCAAAGGGGAAGAACATGCTTAGAAAGATTATTGGCCCGATGGCGCTTATCTTGATGATGAGTACGTCTTATGCCACTGAAGATCCAACCTATGGTGAAAATCTTGAGGCTAAATGTGCAAAAATTTATGAAGGTAATGGTGCAGATGTCACAGCATTAAAAACAAAAGAAGGCATTCCTACGGAAGCTGCTGTTCTTGTAACAGATTAGTAAGGAGTTGTTGTGATTAAAATTAATTTACTAAAACCTGTTAAAAAACCTAGCACAAGGAGAAAGAAATGAAATTTCTTGTAGCCTTGCTCTTATTATTATCAATGTCGGCCATGTCTGATTTGATGACTAATAATAGTAATCCCGAATACGGGGAAGATATTATTTATACCAGAGGAAACCTTGCTCATAATTGCAGTAAAAGACTTGTTGAAAGTGACTTTGCAATCCAAGCAATAGTAAGTGAATCTGGTGGAGTAATTGATCAACCATCTTTATAGAGAAAGGCTCAGTTGAGCTGAGCCTAAATCTCTGACTTTAAAATCATTTGCTTGAGTTGATCAAGTTCTTCGTCGCTGTAAAATTCTGCTTCATCGACCTGGCTTTTTCGTTCAAGGTCTTTAGGTTCTGGTACTTTCTTATCAATTTCTTTTTTTGGCTTTGCAAGAAACTTATTTTTTAAGTCTTCTCTTCTTTGTGGTGCCGATAGCTTTGTTGCAACCTTGTCAGAGCTTGAACTACCGAGAAGTTTTATTCCAAAAAATTTCACTTTTGAAAGTTTCTGACTTGCGCTTTGATATCCCTTATTCATAACAGGTGAGAGATAGGGTGCTGCCATATGATCCAAATAATGAAAAAGTTTTTTTCCCTTGAGTGGAAAAGAAAGAATAATGAAACTAATAATAAAATAAATTGAAAATTTAAACATCTTAGTTTTCCAGTGTAGTTTCGTTAATATTTATCATAAAAAAGAGGCGAATAGGAAAGCTAAAATCCTCATAAGTGAAAAAATAATCTAATTGATAAAACTCTCTTCTCGCAAGGGATTTGTTTAAAAATGAGAGTATTCGCATCCTTTTAATCTGCTCATCCTGGCGGTTGTTATTTATTGGCATTGGTGCAGAAAGATAACTAACAAGGTCAAAGCCATCATTCGCTCTTTTCAAAATTTCTTCAATAATAATATTTGATGATTCTAAGAATATATCATTTAAACCGAGCTCGTTATTTTCTATTTCTAAAAAATACCGTGAGTCTGATAATGCAAGGGCCTGTCCATGAATCTCACCATTGATTGTATAAAGAACGCAATGTGACTTTCTGAAGTAATCCTCAAGGGCGTCGGCAGATATCTTGTCTATTTCGATATTCTTAAGTTCTAGGGTTACAGAATCATAAAGTTTTAGATTAATAGGAATAATCTTTTTTAGGTTTATAACTCTAGGTATACTTTTTTTAAAGATTCTCATTTATCCAACTGACTCCAAAACTCTTTGAGATGCTTTTAGAACAGCTTGAAAAAGTTGATTATTATCAAAAGGTTTTTCAATAAAATCAATTGCGCCAGCTGTGATAGCATCAATAACAGTTTTTTCTTGGTTTAGAGAGGTGACCATAATAAAAAAACGCTCTGAGAATGCACTATTGAACTTGCGGCATAACTCAATACCGTTCAAATCAGGCATAACAACATCAGTGATAATAATATTTGCACCCAGCTTACCGATAAGATCCATGGCTTCAGAAGCACTAGAAGCTTCTCCGGAAACTACGATTCCTTCACTCTCAAGTGTTTTAACAATCATTTTTCGTGAATATTCAGAATCATCCACAATAAGTATTTTGCAATTTTTATTAATATCTTCTAATGAAAGAGTTATGTCGGATGACATTTAAAATCCTTTTTATTCTGCACCCTGATTCAGAAAGTACTTACTACTGATTATATAATAGATTGGTCAATATTGGGAACAAGAGAGCAGTTGCTCCCTTGTTAGGCAGCAGCTGCTGGTTGATTTTTTGAGCGTTTTGATCCGTTATTGTTTTTAATTTGCTTTTTATGTTCAAGCCATCCAATTAAAGCGATGGCCGCAACTTCATCAAAGTTTTTTACAGGGACGAAGTTTAATCTTTCTCTATACTCCTCTGGTATATCTATAAGGTCCTTACTATTTTTCCAAGGAATAATAATAGTTTTGATACCAAGTCGCATAGCCGCTAAAGCTTTTTCTTTAAGACCACCAATTGGTAAGATTTTTCCAGTTAAGGTAATCTCTCCAGTCATTGCTACGTCTTTGCAGATTGGTAAGTCTGTCGCAAGAGAAAGTAGTGCTGTTGCCATTGTTATTCCTGCACTTGGCCCATCTTTTGGTATAGCTCCAGCCGGAAGGTGAACATGTATTTCATTGTTTTCAAAAAAAGTTTCATCAATCCCAAACTTACTTGCCTTGCTTCTAATATATCCAAGAGCAGCGTTTGCGGATTCTTTCATAACATCACCAAGTTGGCCTGTTAGCGTTAATCCACTGCCTTTCATGCAAGTAGATTCAATATAAAGAACTTGTCCGCCACTTGATGTCCATGCAAGTCCCGTAGAGACACCGACTTCATCAGATTCTCTATGGTCTTCTTTTGTAAATGGAGGAGGTCCAAGCATTTCAATAACTGACTCTGGTGTTACTTCAGTAATTTCTTTTTCTCCAAGTGCCATTTTCTTGGCAACTTTTCTACAAAGAGAGCCAATTTGTCTTTCTAGGTTACGAAGGCCAGCTTCTGAAGTGAAGTTTTTGATTACGACCTCTACACCTGCTTCTTGAAAATCAATAAACTCTTCAGAAATACCATTTTCCTTCATTTGTTTAGGGATAAGGTATTTATGTGCAATTGCAATTTTATCTTCCTGTGTATAGCCAGTTAGATTTAATAATTCCATTCTGTCTCTAAGGGGAGCAGGGATATTATCAATAACATTTGCTGTTGCTATAAACATCACATTGGAAAGATTAAAAGGTAAGTTTATATAATGATCCCTGAATGAATTATTTTGTTCAGGGTCTAGTACTTCAAGAAGAGCACTTGAGGGATCACCTCTAAAGTCAGACCCTAGTTTATCAATCTCATCAAGCATGACAACAGGATTTTTTGTTCCAGCTTGTTTAAGTGCTTGAATAAATCTTCCTGGCATTGCTCCTACATATGTTCTTCTATGTCCTCGAATTTCTGCTTCGTCTTTGACACCGCCAAGAGAAAGTCTAACAAACTCGCGCCCAATACTTTTAGCAATGGATTTACCAAGACTTGTTTTTCCAACACCTGGAGGTCCTGCAAGGCATAGAATTGGACCTTTCATATCTTTGCCCTTGAGCTGTCTGACTGCAAGGTATTCAAGAATTCTTTCTTTAACTTTTTCAAGATCAAAATGATCTTCATCAAGAATAGCTTTTGCTTTGTCTAGATCAATATGCTCTTCACTTTCTGTAGACCAGGGAAGATCAGTCATCCATTCTAGATAGGTTCTTAAAATACTTGCCTCGCTAGAATCTGGATGCATCTTTTCTAAACGAGCAAGTTGCTTAAGGCTTTCTTTTTCAACTTCTTCAGGCATAGAGCATTCAGTAACTTTTTGTTTAAATTCTTGGAATTCATCAAGAGTTTCTTGTGTGCCTTCGTCACCGAGTTCACTTTTGATAGCTCTAATTTGTTCGCGAAGAAAATATTCTTTTTGAGATTTTGTAATCTCATCATGTGCTTGGCTTTTAATTTTTTGTTGCATACCAAGTATTTCAAGTTCACGTTTTAAAATATCATTTACACTTTGAAGTCTTTCTATTGGAT
>CAYGJN010000069.1:0-15105 GCA_964350135.1 uncultured Bacteriovoracaceae bacterium | reverse complement strand
CCTATTATCGACCAAGGTCAAATCAGGAGTATAATTCTTACGCCTTGGATATTAGTTCGGACAAAGTATATGCTTGGATGAGTCGCCCGAATGTTTATTTTAGTCTGGTACTTATCCATACTCTAATCCCGATTTTTCTTGTTTTTTATTTTGCTGGACTTACTGGGCTAGTCGTTCTTTATCTACTTTATGTGTATGTCTATACTGTAGGAGATGGTGTAAACAGTTTTGGTCATCTCTATGGAGAGAAAAATCTCAATACAAAAAGCGAAGCAAGAAATAATTTTATATTAGGTCCTCTTGCATTTGGCGATGGTTGGCATGCGAATCATCACGATGACCCTGTAAAAGCTCGACATGGAGAAAAAATGCAAATAGATCCAAGTTATCTTGTTTTAAAAGGTTTATTCTTTGTTGGGATTGTTAAGGAACTGAAGGAATAAAATGCGGTTCCTGTTTGAATATTTGCATAAACTTATCCGTTCTATTTACAATTTGAGTTTTAAAGAACATCGCAAAGCGTGGATTGGTTTAAGTATATTGATTATTCTGTGTTTGTCGCAAATAACTAATCTTCGTTTTCTTGTGATGATGTCTGATCTTCTTGATCACGACTTTACAACATACTCAGAATACACAGCACTCAATAAAGACTTTGTTGAGGAGAGTCAGGTTTCTGTAATGATTTCCTCAAATAGAGGAGAGCTTTCTCTAGATGATCATCGTTTGATTTTACTTTGGTTATCAAAAATACACCTTAAACAGCATCGAATTGCTAGAATATATTCAAGCTATGGTCTTAGAGAAGGAGTTGAAAGAGATAAGAGTTTCGAATTGAAACCTGTTTTAATACCTGATTATGATGGAGATTATAGTTCTGATGAAATAAAAGTACAGCTTAATCAAGTTTTAAATTCACCTTCCGGAATTGTTCTTACAAACAAAAAAAATGATGACGTCTTTGCTAGTTTTTATCTTCATAACTTAAGCA
This sequence comes from uncultured Bacteriovoracaceae bacterium, assembly GCA_964350135.1. Taxonomy (GTDB): domain Bacteria; phylum Bdellovibrionota; class Bacteriovoracia; order Bacteriovoracales; family Bacteriovoracaceae; genus CAYGJN01. The sequence goes on along the minus strand of CAYGJN010000069.1, from coordinate 14,114 downwards.
AAGAGGAAGGAGATATTTTTGGTCATTTTAATACTGTTGCTTTTGAGTTGCTAACAAAATCTTTTGAAACTGAAATACAAAACAATGCACCCCATATCCAAGCAACCTGGATTGGGATAGGAACCTATCAGTACTATTTGCAGAAAGCTTACGAGCAAATGAATTTAGTTAATCTTATTACAGGGCTGATTCTTCTTCTTAGTTTCCGATTATTTATTGGTCGTTGGAAAAGTGGAGCAATTTTGCTTGGAACTTATTCAGTTTCACTTACGATTCTTTATGGTCTAATGGCGATTTTTAAGTATCCGGTGGACTCTCTTTCTGCGGCCGTTCCAATAATGCTGTTGATTTCTACATTGGAAGATTTTGTTTTTTTTCTACTTGTTCACTCTAAAACTAAAGATATAAAGAAATCATTTGAAAAAATACTCATCCCTAGTTTCTATACAAGTCTAACAACTTGTGTAGGTTTTTTAAGTCTGTATTTATCAGAGTTAAGCATTATACGCCGCTTTGGGCTTATTTGTGCAATGGGTGCCATTATTGAATGGATTGTGGTTTTCACTATTTTGCCAAAGCTTTTAGTACTTTGGGAAAATCATAGAAAGAGAGATTTAGATCTTTACAATATTCCACGATGGATAGAGCAAATTGATAGTTTTTTTTCTAATATTAGACCAAAGAGGGTTGTTGGGATTCTTTTTCTTTTTCCTCTACTGTACTTAGTTTTTAATAACTCAGAACTTCGCATAGATGACTCACCTGAAGCTGTTTTTCCTAAGTCACATATTATTAGAAGCTCCACAGATAAATTGTTAAAAGAGAGAGGTTGGAAATCTGAGGTGAGTTTAGTTTTTCCTGACTCCCATTCTAGAGTAGAGCAAGAGTTTTTAAGTAAGGCAATTGTAGACTTAGTTCCAGAGTTTGTAGATTATGAAAGTTTTTATCGTGTTAAAGAACATATTAAGACTCCTCTTAAAAATAGATATTCCAAAAACTTTGTAGAGAATAATTTTGAACTCTCTGAAATTAGTGAGAGATGGATATCTCCCGAGTCTGCCGCTGAAAGAACATTAATCTATTCAAGTACCACTGATGTAGTTCGAATGAATGAGATAAGAAAAGATGTTCACAGGCTTTGTGGAGACCAGTGCTATCTTGCAAATATATTAGTTTCCTATAGTGAGTTTGGAGTTAAAGTTCTAAGAACCCTTACAGATAGCTTTAGCATCAGTATCATTGTTATAATTTCTCTTGTCTTGACTTTGTGTTGGTATTTTAGAATTAAAAACTTCATCGCTTTAACTTTGTCTGCTTTATGGGGACCACTAACATTGATGTTTCTCATAATCTATTTTGATATAGGAATTTATTTTGTCACAAGTGTTGTCATGTCAGTATTAGTAGGGCTTGCAGGAGATAATGGGCTACATTTCATCTTTGCTAGAAATAAGGAGAACGAAATCCTAAGTGGTGTTGATCTAATGAGTAAAGCAACATTATTATCTATGTTTTTAATGATTATTTGTGCTGGTTCTTTTTTGTTCTCAGACTTTGATGGAGTCAGAAAAATTGGAATGATATTATGTGTTGGCTTTTTTCTTGGCTGGGTTGGAGATGTCTTATTGCTTAAAAGTTTAGTTAAGAAATCTTAAGGTTTTTTAAGTATTCTTTAAATCGTTCACCAGTCTTAGGGTGTATTTTCTTTGTTAAAATGTCCCAATATCTAATATAAAGACCTAAGTTACCTTTATTATATTTATGATGAAGATTATGGTGGGTTGATGTTGTCACCCATTTTCCCCACCAAGCGTCCCAAGTATGTAATGACATCATTTCGTAGTTGAAATGTCCCCAGACAGAAAAGAAATGGGTTATTCCCATAAAAACTAGAAATGAATAGAGGTGCATTGGCATAAGAATTACTAGTGGATAAAGAAAAAGCATTTGCATGATTGCCTCTAACCAATGAAAAGAATGGGTAGACCATGGAGTGGGGACATGACTCTTGTGGTGAATATAGTGAATATGCTTATAGGCCCAAGGAGTATGTAGCCAGCGATGGGTGATGAAAAAATAAATATCATGCCAAAGCATCCAAATAAAAAGGCTCATTGGTACATACCAAAGTGGATACTGACTCCAGTTGAGATAAATTGAAGTGTAACCTTTTGTGAAAAGATAAAACAATGGCCATTGGGCAAGACTCATAAAAAAGAATGCTATGATTGATGTCTTAACTTCGTATTTGATTTGACCAGGAAACAACTTTCTTTTTTGGATTTCTCTATATTTTATTTTTTTTGAAAGTACATGCCAAAGCAAAAAATAGATGCTCCCAGTTATAAGAAAGAATTCAATAAGTGTAAGAAAATAATAATAAAGCGGAAAGTAGATTATATTTTCTGTAAGGAAGTTTAATATTTCTTGCATACTCTTTAAGTCTTTATAAGAATGGATTTAAATTCATAAAAGTAAGACACCTGCTATTTGTATCATTATATGCTCAATATTGCTTGAGGAAAACAGTACTGGAACCATATAGGTCTACTACTATAACTATCTATACATATGAGAGTATTTAACAATTCAAACATATTTCCGATCAGGTTATATGTTCGATATTATTTGGATAAGTGTCTCATTTGTCTGTGGTCTTTTGGCAGTAGCTGGCCGTTTACCGCCGATGATTGGTTATTTAGGTGCAGGTTTTTTACTCCACTACTTAGGTATTGAGAGTGTCTCAGGCCTTAAAGAACTCTCTGATGTGGGGATTAGTCTTCTCTTGTTTAGTATTGGTCTTAAGCTAGACCTTAAAAGCCTTGGGAAAGTAGAAGTTTTAGGTGTTGCTATAGGGCAAAGCCTTATTAGTTTAGTCCTGTTTTTTCTGTTAAAAACTTTCTTACTTGGTTCTGGCGAAACAATTAGTGGTGTAATAATTGCCTTTGCTCTTACATTTTCAAGTACAATTTTTGTTGTCAAAATTCTAGAGCAAAGAGGTGACTTTGCTGTTCACTATGGAAAGATTGCGATCGGTATTCTTATCATTCAAGATATTTTTGCTGTCTTGTTTATGGCCTTCACTGTGCAAAAAACTCCTTCAGCTTGGCTTTTATTGTTAATATCTTCTTTATGGCCATTACGATTATTTCTTTCTTTTATCTTAACTCGGCTAAGGCAATCTGAGTTAATCGTTCTTTTTGGATTAACTGTGTCTTTTGGTGGTGCTTATCTTTTTGATCTTGTTAATGTAAAAGGAGAGATAGGAGCTCTGATCATGGGCGTTCTATTATCTAAGCATCATCGCGCAGCTGAACTTAATCGTTGGTTGATATCATTTAAAGATTTTTTTCTTCTAGGCTTTTTTCTTTCTATTGGTATGATAGGTTTTCCAAACTGGGAGCAAATTAGTATCGCTCTTGTTATAACTCTTTTTTTACCATTGCGATTTCTCATTTATTTTGCTCTTTTTAACAGAGCACATTTAAGAAATCGAAGTTCCTTTCTCGCTGCTTCTGCACTAACAAACTTTAGTGAGTTTGGGTTAATCGTTTGCTCATTTGCTGTCAGTAGAGAATTTCTTAATGAGTCATGGTTAACAACTTTGGCATTGGTTTTGTCCTTTTCTTTTATTGTTTCTGCCGTTCTTAATCATTTTTCTGAAAACCTTTACTTGAAATATTCGAAAGTACTTAAAAAGTTTCAACATAAAGAACTACATCCTCTTGAAAAAGATATTTCTTTAGGTGATGCTAATGTCTTAGTCATTGGTATGGGACGAGTAGGAAGTGGAGCCTATAAATCATTTACAATTGAGAAAAAATGGACTCCTTTAGCAGTAGAAATTGACCAAGAAGTTCTTGATGAAATAAAGGGCGAAGGTGGGAATGCAATTTATGGAAATTCAACAAGTCCGGACTTTTGGCAAAGAGTGAATCTTAAAAAAAGCTCAGTTGAGCTTATTCTTCTTACTATGCCATTAGTAAGACAAAACAGTCTTACTGCCAAACTTATCCGTGCTCAAGGTTTCAAGGGAAAGATTGCATCAATAGCGAAGTTTCCAAATGAAGAAGAGCCTCTTTTGAATGCTGGAGTTGATAGTGTTTTTAACCTTTATGAAGAGGCAGGAAACGGTTTCGCTCAAAGTGCATGCTCCTAAGCAGGAAATCCGCTCTTTTTACTCTGATTTTTAAAATCTTTGCCTTTATATTTCATTGTAAAACGCCGAAAAGAAGTATGTCTTTAGCTATATATGCTTGTAGTAATTCATTTATGCGGAAGGGGACTTTATTAAAAAACCATCTGAAAGTAAGATTAAGTATTTCGTCTTTTTGATAGGTTGTATTATTACAGCGGTTATCACTTACTCATATTCTAAAAATGCAGAGTTAAAAAATTCAGAGCATTTTAAAGATTTGATTGAAGACCAAGCTAAAAGTATCACTACAAATTTTGAATATTATTATGAAGCACTAGAGGGCGGAGCAAGTTTATATGCTGCTTCTGAAAATGTCTCATTAGATGAGTGGAAAGCTTTTTTAAATAGATCGCAAATTACCAAAAGACGCCCTGGAGTGAATGGTCTTGGTGTAATTGTACCTGTAGAGAATAAGAACATAAATGCTTTTGTTCAGGACGTTCGCAAAAATGATATACAAGATTTCACGATTAAAAAAGTTCCTAACGTAGTAGCTCCTAGAGAAAACGCTAATTCTAGTTATATTATTAAGTTTATTGAACCTATAGAAAAAAATGAGCAAGCTCGTGGTCTAGACATCGGCTCAGAAATCAATAGGAGAACCTCAGCAGAATTAGCGAGAGATACAGGTTTGCCTACTATTTCAAAAAGAATTACTTTGGTTCAGAATTCAAAAAGTGGTCCGGGCTTTTTGCTTTATGTTCCCATGTATAAGACTGGAAGTGCTCCTCTGACAGTTGAAAAAAGACGACAAGAATTAACAGGATGGGTTTATGCACCATTTATTACAGCTAGCTTTTTAAATTCATCTTTAATACCTAAATCAAAAGAGTTTAAGTTTTTTGTTTTTGAAGGAAGCTCAATTACCCATGAGAATCTAGTTTATAGCTTAGGGTCTAAAGTAGAGAAGCTTCCTGCTTTTGAAGAAAAGACGACTCTTGAATTAGGTCAGCAGATATTTACTATTGGTTGGGTACGCTCTGAAGATTTTATTTCTGCTGATAATAAAATGTCTGTGATTGTGGCCATTGCTGGTCTTATTATTACATTTTTATTTGCATGGTTAGTAGGAAATCTAGAGACAACAAATCAAAGAGCACAGAAGATAGCAGATAGTCAGACTCATCTTCTAAAAATCAACGAAGACAAGCTTAAGGCTGCTCTTGAAAAGTCTAATGAAGCAATTCGTGTAAAGTCAGAGTTCTTGGCCAATATGAGCCATGAGATTAGAACACCTATGAACGGTGTTTTAGGGATGGTTCAACTTTTAAGTGAAACAGAGCTAAACTCGAAACAAGAAGATATGGTTGATTTGATTAAGAAATCTGGCGATAGTTTGATGATCATCCTTAATGATATTTTGGATCTTAGTAAAATAGAGTCCGGGAATATAGAGTTTGAAAATGTGAGTTTTAATTTAAAGCTCTGTGTAGAGGAAACTTTAAGCTTGTTTCGACATGAAGCTTCACGAAAAGGAATCGGTATTCATTTTGAGAGTTTAGGCAATTCAGATTTATGGTTTTGTGGAGATATCACACGGATAAAGCAAATACTTATAAATTTAATTTCCAATGCTGTAAAATTTACTGAAAACGGAAGTGTTACGATTAAATTAGATCTTAAAGAAATAGATTCAAACAGCTCAATAATAAGTATCCACGTTCAAGATACAGGAATTGGAATTGCAGATGAAAATAAAAAAGATCTATTCAGTAAGTTTTCTCAAGCAGATAGCTCTATTACTAGAAAATTTGGTGGAACTGGTCTAGGGCTTTCAATTTCATCAAAGCTAGCAAACTTGATGGGAGGGGCTATCAGTTTTTCAAGTACTGCAGGCACCGGTTCTACGTTTACTTTTGAAATAAGTTTGGAGAAAGGAATTGAGAGTGAGATTACTGAAAAGAGCTCTCTAATAAATAAAGATGAAAACCTTTCAAGCCTATATCCACATAAAATATTAGTTGTTGAAGATAATCTGATTAATCAAAAACTTATTACAATGATGCTTGCAAAATTTGGTTATTCCTGTGATTTAGCAAGTAATGGAATAGAATCATTAGAAACTCTGAATAATAATACTTACTCTTTAATATTAATGGATATGCAGATGCCTGAAATGGATGGTGTAACTGCAACATCAAAGATTATCGCTAAATATGGGCAGGATGCTCCTCCTATCATTTCTGTGACGGCCAATGCATTTGTTGACGATATAGAAAAATGCAAAAAAGCAGGCATGGTTGATTTACTACTTAAGCCCATTAGCAAAGACAAGCTTAAAGAAATCCTGGTACGTTACAGCTCGTACAAAAAAATATCTAAAAAAGTAAGCTGATTTTACTCCATCGCAATCAGTCACTATAGTGAAAATCATTGTACTCATTCTTATTCTTTTTAATATTGAAATCTGATTCACGTGGCGGTAGTCTACTTCCAATTTGTAAGATAACTAATAGAGATCTATATGAAAAGTTGTTGTGAAGCTAAAAGCACAGAGCTGGAACAGCTCCGTACTAAGCAAAAAAATGTTTTAATAATTGTATTGGTTATTAACGCTTTAATGTTTTTTGTTGAATTTACATTTGGTTTGTTATCCCAATCAACAGCTCTCCTGGCGGACTCTTTAGACATGTTAGGGGATGCTATTGTCTATGCTTTTAGCTTGTATGTCATAAATAGAAGTATGAAATGGAAGGCAAGTGCGGCTCTATTAAAGGGAGTCATTATTACCGTTTTTGGACTTTATGTACTCGGTGAAGCTTTTTATAAGGCAATGTCTGATATAGTGCCTGTTGCAAAAACAATGGGGATTATAGGTTTAGTTGCTTTGATGGCCAATAGTGCATGCTTAGTTTTGCTATTAAAGCACAGAGATGATGATATCAATATGAAATCTACTTGGATATGTTCAAGAAATGATATTGTCGCAAATATAGGTGTCTTGATTGCAGCATATTGTGTTTCGACTTTTGCAAGCAAATGGCCGGATATTATCATTGGGTTGATTATTGCACTTGTATTTCTGAAGTCAGCATTTCATATTTTAAAAGACTCTATTAGTGAATACAAAGCAGCCTAAGAAGATTCAATGAAGAAGCTTTTAGATCGTTTATGTGCCTTTATTCTCCTTTATACAATTAATAGTACTGTCTATGCTCAGGTTGAAAGAAGAAGTGTTTTTCTAAACGAAAACACCTCTTTACTGTGGGTCTCTGAAAGCTATAGTGAAATTGAGAGAGAATACGAAAACAATACACGAATAATTGATGAAACATACTCAACCGGTCTTATTTCTTCAATTGAATATTACCACCGACTTCCTTGGCAGAGTCTGCAAATGGGAGGCGGCTTTAATTATTTAAAGTATGGTAAGAATATTAATATATTTGATAGTAACTTATCTTTGACAGACACGAGAAGAGAGAAAGAAACATATATTGGTAATCCCTTTATTGAGTTAATCAATTGGGGCTTGGTATATTAAATGCAATATACTCTGGTGGGTTTTATATCTATGGAAAAAAAAATAATAATACTGAAGCGATAGAATCAAGTGAACATATGACTAAGGCATCGCTCTATTCTCTAGGCTTAACATTTGCATTAAAGGAGATGATAAATGAGAAACGGCCAGGTTATCCAGACGACAACGATTCTTTTCCTTCAGGGCATTCGTCCGGAGCTTTTTCTTTTGCATCAGTTGTTGCTTCTAGGCACGGTTGGTTTTGGGGAGGAGGAGCTTATACGCTAGCTTCTTTTATTGCATTTAGCCGTATTAATGATGATTATCATTATCTTCATGATGTTATTTTTGGAATTACTATTGGAGCTTCCTATGGGTGGGGAACTTTTTATAACTATAAGTCTAAATCAAAACAATCTTTAATGCTCATACCTCAGCGTGGTGGTCTTGGGTTAGCTTTTTCCCTCCCATATTGAATTAATTTTTATCAAAGTATTATCTTAAGCTTGCAGCTAATGGACATTGACATTTGAAAGCTAAGAAGAAACTCTTGTAGGAAATCTTGTCGCAAAATACCTTGAGTAACTGTTCATTTCAACTAGTCTTATATAGATGAGAAATAAAAAAGAATATTTAGAGTACAAAGAGCAATTAAGAAAAACAAGGTTTACTCCTCGTGAAAATTGTTCTGTATGTGGGTTTGCTAAAAAAACATGCTATTGTCATCTAGTAAAAAGCTTTGATCCAAAGATTACTTTCGTGATCCTTATTCATCAAATTGAAATAGATAGGAAAATTGCTACTGGGACAATGTCTCATCTTATTTTGAAAAACTCTTATCTTGTTCCAGGCTTTGATTATACTCACGATAAAGTGGTCAATAAATTAATTGAGAATCCTGAAAATCATTGTGTTGTACTCTATCCTGGAAAATATGCCCTTAACCTTAGTAAGTTAACTTCTATAGAGCAAAGGAGTATTGTCTCTGCAGGAAAAAAGCTTGTAATTTTTGTTGTAGATGGTACTTGGAATACGGCCAGACAAACAATGTATAAAAGTAAGAATTTACAAAAACTACCCCAGATATCTTTTACTGTTAACTCGCCTTCAAACTTTAGGATTCGAAAGCAACCCTCAATTGAATGTTGTTCTACAGCAGAGGCTATTTATAAAACAATTTGCCTGTTGGGAGATTCACAAGGGTTTAACACTAACTCTTGCGCGCATAATAACCTTTTAGAAGTTTTTGATCATATTGTAGATACACAAATTTCCCTAAAAAAACACAGGATTGAATCAATCAGCTAGCATTTTACGAATGACTACAGATGAGAGTAAGGCGATTACAACCATCACTACGGCCCAAACAGTTAAAGTACTAAAATAGCTACCATACACAGTCTGGACAATGTTTTGAGTAATAATCTGATCTTTTTCCAAGGCAATGGAGGTTGAAAAAACTGCACCAACAATACCACTTAGAGCAATTGCTACTGAGAATAAACTAACAGAGAAATTCTCAATATGTTTTGGTGTTACGGATAATATAAAGGCAACAACCATGGAGCCTACGATAACTTCAGCAAATGCTTGGAAAAAATGAATAACTAAAAAAACTTCGGGGCGGATTATTATATCTGTACCAATGTTTTTTACTGCCAATGTTAAAATGCCAAATGCTATGGCAGTTAGTACAAAAGAGATAGAGACCTTAGTAGAAGTTGCTAGATCAATATTTTTCTTTTCAAGACTTGTGAATATAAAGCTAATAATAGGTCCAGCAATCATACACCATAAGGGATTCATAGACATTGCAGCTTCAGGTGCTATTGGAATAAATCCAAATAAGTCTCCACGCATCGTATTGATAGTTACCATGGTCATTGAGGTCATCATTTGTCCATAATAAACGAAAAAAGCTATGCTCAAAAATATCATAATTAAAATAGTACCCATTTTAAGAGAGTTAGAGCGTGAAGTCTTAAACATTAAACTTATAAAATAAATTATTGCTGCTACACCAATGGCATAAACAATATTTTTACCAATATGCATATTTGAAAACATAAAGAAAACTAAGACGATCATACCTAATGATATTACAGCAAATGATATCCAGTTCTTCGGACTAACTGGTTCTTTGTCAATATGAGCCCCAACCTTAATAAATGATTTGTGAGATGAAAAAAGAATTGCAAATGCTATTGTGGCCATCGTTCCTGATAAGAGGAAACCACTACTAAAACCAGCAGCTAATACCAGCATTGGAAATAAGTATTGTCCTAAAAATGCTCCAATATTATTTACAGAGTAATTAACTGGAAAACCATTTTCAAAATCATCTTGGTTTTTAAAAGTTCTTCTAAACAAGCTTGGATAGCTTGGAGACATAAGACCTCGAGCATAACTAGCCAGAGCAATACCTGCTAAGCTTAGAGGAACGTTAGTTGTGCTAGCACCAATAACAAGTAATAAATAGCCTGATGCAAAGGAGAAAAAAGCTATAGTTAGTGAGCGATATGCTCCTAAAAATTTATCGGCAATAAAGCCACCAGCAATGGCAAACAAAGGGCCGATTGAAGAGAAGGCTCCCACAACCATCATGGTGTCAGCCTCACTATATTGTAAATCTTCTAAGAAAAATCGAGTCAATATGGCCATTACACCATAAAAAGAAAGACCAAATGCCATCTGGCAAACCATCATGGACTTATTAAGTTTATTCCACATAAAACCTGTCTTTTAATATTGGTTACTGAGAATGAGTATATATAAGAAAGTATAGAGTAGATATATATTAAAACTATTATATGGTATTTGAAACGATAGATTTATACTGCACTAAGTTGAATATATATTGTTAAAATTGCTTCTAAGAATATAGATGGTTTATAATATAGACGTATTTTACTAAGAAGAGTTATTTATAATCAGGAGAAATTATGAAAGCGAACGAATTTATGACTAAAAATGTTATTACATGTAATCAAGATCAGACAGTGAGTGAAGCTGCTAGAGTAATGTCCGAAAACGGCTTTAGTGTATTGCCAATTGTAGATAATTCAAGTGCTCTAGTTGGAATTGTTACTGAATCGGACTTTGTAGGTAAGGATGTTAATGTTCCTCATGCTCTAGTATCTCTTAAAAGAGTACTTGGGGAGAATCATCACCAAGGTAATATTGAAGAGATTTACTCAAGAGCAAAAACGAGAAAACTTTCTGAAGTTATGTCGAAGAGTCCAAGCACAGTTGAATCTGAATCAAGCCTAAGTTCTATTGTTGATCTAATGAAGACAAAGAACTTAAAGAGACTCCCGGTATTGGAGGGGGGAAAGCTTGTAGGGATTATTACTAGAAAAGATCTAATCAAAGCATTCAACAAAATTGGCTAATTTTTTGTATAAGGTTTGTAGGTAGGTAAATGGATGTTGCCAGATTCAAAAATTCCACCAGGAGAGATTCAAGATAAGTGGAATAATTATCAATCTACGAGCAAATTAGTCAGCCCAAATAATAAAAAAAAAATAAATATCATTGTTGTTGGTTCAGGCCTGGCAGGTGCTGGAGCAGCAGCAACGTTAGCAGAGCAGGGCTATAATATACAATGCTTTTGCTTCCAAGACTCTGTTAGACGAGCGCATTCTGTAGCAGCCCAGGGAGGCATTAACGCCTCTAAAAATTATCAAAACGATGGTGATAGCGTCTGGCGAATGTTTTACGATACGTTGAAAGGAGGTGACTTTAGATCTAGAGAAGCCAATGTTTATCGGCTTGCAGAGCTTAGTTGCAGGATCATTGACCACTTTACCGCTCTTGGTGTTCCTTTTGCACGTGAATATGGGGGAAACCTTCGTAATAGAAGTTTTGGAGGAGTACAAGTTTCTAGAACTTTTTATGCCAGAGGACAAACAGGGCAACAATTGATGATCGCTGCCCACTCCCAACTTTCAAAAATGATAGCTAGGAAGAAAGTGTCGATGCTTACTCGTCATGAAATATTAGAATTTGTGATTATTGCTGGAAAAGCAAAAGGAGTAATCGCAAGGGATTTAGTAAGTGGTCAGTTAAAAAGGTTTGCTGCTGACGCCATTGTTCTTGCAACAGGTGGATACTCTAGGGTCTTTAGGCTTTCAACCTTGGCCATTGGATGTAATGGCTCTGCTATATGGAAGGCCTTTAAAAAAGGAGCGTGTTTAGCTAATCCTAGTTTCACTCAAATTCATCCTACTGCCATTCCGCAGTCAGGAGAATTTCAGTCTAAACTGACTTTAATGTCTGAATCACTTCGGAATGATGGAAGAATTTGGGTCCCAAATAAAAAAGATGATCAGCGAGACCCAAATAATATACCAGAAGAGGAAAGAGATTATTATTTAGAAAGAAAATATCCAAGCTTTGGAAACTTGGCTCCCCGAGATATTGCATCAAGGTCAGCTAAGGAAAAAATTGATGCTGGCTTTGGAGTTGGTCCATTAAAAAATGCAGTTTATCTAGATTTCCGAGATGCTATTAATAGAGAAGGTAAGGATAGTATAAGAGATAAATATGGAAATCTTTTTAGTATGTATGAAAGTATTAAAGGTATAAATGCATACGACTCACCAATGCTTATTTCCCCTGCAGCACATTTTTCAATGGGAGGGCTCTGGGTTGACTATGAACTTATGACAACAATACCAGGATTATACTCAATAGGAGAGTGTAATTTTGCAGATCATGGAGCAAATAGACTTGGTGCTAATTCTTTGCTTCAAGCAAGTGTGGATGGATATTTGATATTGCCAACTACTATTAATAATTATTTAGCAGATAACTTATCAGCAAAAGAGATAAAAATTGATGACCCTGCTTTTGACGAAGCAGAAAAAAAAGTGGCTGCTGAAATAGATAAAATTATGTCTGTTAAGGGTAGTAAAACAGTAAATGAGTTTCATATAGAATTAGGAAAAATAATGTGGAAAGAGTGTGCCATCACAAGAAATGAAACTGGTTTAAAAACAGCTATAAATAAGCTTGAAAAGATTGGGGAGGATTTTTGGACCAATATCAGAGTTCCAGGAAAGGCAAATGGAGTTAATCAAGAATTAGAAAATGCTTTAAGATTAGCTGATTTCATAGAACTTGCACAATTAATGTGTATCGATGCTCTTACTCGAGAGGAGTCATGTGGAGCTCATTTTCGTGAAGAATTTCAAACAAAGGAAGGGGAGGCTATGAGAGTTGACCATGATTTCTCTTTTGTTTCAGCCTGGGGATTTAATAATGGAAACTATCAACTATATAAAGAAGCTCTAGTTTTTAAAAGCATCAAGCCCATCCAAAGAAATTATAAATAGTTGGTCAGAGGAGAATATGAAAGTATTTAGTAATGTAGATGAACTTGTTAAAAAAGTGATTGAGAAAGTTGGTCATGAAATAGTACTAGGTGCACCTCTTGGAGCTGGTAAGGCCAATCATTTTATGAATAGCATCTATATTGCCGCTAAGAATGACTCCTCTATCTCTTTAACAATTCTTACGGCCTTAACATTACAAAAACCAGTAGGGAAAAGTGAATTAGAACAGAAATTCCTAGATCCTATCTCTGACAGAGTGTTTGGAAATTACCCTGATCTACTTTATGAACTAGATAGGGTGAGTGGCAAGCTGCCAGAGAATATTAAAGTTATAGAGTTTTATTTCCCACCAGGAAAGTTTGTTGGAAATGCTTTAGAACAACAACGTTACCTCTCTACTAATTATACTCATGCAACAAGAGATATTATAGAGCGTGGAGTAAATGTTATTTGTCAACAAATCTGCCGAGGAGAAATAGAAGGGGAGGGAGTTTATAGCTTAAGTTGCAATCCAGATATCACAATCGATATTGCTGGAAGAATGCGTGAGTTGAGCAAAAATACCCTTGTTGTTGGACAAGTTAATAACGACCTGCCTTTTATGTATGGGGAATCTATCGTTGCGCCAAAATTTTTTGATTTTGTCTTAGATAATAAAGAGTATGATTTTAAAGTCTTTGGCCCTCCTAAACTTTCAGTAAGTGATGCAGATTTTATGATCGGACTGCATGCTTCTACTATGGTTAAAGATGATGGTGAGATTCAAATAGGAATAGGCTCTCTTGGAGATGCCTTTGCTTACTCTCTCTGTCTTCGTCATGAGAACAATTCAACCTACTTGAAAGTGTTACATGACTTGAAAATCGATGAGAGCTCTTTTCCTATTATTAAAAAAGATGGAGAGATCGGCAGGTTTAAAACTGGATTGTTTGCAGCTACTGAAATGTTTGTTGATAGTTTTGCAAACCTTTATCAATGTGAGATTTTGAAAAAAAAGGTTTATGATTCAGTTATCCTCCAGAGATTATTAAATGAACAAAAAATAAATGAACAGTTTAGTCCAAATATTTTAATCGTATTGTATAAATAAAAAGCAAAACACAATATAATAACTAAA
>CAYGJN010000068.1:0-15215 GCA_964350135.1 uncultured Bacteriovoracaceae bacterium | reverse complement strand
GGGTTATACATCATGTAACAAAAAGAGAAGAGAGCAAAATCGTTAACAGAAATTATGTCACCAAACCAAAATTTTTTGTTTTTAAGATGACTATCAAAGTTATCAATCAACTTCTGAATATTTTCTTTTTTCTTTTTAGGATCTTGTGAAATATCTTCGTTATGAATACTCCATTCAAGCATTGACTCCGATATTATATCTAAATTTTTCACTATAAAGTCAGGATAGGCTTTTTGATAATCCTTATAAACTCGCTCACGAATTTCTTTGTCCCCATAAAGTAGTCCAACGTAAGAACCTAGCAGGTTAGTTGTGGCCCATTGAAAAAAGATACGATGAGCTAAGCTTTGGTCTTCAAACAATATCTCAATATTTTCTTTAGATGCCGTCTCCTTACACAAATCAATGATCTGATAAGTCTTAAGTAATTTGTCCTCTGCTCGTAAGATGGGTATTTCCTTGGCCTCAACCTGTAACGCGGTTAAATCTTTTTCAGGTAAGCGAACATAACTTAGTTCAAACTCAACATTGCAATACTTCATCAAGCGCATGATAAAAAAACAACGAATTGATATCGTTTCTTGATGAGAGTCAGGAAACCAAGCATATAGGTTACTCATTATTGCACTTTCCTATTTTTTGATCATAACTAAGACTTTCGTCCTTACATTTACAATTTGAGCTATGACCCCATTGATTTATATCTCTCGTACAGACAGTTGTATCACTATAACTTGCTTTCTTATCTTTTAGCGTCGTACAACCAACTAAAATAAGAGCTAAAACAATCCGTGAGCCATTTTTCATAAAAGCTTCTAGAAATGCATATCAAGAGCTAAGCTGGCTCCATAAGTTTCAGTATCAACTCTCGCGTAATCATGAGAGGCTTCAAAAGTTAAAATAACGGCCTTTGAGTCTGTGAAGTTAAACTTGTTAACAAGTTCAGAGAAAAGAAAAGTTCGATCTCCTGTATCTTGCCTTCCGTACTCTACCCACAATGTTGATTCAAACTTGTCATTCCAATCTCTAGCGTAGTTAGTCCCAAGAGCTTGCTCACTATAATCTTGAGAGGCCTTATTATCAAAGCTCTCAAATGAGAGATAAAGATTAAGACCAGGAAGTGCATCTACTGCATAGTTTGGAGAGAGCTTATAGATGATGTAATCAAGATTTGCTGAAACTCCATGAGTGATACGACCAAGTAGACTAAAATTTTGCGTCAATGAGAATTGGTTTTGAAGATCGTAAACTTTGAGCTTATCTAATTCCAAGTAGCTTCCTAAGTCGACTGCGTAATAGTCTCTAGAAAATGATAGAGTCGTGCTGTTTCTCGCAAATTGATAATTCGCTAAAAATGTTCCGGCAAGAATATCCCCTTCTCCAGAAACTCCACTACCTACATTATTAGCTTCATAGCTAGACTGCCCAAGCGAAGCATAAAGATAAAGATTCTCAATACTCTTACTTAAACTTAAGGCCACGTTGGACTCATCGATTTCATGATTAACAGTAGCTTCTTTTTCAAAAGAATTATCGTGATACTCAAGACCTAAGTTAAAACCGCCTTTTAAGTATTGAGAAAACCTTTGAGTGATGAATGTTTGTTCAAACTTATCATTCACATTATAAAGCCCCGAACGATCACGCCCGACAGCATCAGTTTGTTTATACTCAGTATAAGACTTAAAAGAAGCGACATTTGAAACCCTTGTTAACCCCTGCTTAGCATAAGAGTTTTTAGAATCAATTTTAAGAATTCTTTCATAAAGCTCTCGCGCCTCAAGATATTGAGCATGTAATTCTTTTTTATAAGCAAGACGAGTAAGGAGGTTTAAGTCCTTTGGGTTATTTTTAACTCCTAACTCTAAAACCTTAATCGATTCTTCTTCCATTTTTGAAAAACCAAAAAGTTTTTCAAGTATCAGATAATCATTAGGATTATTTTTTCTAAGAGCTATCGCTTTTTTATAATGATTAATCGCGCCCTTATAATCTTATTCAATCCACTTAGAAAAAGCCTCTTTTTCTTCCTTGTCGTAAGAATTTGCGATAACTGATTGAGATATCAGGCAAGTGAATAAAAGGACTATACTTAAAAACTTAATCATGACTGAGCTCCTTTTTTCTTTAAAGCAATTACGGCAACCAAGATTCCTAATATAACGAGAATCCAAAGAAGTTTGCTTTGAAGAGGATTGCTTTTCGATTTTTTATTACTTGATGACGCGAATGACTTTTTGAAGTGCTCAGCAATATCTTTTTTAATTTTATCATTTTTTTCATTCTGTCTTTCTATATGAGACATTAAATCGTTATTATCTTTCGGTAGTTCATGACCTTCTTCAACAATAACGGTGCCGTGATAACCTTCCTTAACAGCTTTTACAGTAAGAGAACCATCAGGATGAAAATAGTTTTCTTTAGCAAGCTTAGAGATTTCATCTTCATCTAGAACTTCTCTTTCATGGGCCTCAAGTTCTGGCGCTTTGGGAGCAAAATAAATAAACTTAGTCTCTGGTGCTCTACTTAAGATAAAGTGATCTTTAGTTACATTCATCAACGGATCTTGATTGTTATTTTTGCCTGAACTCAATGGTTTTGGTGGTGCCATTCCAGGAACTTTAGGTTGAGTCGCTTGCGGAACTGAAGGCGACACAACGCTTGGAGCCTTTATCAAAGCTCTTGTCATTCCAAGTTGTATTGCAGAAGGAGTTAGTGAACCATCAGGACGAATGTTACCATTGTTCTTGAAAATATCAATTATCCCCTGATCAACTTGAGACACCGCACCTGAAGGAGTTTTAAAATAATAGACTGGCACCATACCAGTAGGAACAGGAGTCTGAAGATAGTCTGTTGAAAGTGAAGGTGTTGATTGAGAATGAGCAGTCGGTACAGATTGTGCAACTGGAACCGGAGCTACGATTGGAGCTTGAACGACAGGAGTACCTCCCCCTTTAGGGTAAGCTGTAACGCCTGCACTTTTACCCGCATCTGAAATTGTACCATCAACATTTATATAACCATTACTGACCCACATTTGATAAGTCGATTTACCAGCTCTTCTAGTCCCGCTAGAGGTTTTCATAGAATAATCAAAAATACGTTGATCATAAGATGCAGGAGCGCTTGGGGGATTTTGTGTTGGTACTTGAGCTTGTGCAACTGGCTGAGAAGTTGAAGGTGTTGTTGTAGATCCGACAGGTTTTGCCGTAATACCAAGGGATTGTCCTGTAGCACTTATTGTTCCATCAGGATTGATATAACCAGAGGCAACCATTACAGCAACCATAGTTTGTCCCATGGCATGAAGTTGTTGATTTCCAGCAGGTCCACTAAGGGCATAATACTCAAATCCGTTCCTACTATATACTTGCGAACCTTGAGATCCAGCGGCTGGATTTGGAGCTGGTGCAGGAATAGCAACAGGGATATTCATCACCTTCTTCTTTCCTTGAAAAGCTTTTGGTGACTTATGTATTTTTTTAAAACTCTTATAATATTTTGCTTTTTTAGGGCCTGTCTTTTTTGAGTTGTTGGCAAAAGTACTCGTTACCAAAAGTGCAACCAATGCACAGATTAGAATCTTCATAAATTTCTCCTGATCGGAGATTTATAGCAAGTTTCTAAATTACTGTCATGGATTTCATACAGAAGGAACTATACAAATCCTAGCAACCTCTCACCTGAGAGCATCTCATTATGCACCAATACTCTTTGACTAAGCATATGTTATTTGGTGCTTTAGCTCATCAACTCTTTTAACGACATCATCTTTTAAATTTATAACACATGCATTTAAGCCCAAGCCCCTCATATCTCATTCTTCTGCCAGTATCAATTACTCTTTGCTCAACCTTGTGATCGATGAGCTTCTTTTTTACGACTCTTTGTCTAAACTTTACTTGAGATGGGCTCCCATGATGCTGAGATTTTGACCTCAGCTCTATCTCAAAATGCATTAACCACTTCCTCACAGTCGAAGTGGAGGACATTATTTCACCTGCAATTTGCTTCATTGAAAGGCCCTCAACCACGTATTTTTGGTGGAGGAAACTCTGATCTTTGTAGGGCTTAGGTTCAAAAAGTCTAATGGTATCAATGATTTGGACTGGAGGACGCTCCAGTTGGTATTGTAAAGCAGATGCCCCGCCATTTTCGAACACTTTTTGGGGTGTTAGATTACCGAGATTACGAAGCTTTTGCTTCGTTTTTTTGTTTCTGGGGTTTGAAAAGGTTCAAGAGTTCACACTTAATCAATTTCGAAAATCAAAAGTGACAACGAAGTATTCAAAACTCCAATAGAGTTTCTTTTAAATTAAAAGCTTAGCTAACAAGACGATTCGTTCTCTACAACATTTTGCGAATAATGATATAGAACTCAACCATTTCCAAACTTTGAATCATCTTTCCAGTTTAATGCAATAACTTTTCCTTCTGGCACAAAACCAATCGACTCATAAATCAAAGCTGCATGATAATTCTCATCTGCCTGCATAACTAATGTCTTGTTTGGGTTTTTCTCCAACAAACTTTTAGAAACTTTATACACCAGAGTACTGCAAGCACCTAAACGTCTAAACAATGGATGAGTTGAGATACTATTAAAGCGAATAACACTCTCATTCCAATAAACACCTAGATCTGCAACAAGTTGACCATTCAGATACGCGCCAAATCTTTTTGCGACTTTTTTTGTAATCAGTGTTGAGAACTCTAGCGCTTGTTCTCTTAGAAATTTTTCTTGATCACTCTTACTGCCATATGCCCAATTCTCATCAAAATGTACCTCAATATAGTCATCGACACTTTTCGATAGATCGTATTCTTTAACTATCAATTCAGAATTTAACTTTACTGGTTCAGTAACTTTATTTGATGTTAAAGTTTTATCTACATCAACGCTAAATCCGTTTTCTATAAACTCTGATATATCAAAAGCCTCATTTGAGCCCAAGTCAAAAGTAATGGCACAATATCCTTTCGAACTTCTATTGCCAATTTCCGAATCAAAGATATTCACCCAAGGATTATAATCCCCCCTCTTTGGAGGGTCTTTCATTAAGATATAATTGCCCCAAAAGTAATTCAGCCTGTTTGGCGTTTGAATTACGATATAATTATCCTTTTCAGCTATATTTGCCAAAAAACTATCCATTAATATATTAGTCTCTGTTTCTAACGATTTAAACTTATGCATACAGCAATCATCCCAAATCTATTGCAACTTGTCTTTCTTTTGTACATTCGAACAAATTGAGCAAACAATCTTGTAGGATGTTGAGTGATAGGCAATTGCTGTAGATATGATCACAAAGTACCTAGAAAAAGGTTCAAGTGGAGCCACTCCCGCCATTTCCTAAGTAAAATTACTCCATCATTCCAATAATTCCATTTAGAGGTGTTCTTATTTCATGGCTCATAATGCTTAAGAACTCAGACTTTGCCTTACTTGCCTTGATCGCTTCGTCTTTTGCTTTGGACAAATCACTTAATAACTTTGCCAAAGATTCTTCTAAAGGCCTAAAGATTAAAACAAACTCTAGAAACAGGCATATAAGTGTTAAACATAAAATACTAAATTCTAATAATTTAAACCTAGCAATGGATGCTTCACTTTCTTTTTCAAAAAGTTTAACCGCACCATCAAGTCGCCTTAAAAGATTTTCAACATTGCCTTGACTTAGATAGTTGCTCTTCTTGCCTTGATTAACAGAAGAAATAATACTTTCTTCATAGACGTCTATTAATTGATCTAGATTATTTGATCTATAGTACTCTTTTGCTGCTAAACTCAAGCTTGTATCAGAGGCTTTCATCCAAGACTCGTTAACAATTAAGTTATGACTATCTTTAAATAATTTTAGAAGCTGATAAATTTCATTTCCTATCTCTTTTTTTACATTTTCTTCTTTTGAATAAAGGTATGAATCAAGTTTGTATACTAGCTTTTGAGACAGCATACGTTGTCGACCTGATATATTAATTAAAGATGCATATTTATTTTGAGCATCTATATTAAAACTCACAACTATATAGGTGCACATTACCAGACAAGCAATAATGGCCAAAGCCAACTTGTAGCGAGATTGAAATACTTGATTTGTATACTTGCCTACCATAGTCTATTTTTCGGTATAAATAGTACTAATGCTTAGTGCATTGGTAGTAAATTTTAAATTAACTAGTAAAAACTTATTCGTCTGTAACGACTTTGTAGCTAGGGTCTTCCATAATATTAACTTCTATCATGCTCCCGGCCTTGTCTAATAATTCTCTACAATCTGCGCTTAGATGTTTAAGGCGAACTTTTTTATTCAGAACTAAATATTTTTGAGTTACTTTTTGAATAGCTTCAATACCACTATGGTCAATTATTCTAGATTCTTTAAAATCAATTATAACAACGCTTGGATCACTACTTGCTTCAAACTTTTCTTGAAATAAAGATGCTGATGCAAAAAATAAAGGTCCCCAAACCTCATAATGTTTAACTCCTTCATTGTCTGTATATTTTCTAACTCTAATTCGAATAGCACTTTCCCATGCAAAGACTAGAGCAGATGCGATAACTCCTGCCAAAACAGCAATGGCCAAGTCAAATATAACTGTTAAACCTGTAACAAGTAATAAGACCAAGGCATCTTTTTTAGGAATCTTGTGCAAAATCTTAAAGCTAGTCCATTCAAAAGTTCCAATGCAAACCATAAACATTACTCCAACTAATGCAGCCACAGGAACTTGTTCAATAAGGTTAGATCCAAATAAAATAAAAAATAAAAGAAAAAGTGCTGCCACGACTCCTGAGATCCTAGTTCTTGCGCCAGAGCTAACATTGATAATACTTTGCCCAATCATGGCACAACCACCCATACCACCAAAAAAACCTGTAACAATATTTGCAGCTCCTTGAGCGATACATTCTTTGTTTCCAGACCCTTTAGTATCAGTTAATTCATCAACAAGAGTTAAAGTTAAAAGTGATTCAATTAAACCGATTCCGGCTAGAATTATAGAATAAGGAAATATAATTTTTAATGTTTCTAATGAAATTGGAACATCTGGCAGACTAAAAAGAGGAAACCCTCCTTTTATAGAAGCAAGATCACCAACAGACTTTGTATCTAGTCCAAAAATAATAACAACAGCGGTAATCGAAAGTATGGCCACGAGTGATGATGGAATTGATTTAGTAAGTTTTGGAAAAAGAAAAATAATAATCATTGTTAAAAAAATTAAGGCCCCCATGATAAGTAGTGGAGCTCCACTGATCCATTCTAGCCCCTGGCCATTTGAAGCCGGAACCTTAAATTGTCCAAATTGAGCAAGGAAAATCACTATGGCCAAACCATTAACAAATCCATAAATCACAGGCTCTGGAACTAGTCGAATAAACTTTCCTAGTTTCAACATTCCCATAATCATCTGAATAATTCCCATTAGAATAACAGTCGCAAATAAATACTCCACTCCATGAGTCTTAACTAAAGTGACCATGACAACTGCAAGGGCACCCGTGGCACCGGATATCATTCCAGGCCTTCCTCCAAACAAAGAAGTAATTAAGCAAACTAAAAAAGCTGCGTATAGACCAACTAAGGGCTCTACACCTGCAACAAAGGAAAATGCCACAGCTTCAGGTATTAAGGCCATTGCCACAGTAAGTCCTGATAGGACTTCAAGCTTGATATCATTTTTTTGAAAGTAATTTTGTATAATTGGCATTCGTTCTTCCCGACTACAACGTAGATCTAAGTATATATTGGAAATAGTTATGGAGTTCGAAAGATTTTAAACGAGTGAACACCAATCATCAATTTTAAAAAGCTTATATGTAAATATGAGTTACTTAACTCTTTTTAAAACATTTTTCTCTGTATGGTCGAAGATAGCATCTTGTCCTTTAATTTTGATTCTGGAGTTCTCATCATACTCAAACTCATCTTCATCCATAAATTTGAAGGTAACTTCGTAGCTAATTGTCTGAAACTCTTCATCTAAAAACTTATTAGAACAAAGTCCATATGTATGAGACCCAAGTTCAGCTTTAAGCTTAAATTCTGTATCATTTATATTAGCATCGCCTCCAGCATTAACGGCAATCCCTCTTGGGACAATAAAGCTTTTCATGACTTGTCTGTTATTTTTATCCCAAATAAAATAGCCCACTTCTTCATGAAAAGGCTTATCTTCGTCCCCTTCCTCCCAAGCTTTGCTATGATACCTAAGAGCGTAAAGAAGCTGCTCATGGTTTTCAACATCTCCAATAGGTTCAAAAATCATCTCTTGTCTAAACTTTGTATTTTCTACTTTTCTATCAGGATCAGGAGCTCTATTGTCTCCCTTGAAGCCTTCACTTTCCCATTTACCAATGAAAAACCTTAATGGTCCATAATCAATTTCATTCATTGAAGCCTTCTATGAAATAATGTTTAAGATAAAATCATAAATTTAAAATAAGGAAATTACTAGATAAGCCTATATAGGCATAGAAGATCCACTACCTATGTCTTGCAAGGGCGCTTCACCCCAGCAAATTCCACACAGATCTTATTTCACAGGCTATAGAAAATAATTCAATCTAGCTTAAGGTTTAGGCATCTTGGGCCCGTGCTGATTGCCTTCATGCCTGATAACACCTTTGTAGATATAAACCTTGCCGTTATCATCTTCTAAAGCAAGTCCGCATTTAGTAATAACTTTTGTTGCTGGCAGATAAAAGTCTTCTACAAGGTAAATATTTTTAATTTTAGAACCTAACTCTTTTATAGACTCTCTTAATATATTTGTAAGTTTTCCACTCATAACATCACTTATGCCACTTGCCCCGTCTTTATATGGTACAAAAACACATTTTTTCATACTGGCATAAATAAGATCAGTCATAGGTGTAATTTTAGCAACTTTAGGCCAATTGCTAAGCATTGAAATAAGATCCGTTGAGTCTGCTTCAACGTGGTAGTCAGCAAAACTGCCTCGCAATTTATAAAGTGCATGAGAAAGATAATATAAAGACTCTAATACGCTCTCACCTGTCGCAATTTTGGTTTTATACTCGTTAATAATTCGAAGTGATCCCTTATCACGTAACTCATGATCAAATTCTTCATAAATTATTTGAGCTGCAGGAAAAGGCTCTGTAGGTATTTTTCCACCAGTAATAATATAGGTTCCAAGGTTATTCGCAAAAATTTCTTCCCGTTGGAATCGTCCTCTAAAAATATGATGTGGGATCTCTTGAGCTATAACTCTTGCTAGAGTTCTTGCATCATATTCAACGGCACGCTTTGAAAAATAAATCGCCCCAAAATCTACAAACTCAGTCATAGCACCGTTTGAGACAAGCTTGGTATAATCACCCTTATGACGATCAAAACCAACAGCAAAAAGTTCGGGGATATAATAAAATCTCCCTAACCGAACCATGCCTTCTAGATCGGCCATAAAAGCATCTTTAAAGTTTTGATGAAAAGGAAGATTGGCTACCTTTACTTTTAAAAGGTTAATTGCATCTGCAAGAATCTTTTTATTAGGAAACGGCTCAACTTTTACATCATATGGATCCCCACCTCCACTTGACCAGCCAGCAATTGAAATATTTGAAAGAAGTAGTAAAGCTAATAGTAATTTCATGGTTCTCCTAAAAAAGATCTTATACATCTAATCTCTTCTTATTTTAAGTCTAGTGTGAGTTTACCTTAAGGTAAATTTATGATTAATTAACCCATTGTAAAAAGTTCAACATCTGCAAACAAGGTAGAAAAAAAGTGAGTATTTTCAATAAGATAGACTATAGAGAAAATATTCGTACTCTGGTCAATAATCGAAAAAAGTTTGATTCTTCAGTTACGTTTCAAAAAATGGCCAAGGCCATGAGGATTCAAAAGGCCTACCTCTCACAAGTACTCAATGGGAGTAGAGATTTTAACCAAGATCAACTTCATATGGCCTGTGAGTATCTTGACTTAAAAGAGCATGAAAGAGAGTACCTCAAACTACTTGTAGAATATGAACGCTCTGGACTTGCAGATAGAAGAAGAATTTTAAAAGCAGAAATAAAAAAAATGCAGAAAACATACTCAAAAACAAGTGCTCATATTGACGTGGATGAAGTTGTACGAGCTCCTAATAGAGATGATTACTATCTAGACCCATTTAATCAAATTGTTCATCAATGCCTTGATATAGAAAAGTACCAATCACAACCACTTGAATTGGCAAAAGTTCTTTTTGTACCAGTGGAAAGAGTCAAGAAAAGTCTTATGGCCTTAGAGAGAATGGGAATTATTAGATTTGAAAACGGCAAAGTTATAGATGAAGCTGTTGCTATTCACCTTCCTAAAGATTCTCCGTTATTTCAATCCTGGAAGTCTAACCTTAATCAATTAGCTCAAAACCGTATTAAACATATTGGTGACAATAAGACTTATAATTTCTCTGCTGTCTTTGGCGCAGATGAAGAAGTACGTTCAGAGCTAGAGTCAGAATTCATGAAATTCATTTCAAAAGCTAAAAAGATTTCAGAGAAAACAAAAGTAAAAGAAGTTTACCAAATGAATTTTGACTTATTTAGTTGGACAGAAGATTACTAAAAAAAGACCTCCCGAAGGAGGCCTTTTAACAATGGAGTCAGCTTACTATTAAAGCTTAGTACAACTGAACTCACCGGTCTTTTTGAAAGCTTTAAAATTTATACCTGGAACTTTATTTAACTTACGACAAGCCTTTCGTGTTTTTTTCCCTGGGTGGCAACCTTCACACACTCCATCACTTCCAACATCTTCACAACATAGACCTTTGTCATCATCACCCTCTTTACTTGTTTCACCAAGGTTCATGCTTTGAAAAAGGTCTGTTTCAGGTCTTATAATTCTTCCTGTTTCATCAGTATTTTGAGTAGTTTCTCCAAACTGTGAATCATCGACAAGGGCCCCTTTAGATGTTCTTGTCACAAGAACATTGATACTAGCTGCTCCCTTACTTAGGGCCTTCACCTTCATCTCATAAGAAGTCTTGATTTTTTCAAAATTAATAGTTTTGCTTTTTACATTTACTCCTGAGATTTCAATCTTATCAAATTCACCTTTTACCTTAACCTTAAAGCTTCCTTTGCTAAAAGTAGTTGCAGGCTTGCTCGTAATCTTAACTTCAGGTTTCTTGTTATTAATCACACCTTTAAATGACTTCACCAACTCTTGATTATCGATTGTTTTAACAATGATTTTACCTTCAAATTCTTCTTTTTCTTTAGGGCCTTTATAATTTGCTCTTAAAATTCCTGCTTCTGGAAAAAATGTGACTGGTAGTTCTTCACCATTCATTTCTATATGAGCTGATTTGAAGTTTTCCATCTCATCGCCTGTTTCAAGAATAAAAGCTAAAGGTAGTGAGTCTTCATAAGAAAATGGAACGTCTTTATTGTTAGCAAGATAACCTGGAATAACGAGCTCAGCTTCAACTGGCAACTCTAGTCTTTTTTCCTTTTCAGCATCATGGATTTCATCAAGAGCAGCTTTATCATCAACTTCTTGCAGATTGATTATCTCCTTTGCAGCTTCAACCTGTCCTTCAATCATTTCACAATGCTCTTCACAATTTATTAAGCCTTTTTTGATAAGTCTTAACTCTTTATAAGAATCTTGTAGCTCTTTTAACTCATCATAGATTACATAGATACCTGTAGCTAACCCAAGAGGTGGAATAAGCTCAGATAATTCCTTAAACTGATTTTCACTTTCTTCCAAGGTAGCATGTGCTTCAGCTTTTTGAGCATTAAGTTCGTAACAAAGTTCTGCATTATTATCATTAACCTCAGAACATCCCTCGTATTCTAGTTCATCTTCAATATCACCCATCTTCTCAGCATTTGCTAAAACATCACCGTGCGCACTTACAACGCTTGTAATGATATCCCCACCTAGACCAGGGAAATCACCTAAGGCCATTTTATTTTTCTTCTTTTTGGCCTCTTTTTCTTTTCTCTTCTTTTCAAGCTTTGCAAGATTGTCTAAGTGAAGCTGTCTTTTCTTTTCCTTCCAAATACGAGCTTCTTCTTTATTCTTAGGCTTAGCTCCTGAGCTTGCTAGATCTCGCTCTTTTTTCTCGTCGCGAAACACTTTTTCAAGTTCCAAAAGAACCTCTTTAACTTCTTGATCAATTTCTTTTTTTCTTTCCTTGTCTTTAGTTTTTCGTTTCTCCCTAAGAAGGTCTTTCTTTGCTTTTCGAAGATCCTTTACTCGTTTTGCAAAGTCCTTTAGTTTTGAAGCAGTGTCTCCTTTCACATCATATCCTGATGATGGACCATAGACTGTAGTTGGATCCCCTACATCTACCGAGGTTCCACCGGCCGTAATTGACTTAGCCTGAACATTCACAACTAGATTCATTAAGAGGACTACAAATCCTAATTTCATTAATACTGTTTTCATTTCTACTCTCTTGTTAAAAGGTTTTTTTGCCTAGGAGTTAGTTTCTTAGGCATGACCAGAATCGGCGATAAGCAGATATAAGTAAATTTATAATAAATTAAAAAAAGGCAACGGGTTTACTTTTTGCAAACAACAAGTGGTGCCTTTTAACACCAAAACTACTGAATAGGACGCCTAGACGGGGAAGACTTCTTATAAATCAGGTATTATAATTTCTCTTATTATTTAGCTTTCCCTAAGGTAAATTTTTATGCCTATAAAAAAACTTGGTAAATGGATATTTATAACAATCAATGCCACAGTTTTTCTTATTCTCATTTTTGTTCTACTGGCAATAACCTTTAATAAAAGCCTTAGAGTAAATAGTTTAAGCTTAATTCAAGGATTGTTTCAGACACAAAGACATATTGGAATAACACGTCTCTTAGTTGAGCCAGACTTTGAACAAATTAATAATCGTTTATTGAGACAACTTCATCTTACTTATCAATTAGGAAGTGACAGTCCCCAAACAATCGATCAGTTCTATACAACAATTGGTCATGTTATGGATAAGGCCCGCACATCAAAAGATTTAGTAAATCTGCGTCCCTTTCTTAAAAAACTTGCAGAAAAACAACCTCGCAGTTATTTGCCACAACTTTGGTATGCTAAATCTCTTACCGCTACAAAAGACACTAAAGCATTAAATCAAATCAAGCATGCAATCTCCTTAATGCCTTCTGATAATAGAGCTTATAGATTAGCACTCAGTATAAATAAAAACTCAAAAGTTTTTTGTGATCAGTGGTTCACTTCTCAAGAAGGCGGTCTACTCTCTGCTGATCATACAGGAATCTTTGGAGGCTTAAGCCTGAAACGTATGGCCATTGAGCCTATTCTTGAAAATAATCCTTCTAGCAATATTACAAATATGGGACTTCAGTTAAACGAAGTTAGAGATTATGACTTTAATTTTTCGGAGCCAGTAAAGCTTGATAGTTTTATTTTAAGACTAGCAACTTTTCCAGGCACAAAACTAAATATTAATAATATTCGCCTTATCACAGATAAAGATGAGCATACCTATAAACCTAAAGATCTTAAAATTAGTAGCAACTCTGCCTATTTTTTAAGTAATCAATCTCTTATCTTTGTATCTAAGACTGATCAAGAAGTTTTAATTGAAGGCTTCCGCTCTTCCAATAAGCTAGTTAAACGTATTGTTCTTACAGGAGTGTTCTCACGACTTGGATTAATAAATAGCCCAGGCTGTTTACCTAAGCGAGACTTTAACTAATGATTATACGCCGTCGTCTTTTTCTGATTCCGTTGATTGTCATCACGTTATCCTTAACTCTTTCAGCTATTATGATTATTGTTAAAGACTGGAGGGCCGGACAATCTACTAACGGCGTTTACATAAGTGCTGTTGATTGGCCTTTTTATTATGTGGAGCT
Source organism: uncultured Bacteriovoracaceae bacterium (assembly GCA_964350135.1). Taxonomy (GTDB): domain Bacteria; phylum Bdellovibrionota; class Bacteriovoracia; order Bacteriovoracales; family Bacteriovoracaceae; genus CAYGJN01. The sequence continues at coordinate 1,348 of CAYGJN010000068.1, read as the reverse complement.
TAAGACAACTCGTTTATGGCAAAAGATTACAGCATCAGATAAACTAGGACTAGACCAAGTTAGACTTTATTTGCCAGCAAGGTCTAAAGCATCGCTAGAAAATAATATTCCAACCTCCACTAAGAAATATCAAAAAGCTTATATTCTCACTAAGGATAAAAAACTAGAACGAGTAAAATATAGATACAGAGGTGATAACCCATTTAACTGGATGTTTGATAATAAATCTTTTCGAATCCGCCATAGGAAAAAAAATATTAAAGATGGTGTTCGAGATTTTGACTATTATATTCCTCAAGGACAAGGTTATGCAGATGTTTATCTTTCCTTAGAAATTGCAAAACAACTAAATATACCGTCTCCAAGATCTCGTCCCGTTGAACTTTTTATAAATAATAAACCAATAGGTATTGTTGTAGAAGTAGAGCGTTTATCAGAGGAGTTCTTACGTCATAATAACTATATGCCGGTAAATCTTTACAAGGGTGAACAATATAATGCAGACCTTGTTGTTGGGACTGATAATTCGTTATATGAAAATACTAAGTTTTGGACAAAAAGATCTTATCTTAATCGTCGTCCAAAAACAGATGACCGTGAGCTCGAATTATTTTTTAACTTAATCCGCAGGGCAGAGACATCTAGTGCTGATATGGAACTCTTAGAAGAGATGGCTCCTTTCAATCAATGGGCAAGCTTTGCAGCTTATCAAACTTTCTCACAGTCTTGGCATAACTCAATCGCCCATAACAATCGCTTAATAGGTGACCCTTGGAGTGGGCAGATCACACCTGTATCACATGATATGGGGCTAGGCTCAATCTATCAAAATGGAAGCACTCCCATTATAGAGGACAAAGCTTCAAATGATGTTTTTCGTGTTTTACATATGAATACTAAGTTTATCCTTGAAAAACAGGTAATCTCTTTCAACGCTTTGAAAAATAATATTTTAAAAAACACCAGTGAAAAGCTAGCGAAAAAATTAAATGCTTTTAGAACTTCACTTGAGCGAGATAGTAATTTTCTACAGATTCATTATTATAATAACACCCCGAGAAGGGATCTTTCCAAAAAGGCTTTATATAAAGGTCTTGAAGACCGGATTGCAGGTCTCAGTAAATTCCAAAACACCTTACTAAGTTATTTATCAAAGCCTCCAGCCCTTTATTGGGAAGTTAAAGAAAAAAAAATAAAACTAGTTATTGATAAAGCTCAACCTGCAAAAAATCTTTATCTTTATTCTAAAACATCAATTGCAAAACAGACTCAGTTCTATTGGGATCAAAACAAAAATGGAAAAATTGATAAGACCGACTCTCTTCTTCCTTCAACTATTGATAAAAAC
>CAYGJN010000067.1:929-15391 GCA_964350135.1 uncultured Bacteriovoracaceae bacterium | reverse complement strand
ATTTTAATACCCGAGTGTTTAATGATAAGACGGTGTTAGATTTCTAAACCCTTGATATTTTCTTTTCTGTTTAAAATTTTAACATTTCACTTTGTAAGAAAAAAGACAAATGGCTTTTAAGGCCAAACTAGTATGCAATTTTTAACAAATTTTACTAAAAATAATATAATAATTTGTTTATTAAATTATTTTTTTAAAATTAATTTTTCGAATGATTATTAGTAGTTAGAAGGTGAGTTGTGACAATTTTAAAAGAAAATAATGGTGTTTGTTTATTTTTTAGACAAGTATCTTGACAATGCTTAATGTGATTTCAGTAGCTTAAAGATGACTTTTTTATTAATTTTGCTTTCTTTTTTTTACTCGAATATTTGCTGCTTCAATAACTTTTGCATCTTCATCTTTATCAGCAACAAGTTTTGGAACCTTTGTAGGTTTATGATCCTTATCTAGGGCAACAAAAGTTAAAAAAGCTGTTAGACAAAGCTTATTAATTCCTTTCATAGGATTTTCTCTGTAAGCGCGTGCTTCTACTTCCATACTTGTTGTTCCTGCATGTGTAACACGGCAATGAATGACAACCTGGTCACCTAACTGCACAGGCTCTTTAAAGCTCACATCATCCATATGAACTGTTACAACAGCATTACTGCAATACTTTACTGCCGACAATGCACAAGCTACATCAATCCAGCTCATCATCTTTCCACCGAATAATGTACCATGCGTATTTGTATCATTTGGCATAACTAATTGCCTGTAAACGATTTCGCTATCTTTTAAAGTTCTATCTTCCATATTGATTTCTCGCTATTTTATTGTGCTGTATTGCCAAGAGGAGGAAGCAGATTAAATGATGGGAATTGAGGTGTATACCAGAAGGCATTATTCGGATTTGTAGGAGAGATGAATGTATCTGGATTACAATTAGCAAAATTACCACCGGCCATCCAATCCATATTGCTAAGGTCTGGAAGAACAGGAGTATTATCAAGAGAGCTAAAATTCCAATTCAATGTCCCTAAAGATTGTTGTCCAATACAATTAGTAATTCTAAATTTTTCATTATAGATCCAATAATTAGTCGCTTGTGTATCTAGGTAGTTATAATATTTTATCTGCTCATTGGTTGTTATATAATTAAAAACAGTTCCAAGGCCTCCTTGTAAGGCCATGGCAAGTCCTGGCATTCCTCGGTATCCATTTCTGCCAAGCCAGTAGTCACCAAATGTTAGCTCTCTTCCAAGCTTCTGATCGAGGTCTCTTTCAACATTAAGTCGTGCTTTTCTTTTACTATCTATAAGACTACAAAAATGTCTTTTGCCTTCTATTTTCTGTTTTCTTTGCTCGTTGGAGATTGAAATTGATTCCACTAATTTTTGTCCAATATTTGAGCACATTTTTTCTTGTATTATTTTTACTCTCTCAAAGCGATTAATACTTGCTTGTTCATTATAAAGATTCTTGTTTAGATTAAGAACGATATCTAAATTATCAAGCACAAAAAATGTATGGTCACCCAAAAGCTCTGTATTGCTAAAGCATTGCTCAACTGATTGATTGGTCTTTATATTATTAAGATCAGTCTTGAGTGTACGAATAGAGCAGGTATTACCTTGTCTTAAAAGTTCAATAATTTGGTACTTAGCTGTTTGTAGATCTGTATAGCCTGGAGTTGATCTAATATTAGTTCCTAGAGTATTTAGTGTTTGAATAAACTCATTATAGTTTGTGCCAAGTTTTTCGAAACTAGACTCAAGTCTTGGTTGAGACACAATATCAGATCTCAGGGATCTATATAGAGATCTTAATTGTTCAAAACCATAAACTCCGTCTTTTAAGTTTTTATAACGGGTCATCTCAAAACAAAGATCTCGAGAGTACTCTTTGCATAATGCTTCTATTATTTTTGCTGTTTTCTTTTTAACTGTGATAGGCAATGCATTTTCTAAATCGTTATAATACAGATATGCATCGTTTAATTTTTCACAATTAACAGCATCTGGTTTAACACCAGAGAATAGATGAAAGCTGATTAAAAAAATCAAGATAAGTTTCACGGCCCCTCCACTAAACTTATCGTGCTTATAATGACTATTCTTAATACTAACCGTGGCCGGACATCATAAAATCTTGTCCGTAGTTGATGAATTTAGTCCGAGATGCGTTTGATTGAAAGAAGTCTTCTGACCATTTCATAGCATCTTCTAAGGTCTTAAAATCAAATAATTTGGATCTAAATATTGAAGCACCTGGAAAACCTGCAGCAAACCACATCATAAGTTTTCTAACCTGAATAAGATGGACCTGCTCCCGATCAAAAAACTCGCCTACATAATAGGCATAACGTGAAAGCACTTCAAAATAATCAGCAGAAGTGAATTTAAGGTCTTCGCTTTCTAAAGTATAAGGTTCTAAAAATATAAATGGATTTCTAAGACAGCCTCTTGCCACCATTACTGCCTGACATTTTGTTTTATCAAGTCTCTCTTTTACTTGAAAGGCCTGATGTAAATCTCCATTTCCAATAAGTGGTAGACTAGATTCCTCTGCTAGCCATTCTATATAATCCCAATTTGCACTTCCTCTATACTGTTGGGCCCTAGTTCGTCCATGAATAGCCACCATATTAACACCAGACTCTTTTGCAATATGAACAATCTCATGAGCATTGATCTGATCATCATCCCAGCCAGTTCTAATTTTTATAGTAAGGGGAGTTGAGCCTAAGGATTTCTTAACTGTTTCTAGATATGGACCAAGTGAAGCAGCATCTTTTAAAAGAGCAGATCCGCCTCCTTTATTAACAACTTTTCTAACAGGACAGCCCATATTGATATCAATAAAATCAGGCCTATACTCTAAGGCCGTTTTGGCAGCCTGGGCCATAATATCTTTATCTTCTCCAAAAAGCTGAATCCCAAGATGTTTTTCTTTTGGATGAATTCTAAGCATATCTAATGTTCTTTTATTTCCGTGAATAATTCCGTCACAGCTAACAAGCTCGCTTGCAGAGCCTCCTGCACCTAATTGCTGCATAAGAAGTCTAAATGGAGCATTACAGATGCTGGCCATGGGAGCCAAGAGAATTCTTGAGCTAAAATCAAGCTCTCCAAGCCTACAGCTTTGCTTTCTAGAATTAAGAATATCTAGCTTTGATTGTAGTGAATCTGAAAAAGATAGCATTTCAAAATTGCTCATGGCGCAAATCTAATGGCCAAAAGAAAGCTCGTCAAGCTATAATGCCTGCCATGTTCGATAACTTAAGTGAAAAATTCGATAGTGCTTTCAAAAACCTTCGTGGAAAGGCAAAGATTACCGAATCCAATATTGAAGACACTCTCTCTGAGGTTAAAACAGCTCTTTTAGAAGCTGATGTAAATTTCAAAGTTGTTAAAGGCTTTGTTAATTCTGTAAAAGAGCGCGCTCTAGGTGAGAAAGTTATATCTGGTGTTGAGCCTGGTGAGCAATTCGTTAAGATTATGCATGACGAATTAGCTGCCACAATGGGAGATCAAAATGAAAAACTCCCTCTTGATAGAGTAGGTGTATTGCCCATTCTTATTGTGGGATTAAATGGTGCTGGTAAAACAACTTTTACGGGAAAACTCTCACAATACCTTAAGTCTAAAGAAAAAAAAGATGTCCTTGTAGTACCTGCAGATACTTTTAGACCTGCAGCTAAAGACCAATTGATTACACTTTGTAAGCAATTAGATATGGATTATTTTGATAGTGATCTATCAACTCATCCCAAAGATATTGCACTTGCTGCTATTGCTCATGCTAAAACTCTTCGCAAAAATATAGTTTTAATAGATACGGCCGGGCGACTTCATATTGACCAAGAACTAATGGGACAAATTCGTGAAGTAAAAGAGGCCATAGCTGATCTCAAACCTGAAGTTTTAATGGTTGCTGATGCCATGACAGGGCAAGAGGCAGTGAATGTTGCCAAGGCCTTTCATGAAACTATTGAGCTTACTGGTGTTGTTCTTTCTAAAATGGACTCAGATGCTCGTGGTGGTGCTGCTCTTTCAATTCGTGCAGTAACAGGGGTTCCGATCCGCTTTATCTCCACTGGGGAGAAAATGAAGGACCTTGAGCTTTTTCACCCAGATAGGCTCGCAAAAAGAATTCTAGATATGGGAGATGTTGTCTCTCTTGTGGAAAAAGCTGAAGAAGTTATTGATGAAAAAGATGCTGAGCGCATGATGAAAAATCTTGAGCAAAACCGCTTTACCATCAGTGATTTTATGAAGCAGATGGAATCTATTGGAAAATTAGGTTCTATGGAGTCCATCCTTAAGATGATCCCAGGAATGGGCGGCGCTTTAAGGCAAGTAGGAGACCTCAGTCCTGCCAAAGATGAAATGAAGAAAATGAAAGTAATCATATCGTCTATGACAGCGAAAGAGCGCGATGATTACAAGCTTTTAAATGAATCTCGTATGAGCAGAATTGCTCGAGGATCTGGCACCCAGCTTAAAGATGTTCAGGAGTTTCTTAAGAAATTCAAGCAAATGGAAAAGATGATGGGTGGAATGATGCAGATGTTTAAAGGCGGCGGTATGCCGGGTATGCCTGGAATGGAAGGCCTTATGGGCGGTCCTCAAAAAGGATTCCGACAGCAGGCCACAGGCAAAAAGAAAGGAAAAAAAGGCAAAAAGAAGGGCCCTTTCGGTGGTGGATACTTTTGGTAACCCTCTTTTTCATTGACTTATGCACTTCGTTGACTTAAAACCTATGCTCTATAACTAGTTGAAAATTTGTAGTTAATTCGGGAGTTTATAAATGATCAAAATTAGACTTGCACGTGGTGGTCGAATAAATAAGCCAGTCTATACTATTGTTGCAGCAGATTCTAGAAAAGCACGTAATGGACGTTTTCTTGAAAAACTTGGGCAATACAATCCTAATGCTGAAGAAGTTCTTAATTCTGTAAAAGTTGATTCTATTAAAAAATGGATCTCTCAGGGAGCATTGCTCTCAGATACAGTGAGAACAATCTTAAAAAGAAATAAAATTCAGCTTTAATTTATCTTTTAAGTCATTAGGAGTCGGAATGAGTGAACTAAAAGAACTTATTAATTATGTTAGTAAGGCATTGGTTGATATACCAGATGAAGTTAAGGTTACAGAGATAGTAGGTGAACAAACTACTGTCATTGAACTAAAAGTAGATAAGTCTGATCTTGGAAAAGTTATTGGTAAGCAGGGAAGAACTGCAAGAGCGTTAAGAACTATTTTAAATGCAGCTTCTACAAAACTTAAAAAAAGATCTGTCTTAGAAATTATTGAATAAATTTAATTACGATATTTTTTATGGACAGGCCCGGATAACGGGCCTTTTTTTATTATGATTGAACTTGGTTTTTGTGACAAAGCACATGGTATTAAAGGAGGGTTTCACTTCAAACTTTATGAAGTTGAAAATAGTTCTTTAAAACCAGGAATTGAGATCCTTCTTAAAACTAATACAGATAAAGAATTAGGACAATTTAGCATTTCCAAAATTCAATTTGGAAATAAAGTAATTTGTTACCTAGAGGGTATTGATAATCGTAACCAAGTTGAAGAACTTTTACCTTTTAAAATTTATATTTTAGAAAAAGACTTAATTCCACTTAATGAGGGAGAGTTTTATCTTAAAGATATTATTGGATGCAAGGTTTTCTGTGCTGAGACTAAGTTAGAGATAGGATCTATTATTGGTTTTTACGAAACAAATATACAGACAGTGATTGAAATGGAAATTGATGGCAAAAAAATGGACTTACCATTTGTAGATGAGTTTTTTAAAGAAAAAGATATTGCAAATAAAAGAGTTTCTATCAAAAGACCAGAGTTTATTGAATGAAGCGTATTTGGATAGTCACACTTTTTCCAGACTACTTTGATTCATTCGTGGAAAATGGCGTTATTGGAAAAACCTTAAGATCAGAGCGAGGAGGGGATTTCAAACTTGAAACCATTGATCTAAAAGAATGCTCTCCAAAAGGTTTTAAAGGTGTTGATGATACTCCTTATGGAGGCGGGCAAGGAATGGTGATTAGGGCCGATGTTTTAAAAGAATCACTTAATCAAATCTGCGCAAAAGGAAACTATACTAGTATTAAGGAAAATCTCCATATTGTTTATCCAAGTCCAAGAGGAACTAAGTGGGATAATAAAGAAGCGAGAAAGTTCTCTAGCTACTTACAGTCTAGTAATAAAAAAGATCTTGTTTTTATTTGTGGTCGTTATGAAGGGATTGATGAGCGCTTTTGTGAGCTTTATATAGATCAACAGATAAGCCTTGGAGATTTTATTCTAACTGGGGCAGAAATCGCTGTTATGGGTATACTAGATAGCTCTTTAAGGTTTTGTTCAGATGTTCTTGGAAACAAGGAGAGTAATACTTGTGAATCCTTTGAAGATGATTTACTAGAAGAGCCTTATTATACTAGGCCGCTAGAGTTTGAGGGGCTTGTTGTTCCTGAAGTTCTAAGATCAGGCAACCATGCTTTACAGGAAAAATGGAGAGTGCAAATGAGAAAAGAACTTACTCAAAAGCACAGACCAGACTTATGGGGTAAAATTGATGATTAATTATTATATTGGTCTTGTTCATCATCCTATTAAAAATAAAAATAATCTTGAAATAACTACTTCTGTTACAAATCTTGATATCCACGATATTGCCAGATCTTCTAGGACTTTTGGATCTCGAGGCTATTTTATCATTACACCGGTTAAGGCCCAAAAAGAGCTCTTATCAACTATTCTGGGTCATTGGAAAGAGGATTCTGCCTCTGTTTATAATCCAGATCGTTCAGATGCTCTCTCCCATGTCTATCATCAAGAATCTTTGGATCTTGCTATGGATGAGATTGAAAAGCTTGAAGGACAAAGACCCAAATTGGTGGTTACTGGAGCTAATTTTGCTGAGAATGACGGTGGAATGAAAGAGCTAATTGGGCAGGCGCAAATTGACAAAGTGCCTCTATTTATCGTATTTGGTACAGGTTGGGGACTTACGGACTCTATAATTGCTCGTTCGGATTTTAGACTAGCTCCTATTATTGGAGCTGCTCAGGATGGTTATAACCACCTATCTGTGCGAAGTGCTGTAGCTATTTATTTAAATCAGCTCAGTTGGTCCCTCTAAGTTCAAATATTATTTAAAATGATGTTGGAGTTAAAATGAACCTCATCGACAAAGTTAATCAAAATCACACTAACGACAAAGTTAGTAAATTTCCAATCTTTAGATCTGGTGACAGTCTTGCTGTTCACGTAAGAATCACAGAGGCTGGGAAATCACGTGTACAGGTCTTTCAAGGGATGTGTATTGCTCTTAAAGAAAGAAATAATATTAATGGTCACTTTAGAGTAAGAAAAATCTCTAGTGGTGTTGGTGTTGAAAGAGTTTTTCCATTTCATTCACCAAATATCGAAAAAGTTGAAGTTACCTCTCACGGTAAAACCAGAAGAGCTAAGCATTATTACCTTCGTGAACGTTCTGGTAAATCAGCAAGAATTGCAACTGATTACGATAGAGAAAAATAAACTAATTAGTTTTCAATATCTAAAAGCGCCTTGTAGAGGCGCTTTTTTTTTGTCAAAATTCTATAATGTTTGAAACAGAATTTATAAAATCTAATCATCAATTTATAGCAGGTGTTGATGAAGTTGGGCGAGGCCCTTTGGCCGGTCCTGTAACTGCATGTACAGTCTTTGTTAATGATTTAAATTCACTTAAGATGATTGTTTCTCAGCTCCAAAAATTAGGAGTTACTGATTCAAAAAGATTAACGAGCAAAAAAAGACTTAAGCTTTTAGATAGTCTTGGCATTGATGTAGAGAGATTAGTTGCTGATCAAGTTTATGAAGTTCTAATTAAAGAGGGCTCATTTGATTTTTGTATCAATAATCAAGATCATAGTTCAATTGATCGAAATAATATTTTAAAAGCTTCACTATTGGCCATGAAAGAGTCCTTTAACTATTTCAATGCATATGGAGAAGGTTTGATTCTTATAGATGGGAATAAGAAAGTTAATTTTGATAATAGGAATATACATGAATTTCCAATTATTAAAGGTGATCAAAAATCTTGCCTGATTGCAATGGCCTCAATAATTGCAAAGGAGTACAGAGATGCTCTTATGATTAACTTTGCAAAAGAGTATCCTCAGTACGGATTTGAGTCCCATGCTGGATATCCTACTAAAAGTCATAAACTGGCCATTTCAGAATTTGGCCCATGTATTATTCATCGAAAAAGCTTTAGGGGAGTGAGAGAATATTGTGAAAGGTGAGGCCCTTGAAGCTTTTTGGTCAAAAAAATATCATAGTATGTACCAGTCACTTCTCGTTTCCGATAAAAGTCTCAGGTCTCGTAATCTTGGACAAATTGATATTGCTTTTTTTGCAAAAAACCAGCTTGTTGTGCTTGAAGTGAAGTCTAGTGGGACCATTAAGCAAAGACAGTTACAAAGACTTGAGAAGAGTTCGAGGTTTTTGTCTGGGTTGTTCAAAAGAGGCGTGGCGTTATATATTACGAAAAGTAGAACTGCTGTAAAGAAATTTTGCCAATTTTAATAAAGATAATTAAGCTAAAAGTATGAAATCACTTTCTTTTTTAAGAGTAGTTCTGGTTTGTCTCATTTTAGGTCTTGGATCAAGGCCTGTTCATGCATTGGATTCTAAGACTAAAATCATGTTAACTGTTGCTGGTTACGGTACAGCTGCTGGAACATTACTTGGTGTAGCTTCATTGGCATTTGGCACTAAGGCCAGAGCAATAGCTCAAGGAGCTTCTTTAGGGCTCTATGCTGGACTTATTTTTGGAAGTTATATTGTTCTCTCTCATGCCTATAAAAAAAATAATCCAGATACTGATGTTTACCCAGAAGGGGCCGGTGGTCTTTATAATGATTTACCAATAGAAGGAGATGAAGTCCTACAGTACTGGGAAGACTTAAGGTTTAAAGAACAGGCTAAGTTAATGGATATTTATGATAATTCCCAAAAGGATTATAGCCCGTCTTTTAATTTGAACATCGTTAATTTATCGTTTTAAAGCCTATTAGCTCTTATTCTAACGCAATCAAAAAATTCATTTTCTATAAATTTTGCTATGTTTTATATAGATCTTTAAATTATTGAATTTCTTTGATATTTACGCTTCAAGTCGGAGTTTATGTGCATAATGAGCTAGCAAACTTAAAAGAGTCCTTAATCAAGATGTCTTCATTTGTAGACTATTCTTTAGAGAGTCTTTTTTTCTCATGTGAGCATTCCAATCTAGATGGTTTATCAAAAACTATTACTAGTAATAAAAGTGAAGTTGATCTTCTTTATAAAAGAATTGAATTACAAAGCTTTTACCTTCTTGAAAATTATTCTTTAACAGGTACAACTCTTAGGTTTGTTTTATCAACAGTTAAGATTTCCCATGACTTACATAGAATGAGTGGACAATTAGTTAATATATTGATTTCTGTATCTAAAGTACCCAGTATTGAACTTGCGATTATTAAAGAAATGATGAAAGAAATTACTCTTATGTTAAGAATAACCACTGATGGCTATGTCTTATGTCGAATAGATCTTGCTCAAGATGCCATTAAGGTTGATAAAGTTGTTAATGAACATAATAAAAAAATCATAAAATCATTTATGAAACGATCCGGTGATGGAATTGATTTTAAAGAAGGCTATCACTCAACAAGAATGGCAAAAGCATTAGAGAGAATTGGTGATTATATTAAGAATATGGCTAAAGAAGTTATTAAAATATATAAATATAATGAAGATCCAATAGAGCAAATATCGAAAAAGTGGGAGAGCTCCAAACATGAAGCGCAGACAAATCTTAATAGTTGAAGATGAAAAAGATATTAGTGACCTTATGAGGTCTCAACTAGAGCTCCAAGGATATAACGTCTACCCTTTTTTTGATGGTCAAGAAGCTCTCAAAGAAATTCAAGAACAAGAAGCACAGTATGATCTTGTAATTCTTGATAGGATGCTACCTGGTCTTAGTGGTTTGGAAATTTGTAAATTTATAAGAATGTTTGAAAAAACTAAATCAATTCCAATTCTAATGGTAACGGCCTTATCTCGACCAGAAAATATTATCGAAGGTTTAAGTGAAGGAGCTGATGACTATATTACAAAGCCTTTTGATATGAAGATCTTTCTTGCACGAGTGCAAGCATTAATTAGACGCTATGATAGAGTTGTTATTGGACCTACTAAAAGTAATATTCTTGAAAACGGAATACTTAAAATAGATCTTGATCAAGTGAAGGCTTATGTTAGTGGTAATGAAATCGAGTTAACAAAATCTGAGTTTAAACTTCTTACGGCCCTAATTGAGTCTTCAGGAAAAGTTCTCACAAGAAGAGATCTTGTTGAGATTGTGCAAGATGGACCAGTACATGTAACAGATAGAACTATTGATACTCATGTTTTTGGTCTTAGAAAAAAAATGCTCGAAGCTTCTAAAATGATAGAGACTATAAGAGGAGTTGGTTATCGTATCATCAGTGAATAATAGTTCTAAGCTTCTACTACCTCGTAAATTTTTTAGACGAATTGCTTTATTCCAAGTTGCTCTTGTCTTTTTTTCTGTCATTATAACTTCTCTTATTACACGTTATTATTTCAAAGATACTTTTATAACACAGCTGCAAACAGATATTAGTGAATCTCTAGAGCTGAATAAGGCCATTATTCTTAAAAGTGGAGATGATATTACTCAATGGTGTAAAACTATCTCCAATGTTGAAACAACGGCACGTTATACAGTTATTCTTTCAACTGGGGTCGTGACTTGCGACACTGCTGTTAATAATACACAAATGGAAAACCATATAGATCGGCCAGAGATTGTAGATGCTTTTAATAATGGAGCAGGGTTCTCAGAAAGATATAGTGATACATTGAAAACAAATATGGTCTATGGTGCGATCAGTATTTCTCATAATGATAAACCAATCATACTTAGAAAATCTCTTAGAATAGATGTTCTTGATGAAACTTTTAATTTAATTGACCGATCAATTGTTTTACTTCTTATTCCAATTTTTATTATTCTTACGACATTTTCAATCAGTCGTTCACATAGACTGATAGGACCCTTACGGAATTTAATTGAGCGACTGCAGTACATTGGTAAAATGAGTCATAATAATATTACAATTGATAATACAGGTGACGAACTTGCTGATCTTGAAATTGCCTTTAATGAAGTTGAAAACGGATTAAAAAATTATGTTGATAAACTTTATTTAGAAAACGAAAAAAGTAATATTCTAATTCGCTCTATTAGTGATGGTATTCTCGCTATAAATAAAGAAAATAAAATTCTTCTTATGAATGAGAATTTTAGATTTTCATTTATACCAGCCTACGTAAAGGAACACTCAGCTCTAGAGGGTGATAATCTTTGGAAGCTTGTACGTAATATTCAAGTAGAAAATGCTTACAAATCTGTATTGATAGGTCATAAAAAGAAAGTTCAAACTAGTATCGAAATTCTACACAGAAATAATCAAAAAGGTTTTTATGATCTGATTGTTTCGTCCATTAAAGACGCAAAGGGAGAAAATGTAGGAGCTATAGGAATATTTCACGATATTAGTGAAAAAAGATTAACAGAACAAATGAGAATTGATTTTGTGACTAATGTTAGTCATGAAGTTAGAACACCGTTAACTGCGATGAAAGGTTTTGTTCAAATTTTAAGCTCTCAGCCTGATGGTGTTAAACCACATCTTAAAGAGTATTTAGACCGTATTGAACAAAACTGTGAAAGACTGACTCATCTTTTTAATGATGTGCTAAACCTTTCAGTAATTAATTCTAAGGCTCATATTGACAGGAAAGAAATAATCCCGGAAGAGCTTGTAAGTTCTGTTATTATGAATGTTAAACAAAATTATCATTACAAAAATATTGATTTTCAAATGGATATTACAAGTCAGAAATTTTTGGGTGATCCTTTATTAATGGAACAATTGCTAACAAATTTGATTGATAATGCCTGTAAGTATAATGGAGAGGCAGGGATCGTAAGAATTTCTTGGCATAATAAAGAAAACTCTATTCTTTGTGTGGATGATGATGGAATTGGAATTCCAGAAAAACACTGGGCACGATTATTTGAACGTTTTTATAGAGTTGATCCATCTCGCTCTCGTGAAATGGGAGGTACAGGGCTTGGCCTTGCAATCGTTAAACATATTGTTTTAAAACATAATGGAAAAATTGATATTGGCAAAAGTGAATTAGGGGGAAGTCAGTTTAAAGTTGAGCTTCCCTTAATAAATGAATTATCTTAGTTTTGAAATGTTAATTTTCGGCCATAACGTTGAGATAAAAACTCTGTTTCATCTGTGTCAAAATCTTCTACAATTAACCTTAAATCATCGTCTGTTAGTTTATATAGTTTAAAAACTTTTAAAAATTCAGCTCTTACATTGGCCAATCTTACTTTTGTTCTATCTTTGTTAACTTTTTTTATAGTATCAACAAATTGACCTATACCAGAAGAGCCAACAAAATCTATATTTTGCATGTTTAGAGTTATACCCACAGTTGGATTTTCTGTTAATATTTCTTGAAGCTCATTTTTAAACAGAGCACTGTTTTCATAGTTAAGATCCCCTTTCATTCGTACAATTATATTGCCATTGGCATCTCGTTCAATCAGTGCTTGCATTGACATTCAATTCTCCTTTTAAATAGAAAGAGCTCTATCACTCTGTTATCCTTATCTTATCACCCAGAAAACTTTTAACTAGAGGCGGTAATTTTGGGTAAGCTTATTTTAATAACACTTCCAATCGGCAACCATTTGGATTTAGGTCAAAGAGCAATTTCTCTTATAAAAGCAGGGGAATATTTTGCCGTTGAAGATACAAGGAAATTTAGAGATCTATTAATTCGACTAAATATTGATTCTCATAATATGAAAATTTCTTCTTTTCATGATCACTCTAGTAATTTAAAAATTGATCATTTTATATCAATACTTTCTTCTCATGATCTTTATTTATGCAGTGATGCTGGGAGCCCTGTTATAAGTGACCCTGCCTTTCCTTTAATTACTAGTGCTATTGAAAATGGTTATGAGATTGCTACTATCCCCGGATGCACCTCTGTTATCGGTGCGTTGGAAGTTAGTGGTCTACCTGCTCATCCTTTTACTTTTCATGGGTTTCTTTCAAGGGAAAAAGGTAAAATTGCAGAACTGAAGCACCTACTTTGGAATGGTACTCATATATATTTTGAATCTCCACATAGAATTTGTGAGAGTTTAAAAATTTTAACTAGTTGTTTCCCTAATTCTGAGTTCGCAGTTGTTAAAGAAATCACTAAAACATTTGAGGATGTGAAACGTTTTAAAGGCTTAGAGTTTAATAATGAGCTAATGGACTGGAGAGGAGAGTTTGTTCTTCTTTTTAATATTCAAGACTCTAAGCTTAGCTCAAAATCTAAGTTAGTTGAACTGAGTGAAAATATAATCTCCAAAGGAATGAAGCCTAAGCTCGTTGCAAAATTACTAGGGGAGATTCTTGAGCAAAACGCTGGGGATCTTTATTCTCAGTTAATAGAAAGCAAGAAATAGGTTATTTTTCAATTTCCTCTGACATGGTATGATTAATTCACGAGGTATTAATGATAGTAAGAATCATTGGTGGACATGGGGGCATATCTCCAGGTTTTAAGGCCACAAGTTATTTAATTGATGGAGATCTTTTGATTGATGCTGGAAGTGTCGCAGAAGGTATTACTATTTCAGAACAGGCCAGGATTAAAAATATTCTTATTAGCCATGCTCATCTTGACCATATAAAAGATCTTGCTTTTCTTTGTGATAATTGTTTTGGCATGAATGAAAACCCATTTCAAGTCTATTCAAACAGTTTTGTTTATTCTGCTATTAAAGAGCATCTTTTTAATGATAAAATTTGGCCAGATTTCTCTAAATTACCTAATAAAGAAAACCCTACAATTAATTTTAATGTTATAGAGCCAGAAAAAACAATTCAATTAATGAATTATAAAATCACTCCAGTAGAAGTTAACCATCCTGGTAATGCTTTTGGATTTATTGTTGAAAAGGATTCTAGTAGTGTTGTTTTTACCCAAGATACTGGCCCTACAGATCGTATTTGGGAATTAGCAGCTTCAGTTAAAAATCTAAAAGCTATTTTCACAGAAGTCAGTTTTCCTAATAAACTAAAACAAGTTGCTATTGATAGTTTTCACCATACGCCAGAAACTCTTTCCTATGAGATACCTAAGATGCCTGCAGATGTACCTATATTTTTAGGACATCTAAAACCTAATTTTCAAGAACTTTTATACAAGGAAATAGGCTCTATTGGCTGTGATAGATTAAATGTTCTGGGAAGTGATGACACAAGCTATGTTTTCTAGCCTCCGCGTACTCCAAAATTAAT
>CAYGJN010000067.1:0-919 GCA_964350135.1 uncultured Bacteriovoracaceae bacterium | reverse complement strand
CCCCAACCTATCCGAGCTACCCCCAGACAACTCCAAAATTAATCAAATTAAGTTTTTTGCTTCTAGGCTTTCTAGGCCTTGGCCTTTGGGGAGGAATTTGACCTTGCTGCTGTTGAGGATTAATACCTAAGTTTGGCATATCAACTAATGGACATGTTGATAAAAACTTCTTAGGCTCTTTTTCAATAGGCACGAAATCACCATCAACTGAATGACCATATAACACAATTAAAAATTTATATTGATCAGCGTAATCTACTTCACAGGATTCGTCGTGAAAACAATCCCCAATGAAATTATCTTCACCTACAACTTGCTCTGGATTATCTAATTGAGTAATTCCATAAAATCTAAAAACACCATCATTTAATTCTTCATCCAAGTGATCTCGCCAGTTTTCATCGGCTTTCTCGTTACCATTTGTCAATGAAACATTGACTATACCTTTTCTGTTTTCATCATCACGAATACATTCTTGTTTTATTTTCCCATTTTTTTTAGTTATTTTAGGGATATCACTTTCTACTGTCGTTTCATTAGCAGGCTCGTCAATTAACTCCGTTGCTTGATCTTGTGTAGCAACTTCTGAAGTTAATCCAGGAAATTCTGATTGGATAATTGATAAGATATCATTGGTGAATTTTTTAGTATTATTTTGATCTACAAGATAGAAGAACTCAAAGCATTGGTTACTTTGCTCTTGTTCGTTAGCTTTATAGTATTCACAGGCAGCTACTTTAGCTTCTAATGCTCTAAAAGAACCTAGAAAAGATGCGATTACTTTCTTTCTAACGATGTCTAATAGTTTGTGATATTTATCCTTATCATTTTCTTTTAGGTTTTCAAGATCAGATTTTTGTATTTCTAGAAGTTGAAGAGTTTCAGTTAATATTTCTTTTGACTTAAGAATATTATAGTC
>CAYGJN010000066.1:0-15460 GCA_964350135.1 uncultured Bacteriovoracaceae bacterium | reverse complement strand
GAACTAACTAAGACTTGTGAACCATTAGGTATTAATGGAAATCTTACCAAGAATAGCTGTGAAGGTAATGGAAACTGCTTAAACTTTGTTAGAAACCAAGGTTACACGACAGCCGCCTTAAAGGAATTAAAAACAGAAAATCAAAAATGTGATAAAAAACTTGGCTCAGCGAAAGACCTTAAAGCAGCATCTATAGCAACAATTCTTGGGGGAACTCTGGTTTATGACCAGGCCGGAAATAGTGAAATCCAAATTCAAACAAACTCAAAATTAAATAAGGACTTACTTGAAGGTATGGGAGTAAAAGTTATTACTCCAGTTGCTTCTGAGCCAGCGCAAATTAATATTGCTGGATCTATTCCAATTGCAACTACAAAGTCTGCTATAAGCTCATCAAGTGCACCAGCTAAAATAGATGTTTCAAATAATGCTCAAATTGCAGCTATTCAAAATCAACTAAGAGGTACAGACTCAGCTGGTTTTCAGCAGGGCCTTGTTGCAAATGATGGCCGTTATGGAAATTATTTTAATGTGAATGGTAATTCTGTTAATGGAAACCCAATTGATCCTGAATTAAGCTCAGAGCTCAATAGACTTAAAGAGCAGCTTGGTAGAATGCAAAATTATAATGATAGCGAGGCCAATCAAATGGTTCAGCGTGAAATCATTAATCGTATGAAAAGTGTGTTTGATAATAAGCCTAATAATGAAGCAGCTCTTGCTGAAATTAAAAGAATGCAATCTCAAGTTGATGCTTATCTAGAAGGAGGAGCAACTCCTAGTATAAGAACACCTGAAATTGAAAATAATTACTATCAAAACTCTAGTTATAGAGCTCCAACAGCTTCCATCTCTGCTCCAGCAGCGAGAGAAAAAACAGAGCAGACTGAAATTGCAGACACTGGTGCACAAACAACAACTTCATCTGGTGGTGGATCTAGTACTGCTTCAGCGGCCTTAAGTACTACGGCCTCTGCTCAATCAGCAAAATTTCCTCCAAAGATAGTTGGAATGAAGGCCAATCTATTAGATCTTACAAGTATGGATATCTCTGGTGTTACATCAGAGCAATTAGTAAATAAACTCTCGGCTCTTGATGGAATGGATATAGGGGAGCAAATTGATGTTGCTCTTAAAAATGAAAAAGGTGAGGATCTGCTTTTTACTTTTGAAAATAGTTTTGGTGCGGCCAAAGTGAAAAAAGTTGTGATCAGAAAAGCTCAGGGCTGGGTAGAAGTTGCTTCTAATGATGATCGTTATAGAAGTCTTATCAATAATTTTGAAAGAAATTTCAGTGCGGCCATAGGCCAATATCAAAAAGAGTATAATACGGGCATGACTAAAGAGCTTGATCGTACTTTGGATGCTCTTATTTCAAACATGCAAAAAACTAAAACCATGTAAAAAAAGAAGGGCCAGAAAACTGGCCCCTCAAAAAAGAAACATCTAAGGAGTCGGCCTTATTAGTTTCTTCTGCGGCATCTTTGATCGTATGATTTTGCTCTTCTACATTTATTTAAAGCTTCAGTACAGGCCTGGTTCATTGCATTGTACCCATTAGCGTGTCCACTATGAGTCATGATGTGCTGACCGTAACTGCTAATTCTATCGACATAACAAACTCTAGACTGGTTATTATGACCGCCGCCATATCCGCCGCCAGTATGTCCACCAGCACCAGTTCTACAAGTCGCTCTTCTATTAAGACCTTGTGCTTGTCTTCTACTAAGTTCTCTTTGGCATTGTCTCATTGCTCCTTGGCATCTTGGAGCTTGAAAAGATTGAATCACTCTTCCTACCCTTGTTACCATATCAGCTCTACAGCCATGGCCAGTATTATATCCACCACCATAATTGCCTCCACCGTAATGTCCGCCACCATGATGTCCTACAGAAATGCTAACTCCTGCGTTTGCAGTAAAAGTTGTTAATGCTCCTAAAACTGCAAGTAAAATAAAGTTTTTCATAAAATTGCTCCCCTTCGACAGGTGTTGATTGTTAAGATGGCTCCCTCCGAGTGACCATTTTTTATAGTTATCCATGTTGGCCGGATCTTTGTAAATTTGATCACGTGCTGAGTCAGCATATTCGCGCTGCATGTAAGGTTTTTTTTGATAAACCCCTAAAATCACCATATAGCTTACAGGGTTGCACCGGAAAAAAGTGCCATTTTTGCTCCATTTCTGCCCTATAGGAAAATCACAGATTAAAAATTGTTAGAATAAAAGAGTGAATAAGGTAGTGATAACTCTATTCCTTTTAGCCTGTGCCGTGCGTTCTTACGCCTTGGTGGAGCTGAGTGGAAATTTTGGATATGACCGCCAAATTTACGGTGAAAATCGTGATAATAAATATGTAGAAAGAACATATTCCGGGGCAGTTGCCGTCTATCTTTGGGGTCTAACGGCCATAGAGTTTAGTTACTCAAAAGACTTAGATGTCATAACTGATAACTCCCAAAGAATACTCGATCCAACCATTACAATCTTAAATCAACAAGACAGAACCACCAGTGAAGTGTTTGGGATAGGCTTAAAGCAGGCCTTTACCGGAAGAAAATCTTTTCTCCAGCCCATCATCTCACTTGGCTATGCCAAAGATATTACCAGATCAGAAGTTGATTATACGGTTGATATAAGTGGCGTCACACAGACTCTTAACTTTGATGTTGAAAGCACTAAGACAGATAGTGTTTTTGGAGTTTTCACTTTAAGACTTAAAATTACAGAACGATTTACTATCAATGGCTCTATTCGAACAGTCTTTCCTTATTTTGAAACTGATAAGGCCAGAGACAATGTGAAGTACTTAGCTGGCTTTTCATGGTTCTTGTAAAATTACTGACCCTTCTTCTTATAAGCTCTTGTGCTAAGGTGAATTATCTTACTGAGCAAACCATTGGACAAGTTCGTCTTCAGTCCAGGGCAAAATCAAACGATGAAGTATTAAAAAGTCCCCTAACTCCTTCTGCGCATAAAGAAAAAATTAGACTGGTTCAAAAATATAAAAAATATTTCTATAAGTATTTTAAAAGAAAGCCTACTGATATTTATGAAAAAATGACTAAGCTTGAGGGCAAGGCCGTTTCCCATTTAGTTATTGCGGCTCCTTATGATGAGCTAAAAGCAAAAAAGCATTGTTTTCCTATTATGGGGTGCTTTCCTTATCTAGGTTTTTTTCATGAAAGCAGCGCTGATGAGTATATTAAAGAACTTAATGAGCAAAATCTCTATACATACAAACGCCCTGTCTATGCTTATTCCACCCTTGGCTATTTTACGGACACTATTCTTTCAAGCTTTTTTTATTATGATGAGTTTGAATTAGCAGAGCTGATTTTTCATGAGCTTTTTCACACAATATTTTTTGTTAAAAACGAAGTTGACCTTAATGAGAACCTTGCTAATTATTTTGGGCAAAAAATGGCCTTAGAGTATTTTAAAGATCGTGCTGAGATTTTAAATAAACAAAAAATAAAATATGAGAATAGGAAAAAGATATCTGAGAAGATTGTGATTCTTTCAAACCGTTATAAAAAAAGACTGGAGTTGCAAAGACCAAGTACCAAAAAAGATGCAGATAAAATGTTAGATGAGTTTTTAATTCTTGAGTTAGGGCCAGAGCTTAGTGCTCTTTGTAAAAAACTTAATATGAAAACTTGCAAGGCAGCCACTAGAAAATGGAATAATGCTTCTTTATCGGCTTATCTTACTTATGAAGATAAAATGATTCCTCTAGAAAATCTTCATAAAAAAAGAGGAAGCTCTCTTGTAGAGTATTTTCTTTACATTGAGTCTCTTTATAAGGAATATGGGGGAGATAAATTTGAAGAACGATTACTGTCACAACTATGAAACATCTACTTTTTATTGATCCTCTTGAAAAACTAGTTCCTAAAAAAGATTCAACTCTTTTACTTGCTCATACTTTAAAAGAAAAAGGGCAAGAGGTTTATCTTCTTTTTGAAAAAGACTTTTATATTCTCTCTTCTGGAGCACCTAGATTTGAAGTTTATGATTTTGATTCTGCTTTAGATGAAAATCTTTATATTTCAAAATTTGAATTAGCAAATACTTGTAAAGTCTCAGTTGATGACAATACGATTTTTCATATGAGACTAGATCCTCCCTTTGATACTCGTTATCTTAAATATCTTTGGATGATTAAAGATCTTAAACGCTATGGCATGAAGGCCTTAAATGATCCTGAGGGTATTATGCTTCATAATGAAAAGATTCATCCTCTTGAATATAATGACCATGTACAAAGCTATATAGGATCATCTACTGGTGGCTTTAAAGATTTTTGCGCTAGTTTAAAAAATTCTGGTTATGAATCAATTATAGTAAAACCAGTTGATCTCTACCAAGGCATTGGTGTTGAGAAGTTTTCTCTTTCAGACTCTGATTTAATTTTAAAATTTGAGAAAAAATCAAAAGATTTTCACGGGCCTCTTATGGCCCAACCGTACTTAAAAGCGGTTGAGTCCGGAGAAATTAGAACTGTTTATTTTAACGGTCTTCATCTTGGAACAATAAAAAAAACTCCTCCCAAGGGAGAGTTCCTTGCTAATATCGCCCAAGGTGCTAGCTTTGAAATGATTAAGATACCTGATCATCTTAATAAAATTTGTCTAGAATACTCAAAAAATCTTGCAAAAGACGGAGTGTATTGGCTGGCCTTTGATATCCTTGATAATAAGGTTAATGAAGTGAATACAACCTGTCCTGGACTTCTTGTTGAGGTTTCTGTGGCCTTAAAAGAAAATCTTGCCTTACTTATCACCGATGAACTTACTCGGTTATTCGGGTAAGTTATTTCACACAGCGTATAATCCATTTACACATAGTCTCCACCTTGGTTTAATTTTAGGGCCGACGCTTTTACATGGAGGGGATTCGTCGTTCTAAAAACAATACTACTCATCATTTTATGTATTCTTTTTTCTTGTAGCGAAAAATCTCAAGTAGAAAAAAGTGCGGTTGTTTTTAAGACCGGATTCTTTGCGGCCCAAACTGATGGCGGTGCCATGCTTTGGGGAATAAACAATACTACTGGGGATGCCTTTTCCAGAGTTCTCTATGCCGCTGATTTACAATTAGAACTAACTAACGGTAATTGGACTTTCGCTTCCATTGGTTGGGATAGTGGTGGAAATGAAATGGAAGGTACAGCTCGTTGTGGCTCTTCTAGTATTGTTCTTGCTGGCGGAGAAGTTGATCTTGAGCTTGATATTTCTACGGCCACTTGTAGTGATGCAAATTTTCTTGGGGTAACAGTCAGTGAAACCGTAGACGATATTTTTTCATGTGGGGATCTTTCTTATGTAAGTGGCTATGGAGTTGGTACTCCATGCGCTCATAGCTTTGATGAATCTAGTGAGAAGGGACATGCTAACGGTTTTCAAGTTATTCTTCCTGAGTTTGATTATGAAGGGGGAAGTTTTAGTTATAATGATGGGCTTACTAGTGTCTGCTACGCTGTTGAAAGTGCTGCAACTCAAGGACTTGCGGCAACCAGTGTAACTGCTGTTAATAATTTGAAAATTCCATGGGGAACAGGATCTTTACCATTTCCTACAATTGTCCGATCCTTTTATGGCCCTAATGCAACTTCTTCAGCAGGAGTGCAGGCCAGTAATTGTCAGGCAGCAGACGATAGAGGATATAGTGATTTTCTAACTGAAGGTGGACTTGGAACACTTGATAGCTATATTGAAGGTTATGCCAGTGGCTCCAACCTAGAAGTTTATATTGAAGTTGATGGTAGTGATATATGTTCTGGACCTGGTTTAACTACAGGCTCAGGGACAAATCTTTTTGCTGCTGGAAATGGATCTCTCGGTTCCCCTTATATTATTTGTACTGAAGATCAGATGAATGCACCAATGACTAGTGGGGACTGGAGTAGTGGTGAAACTTATAATGGCGCCCATTTTGAGCTTATGAATGATCTTGATTTTGAATTAATTACCAATGCCTTTACTCCTTGGGGGGAACCAATCGGAACCACTCAGGCCAATCATTTACTAGGCAGTTTTGTTGGAAATGATTACACCATAGAAGGAATAAAAATTTCTGTGGGAGGAGTAGGTGTTGGCTATGATGATATTGGAGGGTTGTTTAGAGCTATTGGAGATGATGTTCCAGTAAAAGACTTTACCTTAGAAGACTTAAGTTTGGAATGTTATGAAACTTCAGGTTCAGGTTGTGGCAGTATCGGTGGTGTTGTTGGAAAAATGGACTCATCCTCAGCAGTTGAATCTTATATTAGCAATGTAACAGTGAATGGAGTAGTTGAAGGTTATGCAAATATAGGTGGGATTGTAGGTATGATCAATGATGCCTATATTGAATACGCTCAGTTTAGAGGTCTTGTGACAGGGTATAGCTCACTTGGTGGAATTGTTGGAATTGTGCAAGCAAGTTCCGCTGGGCCTAACTCCTATGTAGATTCTTCTTATTTTGATGGAAAGATTATAACAGATGGAGGAGCTCGAGTAGGAGGAATTGTTGGTGAGATTAATGCCGCTAATCCTTTTAAGGTAAGCCAATCTAAGTCTCGAGGTTTTTTATCTGCTCTGGATTATATTGGAGGGATTGTTTCCTACGGACAAGGAACAATTATTGAAGACTCTTATTCAGAAACAAGTATTTTTTCATCTGTAACCACAGGCAATGCTTATACTGGTGGACTTATGGGATGGTGTAATACAGCAAATTGCCCAATTACTAGAAGTTTTCATACAGGAGGTCCCATAAGAGTAGATCCTGGAGTCAATGCCAACTCTGCAGGAGCAGTATTTGGAATAAATGGAATGGCGGATGATTGTGCAACTTCTTTTGGTACGGCTGAGATTATTGGGACTACTGCAAATACAAATTGTACTTCAGACACTTTAGCAACAGCTTATCAGGCTAATCAGTATAATGGTTCTAATACTATTACTACTTGGGGTGGAGCAATGGCCTCGACTTGGTTTCATGATGATCCAGGAGAGGATTATCCAATTCTTTCATGGGAGTCCACAAGAGATTGCAGTGGCTTCATGGCCGGTGGAAGTTCAGGTGTTGGTAGTGGGTCTGAAAATGATCCTATTTGGATTTGTAGTCCAGGTCATTTTATAAATATGAGTGGTGGAAATTATTATGTCTTAAAAAGAGATTTAGACTTTGAAGGCACAGTTGGATCAATTAACTCTGGTGCAAGTTTTTTTAATTCATTCGATGCTAAGTTTGATGGGGAAGGGCATATTATTTTTAATCTTGATATGAACCCTGCAGTTACTAATGCTGAACGTGGACTGGCCTATAATATTTTATCAACTTCACATATTTTAAATACTCAGTTTTATGGAATAGATATTGGTGATGCTGGATTAACTGCTAATACAGCAACTGTAACAATAGCTCCTCTGGCCGTTACTAATAATGGCACTATCGATAATATCAGTGTGTTAAATTCAACTGTTGATATAGCCACAACTTCCTATACAAATACAAATGCGGGGACATTAAAAGTTGGTGGAGTAGCTGGGGATAATTACGGAACAATCTCAGATAGCTTTTTTTCACTAGCGATAAATGTATTAGCTGATTATACAAATCAAACATCGAAAGCAGCTATTATAGGTGGGGTCGCTGCTTGGAATCAGAGTACAGGTATTATTACTGAACTTAGCATTGCTAATGCTATAGCTGCGGGAGATGGAACAGCAACTTATAATACATTTTCTGGTTTTGATATCGGCGGTGTCGCAGGAGTTAATCAAGGAGATATAAATAAGTCTAAAGTTGAAGGAGCTATTGCAATCAATAATAGTGGGGCAGCTGATGTAGTTACAGGAGGGGTTGCTTCTAGTAACTTAAGCACTATCTCTGATATTCGATCAGAACTTGTCTTTCAAATAACGAATGCTCTTAGTATTTCTCAATACCTTGGCGGTATTGCTGGAGATAATACAGGGGGCACTATTCGTCGTTCTTTTTATACTCCTATATCAGCTGCCAATAATTTAGGTGGAAGCAATCAAACAAATTTTGATCCCATTAGTATCAACGGTACAAAAATAGATACCTTTTGTGGCTACAGCGTAAGTGGTGGGTCAGTTAGTGATTTATTAACTGGTTCTGGAGTTACAGGTTGTTTCGATGATGACGACACTGACACTTATAATAGCTTTACTGACTCATCTACATTCACTGTTGATGATAGCAACGAGGCAGCTTTTAACTCAAGTGAAGACTGGGACATAGTCGATGATCCGGACGAATTGGATTATACTTGGGTTTATTTTTCAGATTCTTTTCCAGAGCTTCAAATAACAGATGGAGATTTAACAGATATCCGATGGTGGTAAAAAAAATATCTCTTCTTATTCTTACTTTGTTTTTATTCTCTTGTAGTGAAAGAACTCAAGAAGTAGGAACAACCAATGTTAAAATTCTTGAAGGTTTTTCAGCAGAGACCCAAGGTGGTGCTTATCTTTGGGGCGTGAATAACTCAACAGGTGATAAAATTGGAAGAGTTTTAACTTCATTTAATTTAAGCCTTGATCTACCAAATGGTGATTGGGAATTTGCGGCCATGACATGGAATAGTGGCTCAAGCACATTTGAAGGTATTACGAGATGTTTTCTATCTCCACCTATTAGTCTAAACGGGGGGGAAGTTGATTTAAGTCTTGATTTAAGTTCTGCTAATTGTGGAAATACAAGAATTCATCCTGACTCTTTTTCATCAGCTATTGATAATATTTATTCATGCAAAGATCTTTCTTTAGTTACTGCCCATGGAGATTTTGCTGCTTGTGAACGTGACAACCAAGATCCCACTAAAGAAAAAGGGTTAAGCAATGCCTTTAGTTTTGTTATGCAAGACTTTGATCAATTTGGTGGTGGAATTAATTTTTTAGGCACAGCACTTGAAAGTGATTGCTTATTGGTTCAAACAGCAGCTGCCGCAGGACTTGCTAACGCTGCTGATATGAGTACGATGAATCTTCCTTGGGGAGATGGCAGTTTTCCTTTTCTTATAAAAATCCGATCTTACTACGGACCAAACGATACAACCTTAGCTGGAAATGAGCCTTCGAACTGTGATAATTCTGATGACAGGGGGTTTTCTGACTTTGTTGTAGAAGATGGTTTAAGTTCGAGTGGTACTAGTACTGAATCTTATTTTTCTGGAAATTTAAGAATTTTTGTTCAAACAAATGGAGATGATATTTGCCAAGGCGCAAGACTTACAACAGGCTCAGGCTTTAATCGTTTTGCTGCAGGAAATGGAACCCTGGGATCTCCTTATGTAATTTGCAGTCCTGATCAATGGAATAATATTACTGCAAATATTGCTGGAGATTGGGGGACTGGTCAAAATTATCAAGATAAAGATTTTGAATTGATGAATGATCTTGATTTTAATTATGGAACATTTCGAGCAATCGGAAACCCAGCCTCTGAGGCAACTGTTTTTACAGGCTCTATTATTGGCAATAATCATAAGATGAGAAAAATTCTTTATTTAGATGATGGTAGTACAAGCAATGGGTCTAATATGGCGGCCATCATTCGCCATGCGAGCCTTACGGCAAATGATATTGTTATTAAAGATATTCATCTAAGTGAGGCTCTAATTGATTGTGGGAATTCTGCAGCCAATTGTTCGGCCATCGGTAGTGTTATTGGAATGGTTACAACAGGTGCCAATAATTTAATTTTAGAAAATATAACTATTGATGATTTTTTAATTAACGGACGTATTTCTGTTGGTGGTCTTATTGGTGATTCTTCTAAGACTCATATTAAAAATTCTCATGTGTCTGCAGTTCTTAACGGATCTGATACAGTGGGCGGCCTTGTAGGAAAAGTTTCTACTACGGGTTCAGGAATTGAAAAATCTTCTTACCAAGGAGAAATTACAACCTTTGGAACAGGAGTAACAAAAGCTGGTGGGCTAGTTGGCCATATTAATGCAACACCATTTAATATTTCAGAGTCAAAATCAGAAGGCTATATTACTGGAGACGGAGCTCTTGGTGGTCTAATAGGGCAAATTGATGCTGGAGCGAGCACTGTTAGTCATTGCTATTCAACCATGTCGATTTATAGTCGCTCAGTAGGTGGGGCCAGTGTTGGTGGTTTGATTGGAGATCTAACCGCAGGTAATACTCTTACAAAAAGTTTTCATACAATTGGGTCTGTCTTTGCAGCAACTGCTAGTCCTGGTTCAGCAGGTGGAGCTATTGGATTAAATGCTGGAACTTGTGGAACGGATGTTTTTTATACAACAGATGCTTATAATCCGGGGGATACTCATGGAGGTATCAATGATATCTGTATAGTGTCTCCTATTACTCCAGCTGCTATAAGAACACTCTTAACTTTTACAGGTGCATCTTGGGCAAACCCTGCTGATATTAATACCAGTGATACAAGTTCTCCTAAGTTTATAATAGAAGATGGTGCTGATTATCCAAGACTAGCTTGGGAATTAGAAAGACCTTGCGCGGGTGGTTTTGCAGGATCTGATTCAGGAATTGGAAGCGGATCTGCTTCAGATCCAAGACTTGTTTGTACTCCCACTCAGTTTTCGGCCATGAGCTCTGCAGTTGATTATTATAAGCTTGGCGGGCATATTGATTTTGCTGGCAGCTCGCCTGCTCAAAATATTCTTTCAACTCTTGATTTTAACTTGGATGGAGATTTTAAATTTCTAACAAATATTGAACTTGTTCCTCTTGCAACAGGAATTTCTACTCAGGCAATTATTGGAACGATTGCATCTGGAGCTAGTTTAAGTAATCTAAAAATTTCTGGAGTACGTTCAAGGGATACAGGAAGAAGTGCTGATCAAGATGGACTTAATATGAGTCTTTTGGCCGATGGAAATTACGGATCAATTTCAAAAATCAGAACTTATAATTCAAAAGTTCATGCAAGAAGTGGAAGTGCTACATCTACGGTGGGGCTAAGTTTTTCAGGCTTTGTAAGACAAAATTTTAGTACTGGCTCAATTGATAAAGTTATTTCAAATACTAATATTTATAGTGAGTTTTCTTTAACTGGTGGTGCAACAGCTTCAAGCACAGTGAACGTTGCAGGAGTGGTGCTTGAAAATGAAGGAACCATCAAAGGTGTTGAGCATAGAGGTGTTGTTCAAGTTGGAGACGGAGCGACAGCGGCCTATAATGCTGTTGCAGGAGGAAGGTATTCTGCATTTGTTCATAATAATATAGGAACTATTGAGCAATCTAATTCTAGAGGGCATGTCTATATAAATAACTCAGCTTCAGTAGGTTCTTCTTTTGCATCTGGTTTTGTTTATGAAAATGGGGTCTCGGGGACTGGAACTATCATTGACTCTTATTCTACTACTTCGATTAATATGAATAATATGACAGGTACTGTAGCGGGTTTTATAAATACGAATGGGGCTTCTGGTACACTTACTCGCACTTATTATGGCAAGCCTGGTGATGCCCTTGTCCTTGCTGGGGGAACACCGACAACAAATAATACTTTTATCAATGCTAATTCAGGAACTATTGATGAAAGTTTTTGTCTTGAAACAGCAACTTCTCTTGGGGCTCCGGGACCAGGCCTGACTCTTTCTGCAGGATCAGCTTGTCCACTAGACTCAGATGTTACTTTAACTTATTCTGGTGGGAGTCTTGATATTAGTGATACTACGCCTGATACATTTCCAACTTATACAAGCTGGGAGATTGATCAAACTAATTTTGTGAATTCTTCTGAGACTTGGGTCTTTGAATCAACGACTGAACCACCAGATCTTGCAATTTTTCGTATTGTTCAAGAGTTGTACGAGTAGATCTCTACCAAGGTATATCTCTAGTATCGTCAGTTGCCATTTGAAGCTCAATTTGCCAGCAAGCATTGATACCGTTTCCACCCCAAACAGGAGTCATACGTGGACAGCCTGAAGTTCCGATTGGATCCCATTTACAATCAAAGTCCCAAAGCACATCGTGGAACTCTACAATTATAGGTGATGATGTTGAGTTAGTAGGAATCGTTGTATAACGAAGAACCTGACTACATTCATTAATTTTTACTTCTTCAAAACGAAGTGTTTGTAGATAGTTTCCAGAGTTTGCACCTTTTATACTGACACTTAAACTCAGTGATCCATAATCAAGTTGCTGATGGCAGTTAATATTATTTGGAAATGGTGCTGGTTTGGCCACAACTCTTACGTGTAGTCTTGAGTCTGTTACAAATATTGCACTTGAAGCATTTGCTGATTGTAAATCACTTGAATTCGCTGACGACCATTGAGCAAAGCTTGATCCATTACCTGCACCTTTAATAGGAAGAGCGTAATAGTCTAAGATTTGATTTCCAATACCTGGAGCAAAGCAAAGATTAGTTGATGATCCTGAGGTTGAACCCGTACCAGGAAGGGAGCCTCCATTACTGCTGCCACCGCCACTATTTCCACCGCTGCCGCCACCGCCACTATTTCCGTTATTAACTACGGGTGCTGGAGTACCATTACCAGTTGATATATTCGTACTCTCTTCAGTACAAGACCATAAGAGTGTCATCATTAGCAGGCTTGTAAAAAGTAAGGCTTTCATTTTCTTCTCCTCTACCTCTAATACTATCGGAGGTTTAGAATCTAAATTTGAGGATAAATATATTTATGTGAGTTATCAGTACCTTGGATGCCTTAACCGAGTGAGCTGGTCGGGTGAATTTTAGTTGATTCACATGTATTTCGCTTGGTATAATATATTTGTGGATAGAAAAAATCTAGAATTGATTATTAATAAACTGTATCCGTCTTTTTACTCCTTTGCTTTGGCACTAATTCCAGACCAATTACAAGCAAGACAAATAGTAGTGGACTCCCTAGAACTTATTTTTAATAAGCAAGCTAATCTTATGGGTGAGCTGTTAGAGTGTGAGTCTAGTGAAGAAGAAAAAAGATTAATTCGAAATCTACGGGCACAGTATTTTAAAAGCATATTAGAGCTTGGAAGAAAGCGATTTCCTCAAGTTGAAGTTTCTTTGGGGAAAAATGACTATGAGATTTTTTACTCGCTCCCTCTAGATGCAAGAGCTGTGACCTATTTAAAAACAAGTTTGAAATTTAATTTTAATGATATTGAAAGTATCACCGGTCTT
The DNA here is from genome assembly GCA_964350135.1 of uncultured Bacteriovoracaceae bacterium. GTDB lineage: Bacteria > Bdellovibrionota > Bacteriovoracia > Bacteriovoracales > Bacteriovoracaceae > CAYGJN01. The sequence goes on along the minus strand of CAYGJN010000066.1, from coordinate 2,309 downwards.
GATCGTTACGCCATCATGACTAATCTTGCTCAGTCCAGGAACTATCTACTTAAAGAAAGTTCACAGAATATTGAAATTCTAAAAACTCAGCAAGTTTAATTTCTATCAAGGAGCCTTATCTTAGTGCAAATGAATTACAACTCACACACGTGTACTGAAAACCTTAAAATTCCTAATTACCTTGATTCAAACCTAAGACCTTATGAAAGAGCGCAATTTGAAAACCATATGGGCGATTGCGAGCTTTGTTCATTAGAGTTTAAGTCTGAGTCAGACAAACTGAGATTGCTAGATGATAAAATTCCACCAGTCTTTCTAGAGACTCAACTTGAAGATGATATAAAAGAAGAACTTACTCTTGTTCTAGATACATTTTTTAAAAAGAGAGGGGATTCATTTGCAAAAGAAATGGGTCATAAAGTAAAAGATCTTTTTATCAAAAAGCGATTCAAAGAAATATCTGTGACTGGATTTGTTCTTCTTATTATTGGAAAGTTCTTCTCTTAACCTTCAATGGCCAGAGCAAAGACTAAGTCAAAATGTTCTTTATCTTTAATAAATGCCTTAGGAAGATTTGGAATAGATCTCAAATTTTGAAGTGATTCCTGAAAAACATTTTGAATATCGCTATTTTTGGACCAATTAATTGCTTTTATATGCTGAATATTTCCTTCTAAATCAAATCGAACAACAGCTCTAATAACTTCAGGTTGAATATTTTGAAATCTTACATGAGGGTTTCGTGCAAGATAATTAATCTGGGTAGAGATGATACTTGATGCATAAGATCTTTGAACTCTAGTTTTAAATCCATAGTAAATCTGCTCGAGCTTGTTTAGATCAGTAAACTCAACGCCCTTAGGTGCCTCAAAAGAAAGAGAAATATTAAAATTATCAATAAGTCCTAGGCTCTCTCTCGCTTCTTTTGAAATTTTTCCAAGCTCGGCCTTTATGACTTGGTTAAAATCTTTTGACTGAGAAACAACAGTGATATTTTTAACTTTTTTTTCATTTTTGGGAGCAAGACTAATAACTTCAGGTTGAGGAAGATGATTTCCATCAAGAACCTTAAGTTGTTTTTCAATTGCTTGGGCCAATTTCTTTTGATCAGGAGCAAGATTGTCTAAAGAGAGTTCTCCCTTTTGAACATTGCCCTTTGATTGTTGAGTCTTCTTTTTTGCTGGAGTAGCGGGAGCTTTTAAGCTTAGGCCGTAACTTTGAGACACATTACCTGAGTTATTACCTTTGGCCAGGCCTAGCCTTCGAATTTTTTCTACAGTAAAGCTATCAACAACTTCGATACTTACAGGTGTCTTTTGAATAGGGATAAATGCGATAAAATGAAGCACAAAAAAATGAGCTGCAACTACAAAAGGTAGTATTTTTAATAAGTTATAAGATTTTCCATGGTTCATAGAAATCAGATCTCTCCTGTTGTGGGCATCATATCCTATCGCGGGGCGCAGTGTCAATTCAAGGGTATCCTACCGTTAAGCTTTGCCCCTTTGAGATAAATCCCAGGTAAGTATACAATTTACTTAGGGTAGTGTGCCCTCATTATATGTCGCGATGACAAGGAAGTTATCGAAATGAAGAAATGGATATCAAAAACTATTGGCAACTCTAATTACTTGGCCCTTTTGATTCTCTCAACGGCCTTAGTTGTAACTGCTATCCCACTTAAAATGCAGATTAATCAGTTTACTAATTTAACCTCTGTTCATGATGGTTCTAGTATTTGTTTTTCAAGAGTTGTTCAAACATTTACCGCAAAAATGGTTTCAAATGGCGGTTCACCATACACCCAGACAAATTTTACTGGAGTTACAGAAGAGTGCTATGCAGATCTTCTTGAAAATTTTCAAAGTAAGTTTAGCGAAAGCTATAAAGCTGTGGGTTCAAAATTAAATAAATTGGCCAATGATATTCATTGGTTTCATAAAAAAACAAATACTTCTTTTCTTGCTTTAGCAGGAGGGGATGTCACTGATCAAACAAGTAATAGGATCCAAAATAGATTTCGTGAGCTTGAAGAAACAAATGATAGCCTTGCTGAGAGTCTAGAAATTAAAAAATACAATCTTCTAACTCGCTTTAGTTTATTAGGGCTTATCTGTTTTGGGATAATAGGACTTCTTGTTCTTTCAGTTGCATGGCTGATTAGAGGTGAGCGTCTTAATGCTAAAGCAGAGCTAGGAATTGAAGTAAAAGCTCAAGAAGTTTTAGATGAAAAGACTCTAGATTCTCAGAAAATAGAGAGAATTATTGCAAATGCTTTTGAGTTCGTTGAGGTTATAAATTGGTATGGG
>CAYGJN010000065.1:0-15767 GCA_964350135.1 uncultured Bacteriovoracaceae bacterium | reverse complement strand
ACGAGAGGTAGAGGCGGCGGCCTTGGCGGCGGTGGAGGCTTCGGCGGCGGCGGCAGCTTTGGTGGCGGTGGTTCAAGTGGGGGATGGTGATGAAAATTACTGATAATGATAAGAAATTAATTGAAGATACTATAAAGGCTGCTGAGTCTAAGACTTCTGGAGAAATTGTTCCAGTCATCATTAAGCAGTCAGATTTTTATCCTGCAGCTCATTTCAGACTTGCTCTTATTTTTGGAGTGCTATTTTCAATTATTTGCTACTACACTTATGATTTTTTAGATCCAATTATTCTTATTTGGATTCAAATACCAGGTATGATTCTTGGTTATCTTTTAGGGTATATCCCTTTTGTTAAAAGATTGTTTATTACAAAAAGTAAATTAGAAGAAGAGGTTCACCAAAGGGCCATTGAGATCTATTATGATAATAAGGTTTCTGTGACTAAAGACCGTACAGGAATTATGATCTTTGTCTCTTTATTAGAGCGTAAAGTTAAGGTCCTTGCTGATTGTGGAATTAATGAAAAAGTTGAAAAAGACTTTTGGGATACTCTTGTTCAGGATTTGGTTTCTCAAATAGCAAAAAATAATTTAACGGCAGGATTGATGGCTGCTATAGAAACATGTGGGAATAAGCTTAAGAAATCTTTTCCCATTCAAAAGTCTGATATCAATGAGGTCTCTGATAAACTCATTACGGACTAGTTCTTAAAGTTTTCTTTAGCGGTTTGCAGTTTTTTGTAACTTTCAATTAGTCTTTGATGTTTATCAAGCCCTGTTAAGCTCAGGTCTGTTTTTGTAAGACCCAGAAAGCAAATTTCACCAGTGGCACTTCCAATAGCATTTTTAATGAGCTCTGCTCCATACATACGAGTTAAATTCTTTTTATAGTCGTTAAGATCTAGATCATCTCTTAAAAAGATTTCAATTATAGCATTAAGAGCTTGGTAGAATTTTCTACGTGTATCTAAATTATCATTAAACATCATAAATTGTTCAACATAACCTTTTGCAGCTTCTAAATTACCAAGGGCCAAATGACTTAAGCATTTAAGTTCACCAATAGTGCATTTACCCCAAGTTGAAGTTTCGTCAAAAGCAATGCCTATAAGCTCAGATATCGGCATATGGTCATCAATATCTGATTCATCTAAGCGGTCTACTAGATTTAAAAGCGCATCACTATTAAGCGAATGAATATTTAAAATATCAGATCTAAACTCTAAAGATCTGTTATTATTATCCCAAATTAGATCTTCAGGCTCATAAATATCAGAATATCCTGGCACTAGAATTCTACAGGCCTTGGCCCCAAGTTCTTCATAGTCTGCAATATAAACTTCTTTTTCTAAGTTTTTCAAAATATCCATAAGGTAGTTAAACTCTTGCTCTGTGGAGCCTTCTAAGTTCCAATCACTAAATTCATAGTCAGAAACTTCGCTAAAAAATTTCCAGGAGATAACTCCATTGGAATCAATAAAATGTTCAATAATATTATTATGTTCAGTAATGGCGCATTGATCAAAACTTGGAGGAAGGACATCATTAAGTCCTTCAAAACTCCTTCCTTGCATAAGTTCAGTTAAGCTTCTCTCAAGTGCTACTTCAAATTTTGGATGAGAACCAAAAGATGCGAAGACTCCACCAGTTTTTGGGTTCATAAGAGCTACACAGAGAACAGGGTAGCGCCCACCTAAAGAAGCATCTTTAACTAAAATAGGAAAGCCTTTTTCTTCAAGTTCTTTAATGCCTTCAACAATTTTTGGATATCGATTTAATACTGATATTGGAATATCAGGAAGTGTTATTTCTTCAATAATAATTTGTGTTTTAACAGCTCTTTCAAATATCTCAGATAAGGCCTGGACTCTAGCCTCTAAACGAGTATTACCTGCACTCATACCATTACTAACAAAAATATTCCCAATAAGATTTACCGGAATATAGACAGTGGATTTATCAGAGTACCTTTCAAATGGAATTGCGCAAATGCCGCGCTCAATAGCTCCAGAGTTCGTATCAATAAGGTGAGTTGCTTTAAGTTCATTATTTGGATTATAAATTTCAAGAAATGTTTTATCCATTAAACCATCAGGAAGAGAATTAGATTTAGGGATTTTAAACCATTTCTCATTGGGGTAATGAACAAACTCATCTTGAGCAATTTCTTTACCTAGGTAAAAATCATTATAAAAATAATTATTACTAATTCGCTCAAGGTACTCACCCAGAGCAGAGCAAAGGGCCGCATCTTTGGTGGCACCCTTGCCATTTGTAAAACATATAGGAGAATCAGCATCGCGAATATGGACTGACCAAACATGCGGAACTATATTTCTCCATGAAGCAATTTCAATCTTGATTCCAAGATCTGTTAAAGCGCCAGTCATTTTCTTTATGGTTTCTTCCAGTGAGCATTCTTTACCTAAAATCATAGTTTTAGAGTTAGGACTAAGTGCACTCAATGCTTTATTATCAGCTCCAAGAATATGAACCGTATCAATTGTAAAATCTGGTGAATTTTGAATCACTCTTTTTACCGTACAACGGTCCATTGAACTGATAATTCCGGCCCGGTCTTTTGGGGATATACTTTCAGGGATTTCTGCTCTTATTTGAAAGGTCTGCTGATATCGATTCTCGGGATCAATAATATTATCTTGGGTAATACTAATATCCTCAGTAGGTATATTTCTGGCCTTGCAGTAAACCTTTACAAAATAGGCTGCACATAAGGCCGATGAAGCTAGGAAATAATCAAATGGACCTGGGGCAGTCCCATCACCTTTATAACGTATAGGCTGATCAGCAATGACAGTAAAATCATCAAATCTTGCTTCTAATTTTAAATTATCTAAAAAACGTACTTTAACTTGCATAGACCTATGGTTACCACTTAGAAAAGGGTCTTTATAGAGCCTAGGGCGCTTCTATGTAAGAATTGCATTTTTCTTTTTAAGAACAGAATTAATAGGTATAAATGGGCCAATGAATGCAAATATAGAGCAAATTTTAGGTGGAATGAGCCTGGAAACTTTCTTAAGGGATTATTGGCAGAAAAAGCCATTGGTGGTTGAAGGCGCCTTTAAGAACACTTCCCAATTAGCAAGTTTTGAAAATCTTAAAGAGATGGGCGAAGATGAAAATTTCTATACTCGTATGGTCTGGAGTGCTGGTGGCAATAGAGCATGGGAAGCCCAAAAAGGTCCCTTCAACAAGAAGCAATTCACATATAATAACAAAGATAAATGGACTCTTCTTGTTCATAACTTAGAGCTTTATTTTAAAGAGTTTCGTGAAATAAAAGATCTTATAAGCTTTATCCCTACCTGGCAGTTTGATGATATTATGGCCACTTATTCAGTAGAAGGTGCAAGCGTTGGTGCTCATATTGATAATTATAATGTCTTTATTTTTCAAGGTAGAGGGAATCGCCTTTGGCAGATAAATGAAAAGCCAGATCATACATATATTGAAGGTCTTGATATAAGGCTTTTAAAAAACTTTGAAGTTGAGTATGAAGTTAAACTTGCTGAAGGAGATATGATCTATATTCCTCCAGGTGTAGCACATCATGGTGTCTCACTTGATGAAAATATTTCTTACTCTATAGGGTTTAAGGCATTTGATTGTCCAGATATTGCGGGCTCATTTTGTAGTGAATTTCTTTCAGATTACGACTCATCTGATTGTTTGAACTTTAAAACTACTAGTCTGGCTAAAAATATTCATGAGTTTACAGACCAAGATATAAATATTGTTAGAGAATTTTTTGCTGAAAAAGTATTAACAGATGAAAATTTAGTTAAATGGTTTGGGGGTTATATTACAACTTCCCAAGAAGATGGGGTAGCAGAAGATCAATATTCACTAGATAAAGTGTTAGCAATGCTCAAAGATAAGCTGCCACTCTATAGAGATACTAATATGAAGTTCAGTTTTTATAAAACAAAAGAAGATTCAGTTAAACTATTTATTAATGGTGTGGAATATAATATTTCAACAAAAGACTATGAATTCCTTGAACCTATTCTTAATACTCCTGGTTATGAACCTGTCAAAATAACTCAGTCAGGTTTTAATTCTCTTGCAAATGTTCTTATTCCTCTTATGAACCATGGAATATTATTTTTTGATGAAAACTAAAACTTAGTTATCATCTTTTGGCTAATCTCATCTTTTTTAGTTAAGATACTTTAATGAAAAAGAAAAATATTGAAATTCGTAACGCAACAGTTGAAGACCTTGATCAAATAATAGATCTTTCTGCTCGGGTCTATGTTCCAACTCCTGGCTATAAGAAAGAAACTATCAGAGGCCAAATCTCTAATCATCAAGAAGGGTGTTTTGTTGTTGAGGTGAACGACAAAATTGTCGCTTATTCTGCAAGCATAATTGTTAATGAAGATATTGCATTAAAACAACATACCTGGAGCGAAATTACTGCAGGAGGGTTTGGCGCCACACATGATGTAAGAGGAACATACCTTTATGGTTATGAAACTTGTGTGGATGCAGAGTTTCGTGGATTTTGAATTGGGCAAAGAATTTATAAAGCCAGACAGGAGTTTGTTAAGTTTAAACAGTTAAAAGGTATAATTTTTGGCGGAAGAATTCCAGGACTGCATAAAAAAATTAAAAAAGTTAAAGATGTTCAAGAATATATAAAAATGGTTAAAGAGAAAAAATTTAAAGACTCCACTCTTGGTTTTCATTTAAGAAATGGGTTTCAAGTTATTGGAGTTCTTAAAGATTATCTACCTAGTGATAAAGCAAGTCTGGGTTATGCCGTTCATTTGAAATGGGATAATTCTGAATATGTTGCAGTTGAGTCAAATTCACTTTATCCCCATAAACAAAAGTCTGTTCGAATAGTAACAGTTCAGTATAAACAAAGGGCCGTTAAAAGTTTTGAAGAGTTTGCAACTATAGTTGAATATTATGTAGATGTTGCGGGTGATTATAGAGCGGATTTTTTATTATTTCCTGAACTGTTCACAATGCAACTTCTCTCTATTAAAAATGAAGAAGTCTCCCCTGATGTGGCCATTGAGCATATGACAGCCTATACGGACAGGGTGAAGGATTTATTTAATAATTTAGCGGTTAAATATAATGTGAATATTATTGCAGGTTCACACCCAACAAAAGTAGGGGATTCTGTTAGAAACGTTTCATATATATGCTTAAGAGATGGAAGTATTCATCAACAAGAAAAAATTCATCCTACACCTGATGAAAAATATTGGTGGCAAATTCAAGGTGGAGATACAGTTAATGTTATTGATACAGACTGTGGTCCTATTGGTGTATTGATTTGTTATGATAGCGAATTTCCAGAACTTACAAGGCATCTTGTTAATCAAGGAATTCAATTTTTATTTGTTCCTTTTTTAACTGATAATCGACAGGCCTTCTCACGAGTTAAGTATTGTTGTATGGCAAGAGCTATTGAGAATCAGATTTATGTTGCTATGGCAGGTAATGTTGGAAACTTACCACGTGTTAAAAACCTTGATATTCAATACGCTCAAAGTTGTATTATTACTTCATGTGACTTTCCATTTGCTAGAGACGGTATTGCAGCTGATACAACTACAAATGTTGAAATGGTTGCCATTGCAGATTTAAGAATAGACACACTTCTTGAGGCCAGGGAGAACGGCGCTGTTAGAAATCTAAAAGATAGAAGACATGATCTCTATTCTGTTACTTGGAATAAATAAATCAGATAGTGCAGGCATAGTGTATATACCTGCACATTTTTTTAAATATACTTAACTTGGTTAAGCTTAAGATGATACTGCTTTCTTTTCTTTCTTTTTTCTTTTATTTTTTTTACTTGTTTTAAAATAGCCTGGCGTGATTTTTCAAGACTCGATCGAAAGCACTCATCTTTTTTTATAGCAATAAGACTTTTTTTAGGTGGTATATGAACTTTGATAGTAGACTCATATTCTCCATCCTTGTCCTCATCGACTTTAATATCGACTTCATTAGCATAAGGGGCCATCTTAAGAATTTGTTCTCTGATTTTTAAAGCTATATTAGCCTTATGAAAATTTCTTTTCTTCATACTACCTCCGATGTTTTATGCAATTTGTGAGTTAAATTCTTTATCCTGAAAATAATCTTTTATTGATGAATTAAAACGTTTGCGCTTCCAATTTAATAGCTGTAAATCAATTTCCTCTTCAATTAATAAATAAGTCTGGTAAGGGGTTAAGCCTACTTGTTCAGACTGAAAAGTTTGAGAGAAGGATCTAATACAAAGGCTTCCCACATAAGCAGAGTCTGCTTTCTCAAAATTTAGATTAATTGAGCATTTATATGGAGCTCTTTGCCTTAAATGCTCTAATTTTTTTTTGATTTTTTGGTATTCATTGTCTGTCATGATTATACCAAACTTAGAAACTTCATCCTCATTTGAGATAGGTAAGTTTCGATTTCTCAACATACTGCCTCCTTGAAAATGGTGTTAAGTTTAGCAATTTCAAATCATCATTTTCAATCAGCAGTGTGGAGAGGGTAGTTAAAAGTTCTAATATTCTACCAGCTGGCCATGCCAAACGATTGAAAATAGAAGATTCTTCTACTGCATATATAATTTAATATTTAATAAAAAAACGTCAAGGGCCTTAATGCTTTTTTTTTGATCTTGACATAAAAAATAATGTATTCATTTTAAAAATTAGAAATGAAAGTCTATCGTTTCATTAGTAAATTTTTCAAGTCCTATAGCAAGGTTTTGCTCAAATTCTTCTTGAGATACTTGAGAATATTCTAAAAACTTAGACTTTTTAATTTCTAAAAAATGATCAAAGGCAAAATACTCTTCTAATGTATTTAACCCATCAGGAAGGCTTTCTATAAGGCCTTTAAAGGCCCTAATATAGCCAAAGGCTTTATCTTGTCTTGTATAACCTTCAAAAAAAGCACAGATAATTTCAGCTTTCTCTTCATTTGTAAGCTCAGTACTCGTCCCAAGAATTTTTCCCCAGTCATCCATATAAGGGCCAATTGGAACAAGGTAGTGATGAGATCTTCTAAGGCATTTAGGTTGTCTTAATGACATATGTCTATGATTCTCTAAAGAGAGAAAAGATTTATTAACGAGACCTGAAAAGACCAGAATAGGAGAGTAATTACTATTTAATTTATGACCGAGTTTATAGATTCGATTTTTAAAAGCATTGTTATCTGGCATCTGCCATTGATCAATCACTCGATCAAGGTCTCCAAAATTATGGGCCATTAAAGCACAAGATCTTAAATAATTTGTATGATCTCTTCTTTCTCTAAGCTCTAGTAAAAGACTTTCTTCTTTTTCAATTTCAGCTAAAATTACATCCGCTACTTCATCAGCAAGTGTTTTTTTATTATTTTGCATGAGAGCACAATAAGCTCCAATAGCAACACTTAACCATGTTCCTTCATGAGTACTCATAACTTGTTTTTTAATAGGATTATAGGATTTTCTATTTGTCACCTGGGTATAATCCCAAGTCCAAGAATCAATAGTAAGTCTTGCCATTTTTTCAATATTGGCTCCGATATCACCATGTTTCCAAAGACCTTCTCTTATTTGATTATCAACATCCGTTGGAACAAATGTGCCTGCTGTTGCCCAATGGGCACATAAGCAAAGATGAAAGTACTCAGTAAGATCAATATTTCTCAATATCTTTGAATTTTTTTTATAAAAAACTAACTTAGATAAATACTTTCTCTTAGAACCCGTAGTATCTAATTCATCTTTAAAAAGAAAAGGGGCAGTATTCTCTACATGCTGAAGCAATACACTTGGAGTTATTCCACTTAAGAGTAAACCTGATTTTAACTTTTTTTTAGCCATAACTAGATCTTATTTTTTCTAAATACACAGGCCAGCCAAGGACACTCATTTTTAGGCTTTCCTTGAGGCCTATAATAATGCTCTAAAAGTTTAAAGCCTTGAGCTTCGATGATGTCTTTGTACTCATCAAGCTCCATGAAATTAGCATATCGATCTTGCGTGAAATCCTCTCCTGAACCTCGAGGGTTAGATGAAAATAAAACTCCTTCTGAACAAAGTGATGAGGACAGTTTTTTTATAAGATCAGAAAGTTGATTCTTGGGTACGTGAAATAAAGACGCATTTGCAAATATGCCATTAAAAAAATCAAGAGGTAAGTCTATATCTAAAAAATTTTGAAGATAAACTTTACAACTCGAGTATGCTTCCGCCATTTTTTGAAACTCTTGACAACCATCTAGACCATAAGGTTCATGCCCAAGATCTTTAAATCTCTTCAAGTCTCTTCCTGGACCACAACCTAGATCAAGAATTTTATAGGGAGGAGCTCCTTTTATATGACTTAAAAGAGCATTGATATTTTGATCAACATTATGGTCTTTAGTACCCTCCCAGAAGTTTTCAGAGTTAACTGAATAATGGGCAAGAGTTTTATGTGTTAGGTTCTCTATTTTTGTCATAGCTTCTTTCCTATAGACTAATCTATAGTTAGCGGTAATCATTTTGTAAATATTTCTCAGTAAAGTTACCAAGAGGAACACTCTTTGAATAAAAACCTCTAATATCTTGGTTTTTGAGTATTACCTTCCTATCCACTTTCTATTTATGCTATAGATCTGCTCATGACTGAAGAAATTAAATTTAGCTCTCTAGGCCTTGATAAGAAAATTCTCCAGGCAATTGAGAAAAAGGGCTATAAGACCCCAACTCCTATCCAGGCAAAGGCCATTCCTCCAATTCTTAAGGGTAGAGATGTCATGGGAGCTGCTCAAACAGGAACTGGTAAAACAGCGGGTTTTACATTACCTATTTTGCAAAGACTTATTAAAGGACCTAAAGCAAAGCCAAATGAGGCACGTGTGCTTATTCTCACACCCACAAGAGAGCTTGCTGCCCAGATTGAAGAAAATGTATGCGATTATGGAAAAAATTTAAATCTTAGCTACACAGTTGTTTTTGGTGGAGTAAGTATTAATCCTCAGAAGAAGTACTTAAGACGTGGAGTTGATATCTTAGTCGCTACCCCAGGAAGGCTACTTGATTTATACAACCAAAGAGCAGTTAAATTCCCAAATCTTGAAATTCTTGTTCTCGATGAAGCTGACCGTATGCTCGATATGGGTTTTATTCGCGATATTAATAAAATTATCGCTTTATTACCTAAAAAAAGACAAACCCTTTTATTTTCAGCAACATTTTCAGATGATATTCGAAAACTTGTTAAAGGTGTTATTAATAATCCTGTAGAAGTTTCTATTGGGGTTAAAAATGCTGCAATAGAAGTTATCGATCAATGGCTAGTGGCCGTTGATCAAAAAGATAAAACAAATCTTGTTATTCATATGGCCAAAGAAAATAATTGGAAACAAGCTCTAATTTTTATGCGAACAAAGCATGCTGCTAATAGACTAGCAAAGAAATTAGACGAAAATGGAATGAGTTCTGCTGCTATCCATGGAAACAAAAGCCAAGGGGCAAGAACAAAAGCTCTTGCAGGTTTTAAAGATGGCTCTATTAAAATACTAGTTGCTACAGATATCGCCGCCAGAGGGATAGATATAAATCAACTTCCACTGGTTATTAATTTTGATCTTCCTAAGGTGCCAGAAGACTATGTGCATAGAATTGGACGAACAGCTAGGGCAGGTGCCAACGGGGAAGCGATCTCTTTGGTTAGCTCTGATGAGCTTAAACAATTAAAAGATATTGAAAGACTTATTCAGCAGTTAATTCCACGAAAAAAAATTGATGGGTTTAGATCTTCAGCTGTACTGCCTTCCGTCAAGTTAGACACAAGACCATTAAAACCTAAAAGACCAAAAAAAAATAAGAAAACAACCACAAGGCGAGCTCCAGATGCTCCTAGTGCAAAAAAAAGCACCCAAAGATCATTTAGAAAGAAAAAACGCTCTGTTCATAAGTCATAATTATTTGCAAGTATCACTTATAAATACTACTATGCACAATTATAGTTCTATAAAGAGGAGTCCCTATGAAAACTATTCTTTTTGTTGCCTTATTAACCACTGGTGTTTTTGCTAATGATTGTGAACAAGTTATTAAGAATGCCTCTTTAAAAGTTCAAAATTTTTATCATTTTATTAATAATTATAATGTTGAAGCAACCAAAGCTTCTTGTGATACCTCCATACAGCTAGTTAAAAACATTAATTGCAATGCTGAGAATGAATCTTTATCTATCAATACTTATTTTGGTTTTTTCGATACAAAACTTGGAGATCCATCTGGCTATATAAGAGGTGTCTCACTTTACGCTAGTGTTAGTAGAGACAATCCAAAAGGCTCAATTTACATGAGTGGTTGTGGAACTTTTTGTATGGATACTTTAAAAAATTTGGAAGTAAGCATAGACTCTCTCAAGTTTGATTATGAAACTTCAGCAGGTTACTTTCCTCCAAAGAAAAGTTTAGGAAAAGCTGAGTTTTATAAAAATAGCGAAGGTGAACTTACCAAATTTAAATATAAATTTAAAAAATCAGGACTTTTCAAGTCTTGGAAAAAATATTCATGCAGTCTTGATTAGATAATTATTGCCATTTCTAACGACGGAATAAAATTTGGATAATCTTTTTAAAACAGAGATCAGACGAATCAACGGCTATCTTAAAGAAGTTACAACTATTTTTGACTCAAGTGGAAAAGCTGTAAGTCATATCATCAATCCTTTCATGGTTGAGTTAAAGCCTAGAGATGTTTTGCAGATCTTTGTAGGCTCTTTTTTAATTGCTGCTCCACTTTGCTTCACTGAGGAAGTTTGGAATTTAAGCATCTCCCTTCGTAAAGAAAATGTTTATGCACTCGGTATTTTGTCTTTTATTACAATGACTCTTTTTATTTATTTCAATTTTTATAGAAATAAATTAGAAGGGAATATTATTAATTTTATTAAACGAACTTTTGCAACTTATATTATTGTTGCAGCAAGTGTTACTTTATTATTGGCCTTAATAGACAAATTTCCAATTAATGAAAACCCATTAATTGCTTTAAAGAGAGTGATTATTATAAGTTTTCCTTCTCTTTTTGCTGCCATAATTACTGATAATTTAAAGTAAAAAAAGAAGGAGCGAGCGCTCCTTCCGGACTAATCGTCATAATTTGTTTCGTCTGATCCTGTTTCTTCAACTAGAGGTTGATAAACAGTATCAGGTGTTGTCGAAGGTTCATCCCAGGTCGTTTCCCCTGGTAAAGAACTCGTATCACTTTCTTCAATTGTAGCAATTTGACTATCGTCGTACTCTTGAATATCTGTGTTAGCATTGAGCTTGACACTAAAGAGCATTAGCAAACCAATAAACAATACAGAAATTATTTGGTTGGCCTTTGATTCAATTTTCATAATATATACCCCTTATAAATTTTTTACAGCTGATTTAAAGCTAGTTTTTTACTTTTCTTTTTCTTCACAGTCTTACAGATCTTTTCTTTCTTAGTTGTTGCAAGTTCACCTTTCCAACAAAATTTAGATCTTTTAGACTCTTTTATATCCGAGCAAGATACTTCTTTATAGCTCTCTTTACACTTAAACTTACCTGCAGCATAAGAGCTTGTTGTCAGAAGTAGGACAGTCATAATAGTTGCTAATTTGCTCATTGGATCCTCCTAAAGTCCCAATTGTTATTTTCTCATGTTGAATTATCGCCCCATTTGCAAATTAATTAAAATCGTTATATTTTTAAAAAGACTTACGAAAAAACTAATCCAGGAATTCTATTGGATCGCCTAAATTTTAACCATCTTTTCTATTTTTATATCGTGGCCAAAGAAGGCTCAATTAAGGCCACTGCTGAAAAGCTTCACGTCTCTCAACCAACAATAAGTGACCAGATAAAGCTTTTAGAAGAGTTCTATGGCTGTCTTTTATTTGAGAGGCGTAACCGAAGTCTAGTGCTTACAAAGCAAGGTATTTTGGCCTTAAGCTATGCTGAGAAGATATTCGATCTCTCTAGTGAGATCACTCATCGACTTAGAAATAAAATTGATTTACCTAAAAAGAGCCTTGATATTGGTATTACTCATTTCATGTCACGGTATTTTCTTTATGACAGTATATTGCCTTTGTTTGGGCAAGATGAGGTCACAATTAATATCAAAGAAGATGAAAGACATATTTTAATTGCTGAGCTTGAAGAAGGTAATATGGATTTGATTTTCACTGACACAAAAGATGGTATTCCAGGCAGCATGTCAGCTTATAGGATGGGTGTGAATAGGACATTTGTAGTTGCACATAAAAAATATCGAAAATATAAGAAGGATTTTCCAGATAGTTTGAATAAGATTCCATTTTTTCACTATTCAAATGAGTCTTCACTAAAATACGAGATTGACCTCTTTTTTAAAAGAAATGGCCTGGCCCCTAAAGTTATTGGTCAAGCAGATGATATTGATTTGTTCGAGCTTGTGACTCAAGAAGCTTTTGCGTTTATAATAGTACCAGAAGCTGCACAAAAAAGATTATGTCAGAACAAAGACATGATTGTTTTGGGGCAAATTAATGAGCTTCAGACATCGGTTTGGGGTATTGTTAAAAATAGCTATAAAGGAATTGGCTATCAATTACTTAAAGGCAAACTTTAAAAAGAGCGAATTATGAAAAAAGTAACAAGTTTCGATCTGACTCCTGGAGGGGTACTGGCAAACCGATTTAGTATTGTAAAACTTATAGGATCTGGGTCTGAAGGTGAAGTCTATAAAGTAATTGAAACTTACACGAATAAAGTAAGAGCAGTTAAACTGTTTTTTCCCCATCGCAATCCTCGTTTTAAAATTAGTACCCGTTACGCACTTAAGTTAGATAAGCTTAGAGATAGTCCTATTGTTATGGATTATCTATCCTATGAAGTTCTTGAAATTGGTGATGATCAAGTTGCCTGTTTAGTATCTGAATTTATTGATGGTGAAAGCCTTGATGATTTTATTTCCAAGCAACGAGGACGAAGGTTAGGTATATTTCCTGCAATCCATTTACTTTACTCCATTGTAAATGGTGTAGAGTCTATTCACCTTGAAGGCGAGTATCATGGTGATTTACATGTTGAAAATATTATAATTAAGCGTTTTGGATTAGAGTTTGATTTGAAAATAATTGATTTACACCATTGGGGAGATTCCAAAAAAGATAATCGAGATGAGGATATAGTAAAAATTATCAGAATCTTCTATGATATTTTAGGTGGGCCTAAGCATTATCATAAACTACCTCCTTCAGTTAAATATATTATTTGCGGTCTTAAACGAAGCTTGATTTTACAACGCTTTAAAACGATATCTTATCTTAAAACTCATTTGGAGTTAATGGATTGGTCAGATGCAGTCTGAAAATAAAACTTTTCTCTTTGATGAACTAGAAGCTTCTTTTTCACTTTTAGATTTCGATGATTATAGAGTAGGGATATTTCTCTCTCGAAATAAAGATAAAACTACCCAAGAAAATGAAGATGTAGTTTATATTTCCTATGATAAAACGGGACTCTTGCTTGGAGTTGCTGATGGAGCCGGTGGACACCCTCGCGGAAGAGACGCAGCTAATTTAATTGGAAGTACAATTCTTGATTATTCAGATGATAATTACACCGCTTTAATTGAAAATATTAATAATAAGATAATTGATTTAAAAGTAGGAGCCAAGTCAACCCTGGCCTTTGTCAGTATAAAAAATGAAACTGCAAATTTTTACAGTGTCGGGGACTCCGAAATTATTTATTGGAATGCTCATGGTAATGAGGTCTTTACATCAACTCCCCATTCAAACTCTGGTCTTAAGGTAAGAGCAGGCGTTACAACACAAGCAGAAGCACTTTCAGACCCAGATAGAAATCTTGTTAATAATCTAATGGGGGATGAGTTCATAAAAATTGAAAGCACCACAGGAATTTCAATAAAAAAAGGCCATACAATTTTAATTGGCACAGATGGACTTTTTGATAACCTCTCCCATGAGCAATTAACTGAGATTGTAGGCAAAGGAAGTTTTGATAAATCTTTTGAAGAGCTGGCGAATATATGCTCTGTTCAAGATTCTGAAACCTGGTTAAAAAATGACGATATTGGTTTTGTTATTATTCGTAAAATGAAAGCCTAGACATCAAGGATCAAGTAATATGAAAATAATTGGACATCGTGGTGGTAAAAATGAATGGCCTGAAAACACTATGCTTGGCTTTGTAAAGGCCATTGAGGCAGGAGTTTCAGGTATTGAGCTTGATATTCATAAGTCATTGGATGGAAAGCTCATGGTTATTCATGATGCGACTTTGGATCGAACCACAAATTCTAAGGGCAAGGTTAGTGAGAAAAGATCAGATGAGTTGAGAAAACTTGATGCTGGCTCTGGTGAAAAAATTCCTTTTCTTGAAGAAGTTATTGAGCTTATACAAAAAACTAAGACACATCTTTATATTGAAGCTAAAGTTAGCAATATTGTAAGTGAGCTTGCCTGTTTTATAAAAGAGCATAATGCTTATGATATTTGCACAGTTATAAGTTTTGATCATTATTTTGTGAAAGAGCTAAAGCATACTGATTCAAAAATTCAAACTGGCTGCACGATTGCTGGAATTCCAGTAGATGTTGAGTCTATTGTTCGCTCGGCAAATGCAGATTGTTTTACAACCTCTATTGGAACTTTAAGACCAGAGCTTGCTTTACAATGTAAGAATGCTGGCATTCCCTTG
This sequence comes from uncultured Bacteriovoracaceae bacterium, assembly GCA_964350135.1. Taxonomy (GTDB): domain Bacteria; phylum Bdellovibrionota; class Bacteriovoracia; order Bacteriovoracales; family Bacteriovoracaceae; genus CAYGJN01. The sequence goes on along the minus strand of CAYGJN010000065.1, from coordinate 1,056 downwards.
GCCATTTGGAATGCTAATACCGAGCAAGAATTACTGCATATGAAGGATCTAGGAATCGAGCTTGTTATGACAGATTGTCCGACTAAAATTGTTCCACTTATCTAATTGCCGATAAAATTATTAATATCAGAATTTTCAGTGATAAGATGAAGTATAAACTAATTTGATACGAGATTCTTATGAGAAAACTTCACTTTCTACTTAGTCTTTGTATATTTTTGACTCTTATTTCTTGTAATAAAAGCAAATCAAAAGATTTTAAAATTAAACTTAGATTAAGTCATGTTTTTAGCCCTAAAGAAGAGCTAACTCAGTCTATGGATAATGTGGCCAAGCGAATTTTTAAAAAAACAAACGGCGCTGTTGAGATCTTAACCTTTCCTCAAGGACAAATCGCTACCTATAAAGATGGGGTAGAGATGGTGGTAAGAGGAGCTCATTTTATATCAGTAGAAGATCCTTCTTATATTGGTGATTATGTTCCTGAGTTTACCGCCCTTGTGGGACCAATGCTTTATAGAAATTTTAATGAGTATACTGAGCTTGTTAAAACACCATTGGTTCAAGGGTGGTTAAAAAAAATTGAAGACAAAGGAATCAAAGTACTTTCTTTGCAATATATTTTTGGTTTTAGAAATGTCATTACTGATAAAGTGATAAGAACTCCTGAAGATCTAAATGGAGTAAAACTTAGAACTCCTGGAAGTAAACTCTTTATTGAAACGCTCAATGCGATGGGAGCAACTGCAACACCTCTTCCTTGGGGGGAGACTTTCAGCGCTGTTCAACAAGGTGTTGTTGATGGGTTAGAGGGCTCAGAGTTTACAAATATTAGTACAAAAGTTTATGAGACTGGAAAGAAAAATGTTGCTATGACAAACCATTTTCTTGGTACCTGCGGGGTTTATATCTCAACAGAAGTCTGGACGAAGATTCCTCATAAGTATCAACAAATAATTGAAGATGAGTTTATCTTTGAAGCTAATGAAATGATTAATCTTTTAAAATCAAAGCATGCCAGTGTCGTTAGAGAACTTGAATCACACGGTGTGAAGT
>CAYGJN010000064.1:9343-15954 GCA_964350135.1 uncultured Bacteriovoracaceae bacterium | reverse complement strand
GGTATGATGTCTGCTAAAAAAGAGCTGTATACCAAAAAAGGTGATCGTATGGTCTTTGCAACTCTGGAAGACCTTGAGGGAAAAATTGAATGTATTGTTTTTCCAAAAACATTTGCTGAATATGAAGAAATTCTAAACTCAGATGAGCCTTTGATTATGGAAGGACAAGTTAATCTTGATGAAACTCCTCGAAAGTTTTTTCCAATGAAGATTCGTGAATTAAAAGAAAAAGCTGAGCAAAGTGTTACTGGAGTTCGAGTGAATATTAATGCAGCGAAAATTAATGATCACTCTCTAACTAAAATAAAAAATGTATTATTAAGCTATAGAGGCAGTGTGCCTATTCACATGATTATTGAAACGACTGAAGGAAAAGCAAGACTGCCATTAGGTGAAGAGTTTTTAGTGAATCCATCACCTCAGATGGCCGCACGAATTAATGAGATTCTAAATGACAATAGTGTGAAGTTTATAGTTGCTGGAAAGCTAGAGGAAGCGGTAAGATTTTAGAATGATTTTAAGAATATTATTTTGTCTTACCCTATCATTTCACTCAGTTGCTCAGTATAAAACTGGAAAGTCCAAATTCTTTGCACAAGCAGAAGATTCCTTGAGCATTATTAAAAAACATCTCACTTATTTGGCCACAAAAGATATTTTGACTCAAGAGATGAAGGAGCTAGGGCTTGATGGATCACAATTTTGGGCCAAGTACGACAAGATATTGGAAGAAAGATTAACTCCTGTACAAGATCAATTAAAGCAAAAATACAAAGTTGATGACCCCAAACAAACTCGTTATCAAAAAAATGAATATGCAAAAAAATGGCGATTGAAAAAACTTCAAGTTGAAAGAGATTTAGAAAATATTGTTGAAACTCTGGACTCATATAAAGTTACTCAAGTTACAAGATCTTCTCAAAATCCCTTAATACGATTTATTAAAATTGAAGGAAAGGTAAATAGGAATAAGTTAAAGAGACTTTATTTTAATGTTCTTAGACATGGCAGTGACCGTCTTATCCCAAATATATTTTGGAGTTTTAATATCTCCTACCCAGAGGGGGATTGGGAGAAGCTTGGCGTTGAAGAAAAATCAGAACTAACAAATGCCTTGAATCAATCATTTACTAAAAGAATAAAAGAAGTCCTAGGTGATAAAATTGATGAAGTTATAGTCGTTGACTCAAGTCTTGAAAGCAGAATTCTTTCTCATTTTAGAATGACCGAAGAAGAACTGGCCGTTAAGAAAAGAGACGGATCAGGTTCTGTTCTGGGAAATTTATGGCTTAGGACAGATATAACGATCCATTCAGGTGAAGAAAATAAGGAGTTGGAGCGGAGCTCATTTTTATCTTCAGCAAAGCTTTCCCTTTATGATCTAAATTATAATGTGCCTGTATTGATTGAAGATATTGATGAAAAAGAATATAGATTAAGTAGTAAAGTAAATAATAATAAAGGCTCTCAAGTAGCCAGTCATATATTTACTCAAGTTTCATCAAAGTTTGCTGGACTAACTAGCAAGATCCAGCTCATGCCTCAAGACCTATTCCAGTCTCTCATTACCATTCATGGAGTAGAGAATATCTTAGATGTTTTTAAAACTCAGGAAGTTATTAAAAAAGAAGGAATAAAACTGCAGTTAACTACTCAGTTAAAAAGCCTTGAAGCCAACTCTGCTAATCTTTTGGTTCGATTTCGTGGAAATAATGAAAATCTCAGGAAAATATTGCTTTCCCTTAAAGGAAAGGCCCTTACGGATGATAAAATAATAGAGTTAAACGGTGAGGAAGAAGAGTTATCTCTTCGAATCGCATTAAAAGGAAAATGAGAACTCTATTAACTTCTTTTCTTATATCCCTGCTAATCATTGGTTGTGCTGGTAAGCCTATAAGGCGTCATAGTGACGGTCGAAAGGTTCAAAATCGAGCTTTGACTGATGTCTCTTTTATTAGAAAAAGAATTGCACTCCTATCGCTTTTTAATGAGTCTCCTCATGGAGGCCATGATTTAAGTGTTACTGTTACTGAGGAGCTTAGAAAAGAATTATCAAGAACTGGAGAGTTTGCTGTTGATAGCAAGGCCAGCGCAGAGATTTTTGGAGCATCTAAAGAAATTTATTCTGGCGGAGGAGTTAAGCTAACTCAATTGGCCAGAAAAGCAAAATTAAGTGGTATCAACCTTGTTCTCTATGGACGTATTGTAAGTGCAAGAGTGAGAGAGAAGACTGATGAGATTGGGCTTATGAGAAGCACAAAGGCTTACTCTGAAGTTAATATTGAATTTCGTGTTTTTGATGTGACTTCAAATCGAGAGATTTTTAACCAAACTGTTAGAGGCTACGCTAATGACTCAACGTTTAGACTTTATGTAGCCGACAAAGAAGATGCTCTTTCATACAGACAAGAACTGTTAAGATATTCTGCTAAGGTTGCGGCGAGAAAAGTTATCCCTCAACTCTTTGCTGCGAGTAAGAAAATGGAATGGACTGGTAGGGTCGCAAGAATTATCGGTTCCAAAATTTATCTTAATGCAGGCAGAGAGTCCGGAGTTCAGGTGGGTGATATCATGAAGGTAGTAACAGAAGGTACAGAAATTTATGATCCGGAAACAGGGGCCCTTATAGGTGTTTCGCAAGGTGAAGTTAAAGGAACTCTCGAAGTTATAGATTATTTTGGACCTGATGGAGCAATTTCAATACTGCACTCAGGTGGATCAGTTGTTGAAGGTGATTTCATTCAGTTATATTGATTATTTCAAATCAAGTTTACTCAAATATTTTCATAACTAATATAGTGCACATTGCCGGTGTAAAAGAACTTATCTTATAATCTGTACTCAATGAACTTCTATAATCTGTTTAAAAATATTGCCTTCAATATGGACCCTGAAAAGGTTCACGAGCTAACAATTGAGTATGCTTCTCAATATCCATCTCTAGCAAAAATCTTTAGAGGCACAAAGATTCCAGCATCAAGAAAGTATCAATTAGATATTGGATCAATTAAATGGTCATTTCCTGTGGCGCTAGCAGCTGGTCTTGATAAAAATGCAAGGGCCATAAGCTTTTTTTCCGAATTAGGCTTTGGGGCTATAGAGGTAGGTACTGTTACTCCTCTTATGCAATCAGGAAATCCCAAGCCAAGACTTTTTCGATATATTGATGAAGAATCTTTAAGAAATAGAATGGGTTTTAATAATGCAGGTATGGATGAGGTTTTTAAAAATATCGTTCATACTGATGCAAACTGCGTGCTAGGTGTAAATCTAGGAAAGAACAAAAATACTCTAGAGTCTAAGGCCAAAGAAGACTATTTAGCACTTTATGAGAAATTTGCGAGCGTGAGTGACTACCTGGTTATTAATATCTCTTCTCCAAATACATTAAACTTGCGAAAGCTTCAGCAAAAAGATGCATTGCTTGAGATTTTAAATTATCTTGATGATGCTCGTGAAAATAGACCTTGTCCTTTGTTTGTAAAAATCTCTCCAGATATTGATGAAAATCAAATTGATGAAATTATCACTGTGGCAAAAAAGAAAACACTTGCTGGTATTATTGCAACCAACACGACAATAATTGAAAATTTTGGACCAGGGGGAGTCTCAGGGAAGCTTCTTTATTCAAAGGGAAAAGAGGTGAGGAACTATTTAGCGAGAGAGTTGAAAGCAACTGATCTGAGTCTTATTGGAGTTGGTGGGTTTTCAAGCTTTGATGAAATATTTGATTATTGGTGTGAAGGGGGAAGTGCCGTTCAGGTATATACTTCCTTTATCTATCAAGGGCCAAAATTTTTACACGATATTAAAGATGGTCTTGATAAAAAGTTACAAGAATATAATTTAAATTCTGTTAATGAGCTTATCAAAAAGCTCCATGAGTTTATTTAGTCTTAGGTTTTTTTTCATTTTTTGGAAATATAAACCAAAGGCCTAATCCAAGACCTGCTAGTAAAAAGAATAAAACTATAAATACTTGGTTCATTTTAAACACCATTTACACAATTCCACTTTTAAACAAGCAATTTTTAGGCCAAGTAGCTAATACCAGGAATTAATATGATAGAAAGTTTTTGGTGTCAGACTGCACCACTATGATGCAATGTAAGGTGCTTTAAGATTCCATTTATAAATAATCAGGTCGTTTATCATACTCTATAGGGTCTATAATTTGTGCTTGCTGAAAACCTCTTAGTCTAAGAGCACAGGAATCACAAACACCACAGGCAATATCGTTTCTTTCATAGCAAGACCAACTAAGCTCAATGGGTGCTTTAAGGGTAACTGCCTTTTTTACTATTTCATGTTTTTTCATATGAATAACAGGAGTAATTACCTCTATAATTCCTTCTTTAGTCCCTTCTTTAATAAGGTTATTCAGGGCCTTATAATAGCTTGGCCTACAATCAGGGTAACCAGAGGAGTCTTCTTCAACTGCACCTATAAAAATTTTGCTTGCTCCAATAACTTCGGCCCAGGACACGGCCATAGATATAATATGAGTATTTCTAAAGGGAACATAGCTATCAGGTATCTCATCGGAGTCACCTTTATATTTTTTTACCTCGATTTCATCGTCTGTTAAAGAAGAGCCACCTATTTGTTTAAGAAAAGTGATATCGAAAACTTTTCTTCTTTGAACTGGTACATTATAAAAGTCAGCAATTTGATTAAAAGATTCTAATTCTTTTTTCTCAGTATTTTGTCCATAGTTTAAATGGAGAAAGGCTAAGTTTTTATAATCTTCGTTTGCTATGGCAGCAGTAACCAATGAATCCATGCCTCCACTAACAAGGCAAATCGCTAAATCGTTCATATAGAATCACACATTTTTCTAATATTGATTTCAAGGGAACTTGCTCGCTCAAGGGCAATGTTTTTTCTTCCATGAAGGTCAATATTTTCATTTACTTGAATCATTATATAAAATTTAATTTTTGGCTCAGTCCCAGAAGGGCGAAGATATAATTTATCACCATTTTTAAAATAAAATCCTAAGACGTTACTTTTTGTAAAATCAAAGTTTTCAGTTGAGTTATCTTTAAAGCTTTTAATAGTTGATGATTGATAATCTTTAACTTTTTCAACATCTTCAAAAGGACTATCCGACTCACGAAAATAAGTCATGATTCTTTGAATTTTCTCTGCACCAGATTTACCAAGATAATTTATTGAAATATTTTTCTCGTAAGAATATCCATGCTCAAGATAAATTTCGTTAAGTGCTTCAACCAGGTTTAGTCCCTTCTCCTTATAGTAAAGAGCAATCTCTGCACATAATGCACAAGAGTTTACTGCGTCCTTGTCACGGGCCTGTGTATGAGTGAGGTATCCAAAAGATTCCTCTGTTGCAAAAACAAAATCAAAAGGTTTATTTTTATCTTCATAATCTTTAAGCATTCCACAAATCCACTTAAAACCAGTTAAAGTATTTTCAACTTTTACATTAAATTTCTTTGCTAGTTGCTCTTGAAGATCAGATGTCACAATAGTTTTAATAAAAAGAGGGTTTTTCCCAAGGTCTTTTTTATGATTGAGAATATAATGGAGCATTAAAAGACCAATCTGATTTCCTGTTAGAAAAACATCTCTGTCTTTATGATTGACTACAAGTCCTACTCTATCTGTATCGGGATCCGTTGCCATAGCAAGGTCACAGCTTTCCCGATGCATAAGCTTAATGACTTCTTTCATAGCCTCAGGCTCTTCCGGGTTAGGAGGACTTACAGTTGGAAAGTCTCCATCTGGTTGAAACTGAGAGGCAACATAGCAAGTATCAGTAATGCCAAGTTGTTCAAGTGCACGTTTAATAGGTAGGCCTCCTGTCCCATGAAGGGGAGTAAAGGCAATTTTAATATTTTTTCCTTTGGTCTTACATAATTCAGGGTTTAAGGATTGATCTAGGATCATTTTGTAATATTTGTTTTCACATTCTGAATCTATATACTCTATAAGCTTGTCTCCAAGAGCTGTTTGGAAATCAATTATTTTAATTTGTGAAAAATCTTGAAGCTTTTGGTATTCGTTAATAATTCTTTGATCGTTTGGAGGAGTTACCTGGCAACCATCGGCCCAATAGGCTTTATAACCATTATACTCTCTAGGGTTATGGCTTGCAGTAATCATAATGCCACCTTGAGCATTAAAGTAACGAACCCCATAAGAAAGAACTGGCGTCGGTGTAATATGATCAAAGAGAAAAACTTTAATCCCGTTGGCTGCTAAAACTTGAGATGCATATTGTGCAAACTCTTTTGAGAATCTTCTAGAGTCATATCCAATAACCATTTTTATATTGTCTTGAAATGATTCAGTTAATGCATTTGCAAAAGCTTGAGTTGCTCTTTGAATATTATATTTATTCATCCTGTTGGGGCCAAGACCCAAAACTCCTCGGATACCGCCAGTCCCAAACTCAAGATCTTTATAAAAGGCATCTTCTAATTCTGTAGAGTTAGAATTAACAAGTTCTTCAATGGCCGTACGGTCTGCTTGATCGATGGCCTGATGGGTTGACCAAAGTTTAATCTTAGCTTCAATGGCCTGACTCAGTGCAGTCATAGCTCTCCTCATTATTGTTTCAAAAATTCTTTATCTCATAGCTAGGG
>CAYGJN010000064.1:0-9333 GCA_964350135.1 uncultured Bacteriovoracaceae bacterium | reverse complement strand
ACTTGCATCTCGCAACGCGACCGGTGATATATGAACTTTTAAGGTTTTTTGTAATAGAATGATCCTCTCAAAACGGGAGAAAAATTGGCCAATAAAGATTTAAAACATCCAAAAAATGTTCCGGGCATGTTCTTTTGCACGGATCCCAATGACAGTAATGGTGAAGGTTGTATCGCATGCAATGTTTGTTATGCTGGTGCCCCTGAATTTTACGCTGAAGATGAAGATGGTAATGCCTATGTCAAAAAACAACCAACAACTCCTATAGAGATTGAACTTTGCCAAGAACAGATGGACTGTTGTCCAGTTGCCTCAATAGGGAAAGAATAAGTCTTTTTTAACCTGATAGAAATGCTCGGCCGATAGGTTGCTTTTACCCAACAATTTATTTTGATTTCTATAAATTTCTTTATGTTACAATTTTGTTATACCAAAACTTAACAGGGGAAGATCATGGATCCGACGACAACTCAACTTGTGGGGACAATTCTATTTGCATTGGCCGTAATCCACACTTTTTTAGTTTCTAAATTTGAGCATCTTGCTCATCAGTACCCAGAGGGTTCGGTTGGAGAAAACGTATTTCATTTCTTAGGAGAAGTGGAAGCGGTTTTTGGAATTTGGGCTGCAGTTTTTCTGGGTTTTTATTCAGTAACAAATGGCTTTGTTGTTTATGATGATTCACATAAAGTCATAGGCGGTGCTATCCATTTTCTTGAAGGACTTAACTTTACAGAACCTGCATTTGTCTTTGTGATTATGTGTATGGCCGGAACTAAGCCTGTAATTGAGCTAGCAAAATCCATCATTTTGAAATTCTCAGGATTAATACCTTTGCCAAAGAAGATGGCATTTTATTTTTCTTGTTTGGTTATTGGACCTTTACTAGGTTCATTTATAACTGAACCTGCAGCTATGACAGTAACTGCATTAATCTTATTAGATTCATTTTATGGTGAAGATACTTCTCAGAAATTTAAGTACGCCACTCTTGGGCTTTTATTTGTAAATATCTCTATAGGAGGGACTCTTACTCATTTTGCAGCTCCGCCAGTACTTATGGTGGCATCAAAATGGCATTGGGGAATGTCTTTTATGATGACTCATTTTGGATATAAATCAGCGATTGCATGTGTTATCTCTACATTAGCAATTTGCTTTATGTTCAAAAAAGAGCTTTCGGGAGACTTAAAAATAAATGCTCCTACAGGAACAAAGATTCCTTTATGGGTGACATTAATTCATTTAATCTTTTTGGCCTTAGTTGTTTATACAGCTCACCATATGGTTTTCTTTCTAGGATTATTTCTATTCTTTTTAGGCTTTGCTGTTGTAACTCAAGAGTTTCAAGATCAGTTAAAATTAAAAGAAAGTCTCTTAGTTGGGTTTTTCCTAGGTGGACTTGTAACTCTAGGTTCTCAACAAGCTTGGTGGTTACAAGGAGTGTTAAACTCACTTGGTGAGATTCCTCTTTATTTAGGAGCAACTGCCTTAACGGGTATTACTGATAATGCAGCTCTTACATATCTTGGGTCTTTGGTTGAACTTAGTGAAGTTAAGAAATACTACTTAGTGGCCGGTGCAGTTGCTGGTGGTGGTTTAACGGTAATAGCTAATGCTCCAAACCCTGCAGGATTTGGGATTTTAAAAGCCTCTTTTGGAAAAGATGGAATTAATCCTCTTGGGCTTTTAAAAGCAGCTCTTTTTCCAACTTTTATAGCACTTCTAATGCTTTATATTTTGCCTCATCTTGGCTAAATTATATGACCTACCTTCTTCTTGAGAGGGTGGGTCACTATCTTTTTGATTAGACATAAAATTCATTTTTGAAAAGTTATTGAGTTTTTAAAGAAATTCCTCTAAGTTAAACACCTGTTTGAAATAAAACGAACGTTTGAATAAGAGGACCTTATGAAGTTATTGATATTATTACTATTTATTCCATTAAGCCTTACTGCTGAGATTATTCGAATTGATGATAGAAGCATTATAGAGCTTGCTAAAAGCGAGGGGCGACAGATTCATGATATTGAATCCGCTCAACTTACTCAAGAGTTAAGTCGCAGGCAGTATGAAGATAATTTTAATTTAGCATTTACAGGAACTGGCTACTATCAAAATAGTTCAGAAAAAGGGCTCGCAAGCTTTATCCCAGTCTATGGTCCAACTAAAACAGCTTCTTTGGGACTTACTAAGACCACTAAATTTGGCACGAGTGTTACAGCTTCAGGCTTTACAGAAAACTACTCAACAACAACGGGATCAATTGATAATAAAAGTCGTACAGGACTGAACCTCTCTGTGACCATGGATCTTTGGCAAGATATTTTTGGCTCTCTTTCTAGGGCCAATTTAAAAGGACTTAAGATAAATGATCAAAGAGCAAAGTATGAAAAAGAAATAGCAGCCAAAAGTTATATAAATAATTTGAGACAGATCTATTGGTCACTCGTTGCAAATAATGAATCATTAAAAGTTTCAAGAACCCTTTTTAAAATTACCAAAAAGCAACTTGAAGATATTAAGGCACGAAGAAAAAGCAATATTGCAGATCTTGGAGATGTTGCAAGAATGGAAGCTCAGCTTTCTCAAAGATCTTCGGCCATTAAAAGATTGGAGTACGATAAAGAGCTTTTATACCAGCGCTTACGAGAGCAAATGCCAAGCCTTAACTCTAAAGAGATTTCACTAGCACCTTATGATATGAATAAGACAATTACTGATGTTCTTTCTTGTTCTGAGGCTATTAAAAGTAAAGACAAAGTTCCATGGGATTATACATTATTTGATGAAGTACTAGATCTTCTTAAAAAGTCTTATGCCCAAACTCAAAAAGTAACGGGTAAGTATAATGATCCAACAATTAGTTTAAGTGGAGAGTTTCAAACATCAGGAGTTGGGGAGGGATATTCAAACTCTTATGATGATATGAGAAGTGATAAAAGAACTGGAACTGCACTAACTCTTTCTGTTTCAATACCTTTAGATGGGAAAAAAACAAAGTCTCAAAATATAAATGAAGTTTTAGACAAGAAAAGATATTTGGCAGTAAGGCAGAGATATCTTTTACAAATGGAAGGCAATCATAGTCAGATTCTAAAAACGATTGACCTGCTTAGGGCCGTTGTCGCAGATCAAAAAAGAACAGGCACTATGCTTGAGACAAGCTTAAAAGTGTCACAGAAAAAATATCGCCAGGCCAGAATTTCATTAAATGACTTAATTCATGATCAGGATTTGCTATTGCAAAGTAATCTTTCTCAAATACAGGCTAAGCTTTTAGTTATTCATACAATTCTTGATTATTTTAAAGTATTCACTGAAACACCATGTAGCTTAAATAAGGTATCAGCATGAGAAATTTAGCAAAGTTTTTTATTCAAAATTACAAGCTCACTATCGTATTATCAATCATGATGGCCATTTTTGGAGCAATGGGGTTAAGCAGACTTAATGCAGAATCATATCCAACAGTAAATTTTGCAATGGCCACTATTTCAACATCTTATAAAGGGGCAAGTGCAGAGGATATTGAAACAAAAATCACTAAGCCTATTGAGGATGAAATAAGAACAGTCAGTGGTATTAAAGATGTTAAGTCAACATCACAGCCAGGGCTAAGCACTATTTTTGTAAGAGCTGATTTAGACAATATTGATGTGAAAATTGTTATGGCAGAACTTCAAAGAGCAGTAGACCGTGCAACAGGGTTACCTATTGATCTTGAGAATCAACCTAAGTTTACAGAAATTAAATCAGAAGAATTCCCTGTTATAGAACTTGCTATTGTTGGTAGTAATAAAGATAGAAAAAGAGACCTGCTGGCGGATCTTTTAAAAGAAGAGATTGAGGATAGTAAGAAAGTATTAAATGTAAGAGAAGTTGGTTTCAAAAAGAGACGTTTTCAAATTAGGCTTAATAATAAAAAACTTGAAGAAAATCATATTGGTATTAATGAAGTAACTGATCAAATCACATCGAGAAATAAAAATATACCAGCGGGTAATTTACAAGAGACTGATACTCAAACTCTTGTAAGAGTTGATGGTAAAGTGGAATCAAAAGAAGATCTTGAAAATATTGTGGTGAGATCAAATTTTTCAGGTAATACAATTTATTTAAAAGATGTAGCTACAGTTGAAGACTCTGAAGAGGAGCCTCGTGTTCTTACAAATTATAACGGAGAAGATGCAACTCTTCTTGTTGTGACTAAAAAAGGTGGAGCTGACACAATTGAGCTTGTTCATGAAATAGATGAAAAACTTGCTATCTTTAAAAAAAGGTATAAAGGAGAATATGAATTTGCTGTTTATAATAATGAAGCTCTAAAGGTTAAGAAAAAATTAGATATTCTTTCATCTAATGCTCTTTCAGGTTTAGTTTTAGTTGTCGTTTTTCTCTTGATTTTTCTTCCTGGAAGAATTGGCATTGTCGCTTCCTTGTCTTTGCCCCTTGCCGTGATGGCCACAATTGGATTTATGCCTCCATTTGGTATGAATTTAAATGCAATAACTATCCTTGCCCTTGTGATTGCTCTTGGAATGCTTGTTGATAATAGCGTAGTTATTAGTGAAAATTATAACCGCTTAAGACGAGAGGGACTTGATAAGATGGAGGCTGCACTTGTCTCTGTAGATAAACTTTGGCTTCCAATTACATCAACAGCCTTTACTACAATTGCAGCATTTCTTCCAATGCTTGTAACAAAAGGAATAATGGGACAATTTATTAAATGGATTCCAATTGTTGTAACAATTTCTTTATTGGTTAGTCTTATAGAAAGTTTTTTCTTTTTGCCTATGAGGTTAGTTAAAGTAGGTGGAACGACTCATAAAGATGGAGAGTTGAAAAAAGATTGGTTTGATAAATTCACAAAGAAATTTGAAAACTTTATGCATGTCATGATCCGAAGAAGATATTTAGTTTTTGTAGCATTTGGGATCATGTTTTTTGGTTCAATTTTTATGATGACAGTTGCCAATAAGTTTATGCTTTTTCCGCCTGATGAAACAGAACTCTATATTGTACGAGTTGAAGCGACTAAAGGGACTCGCGTAGAAGAAACAGATAGATTGGTAGGGAGACTAGCAAAAGAAATTAAAGAGAATTTTGGTAGTCATATTAATCATATGGTTGCACGAGCAGGAGTTAGCCAGGTCCAGCTTAATGACCCTAAAGGTAAAGATGGAAATAATGTTGGGATGATTATTCTTTATGTCGATGATTTTGCAAAATATAATATTCCTTCAACTGAGTTCTTGCATGAATTAAGAAAAATTAAACCAGACTACTTAAAAGATATCTCATATGAAGCAGCCGTAAATGGGCCACCGGTTGGAGAAGCCGTTAATGCTACTTTTCGTTCAAATAATACCAAAAGTTTAGATAGTGTTATTAATAATATTACATCAAAACTAAAGGCAACCCCTGGTGTTATTAATGTTCAAGTCAATGATGTTGTTGGTGATGATGAAGTCTTCGTAGAAATCAATTACGAAAAGGCCGATAGACTTGGTCTGAGTGTGAATCGAATTGGTAATGCAATTAGAACAGCTGTCTCTGGTCAGATTGTCGAAAGTGTTAATCTTGATAATAAAGAGGTTGATATTTTTGTCCGTTTTGATCAACCTGCGCGAAAAAATATTGAGGACCTTAGAAAAGTTAAGATAATGGATAATAGAGGCAACCTTATTCCATTAGGAAGTCTTGCAAGTTTTAGGCAGTCTAATGGGACGAGCTATATAAAAAGATATGATTTTAAAAGGGCCAAGACAGTCACTGCTCAAATTGAGAGTGAGATTATAAACTCAATTACTGCTAACCAAGTGGTAAAAGATCAATTTGCCACTCTTCAAAAAGAGTATGGTGATGTTTCTCTTGTATTCGGCGGTGAAGAAGAAAGTACTAAGGAATCCATGGAAAGTCTTTGGAATGCCTTAGTACTCTCTTTGATTGGTATTTTTGCTCTTCTGGTTTTTCTTTTTAAATCTTATTTAAGACCTGTGATTATAATGACAACAATCCCTCTTGGATTAGTTGGTTTCTCAATTGCTTTCTTTTTGCATAATAGACCTATTAGTTTTCTTGCCCTGATTGGTGTGATTGGGCTTGGTGGAATTATTGTTAATTCAGGAATTGTTCTTTTAACTTTTATTGATGATATGAAAGAAGAAGGTAAGCTTCCTCTTGCTGAAATACTTGCTAAGGCCAGCGGTATTAGACTAAAAGCTGTTCTTGTAACTTCTCTTACTACTATTAGTGGTCTTCTCCCTACTGCATATGGCATCGGGGGATCTGATGCTTTACTTGTGCCAATGACTCTTGCTATGGCATGGGGTTTGACATCAGGAACGATTTTAACTTTAGTGTGGGTTCCTTGTGCTTATGCCATACTGGAAGATTACTCGGCTTTGTTGCAAAGAATTTTTAGTCGTCATAAGAACAATGAATCAACAAATGAGGCATTAGTATGAAAAGAGCTTCAGACACAAAAGAGAAAATTCTTATGCAAGCTCATGATCTTTTTTCAAAAGAAGGGTTTTACGGAACAAGTGTAAGAGATATTGCTAATGAAGCTGGAGTTAATATTGCTGCCATTAACTATCATTTTAATAATAAAGAAGCTCTTTATTGGGAAACATATAAATTTTCATATAATCTTTTAAATGATGGAATCGAACAACTATCTAAAGAGGCTAAAAATACTGCTGAGCTAGCTTGGCTAATTTTTGAGCATATGATGGAAAATGGTTCGAGTGTTACCAATACTTTTAAAATGATGTTAAATGATTCACTTACGATGCCTGAGGATTTTCAGCAAACTAGTGAGAATAATTTCGGCCCTCCAGGTGGGCAGGCAATTTATTTAAAACTTAAAGCAGAGCTTCCCTCTAATACTCCTGAAACAGCACTTATATGGGCAGTAAGAGGGATTTTTACTTATGTAGTACATTGGGCCTTAATGATGACGACTAGTTATTGCAAAGAAATGAAAAAAAATGACCCAAGTTTTTCTCCTGAAGGTAAAAAGAAATCTATTGAGCTGCAAGTTCAGGCAATGATTAATTTTATTAAAACTAATTCTAGTGAATTCTAAAAAAAAAGGCCTTCATTCGAAAGCCTTTTTATAATATCTTTTCAGATGGTCACTACTCTTTGGACCAGATGAAAAACTATGATTGCTCTTGTTCTACTGCAACTTCTATCTCGGCCCAGTCCTTATCAGAATCTAGGTCCTCATAGGTCTCGCTGGATTCCTCATAAATTGAGATCAGATCTACGGGGTTATCATCTGCCTTTGCTCCAATAAAAAGAGTTCCAAGGGCCAAACATATAGCAAAGACAAACTTAATCATTAGATACCTCATTAGTTACAGTGATAATTCATTGTAAGGTGGGGTTTAGTATTACCCTAAAAAGAGCATAAGTGTCTGAAATTACGATAGTTTTTTGGAGAAAAAAAGAGCGATATTGCCATTTTTTCATGGCAGCACTCTCATCTGGACTCCTGGCCTATATATATGTAGATTCCAGGCAGTTATAAAGGGAGATATAAATGAAGCTTATTTTGTTGTTATTACTTAGTTCAACTCTTTTTGCTTTTGACCATGTTGATTTGACTCAAAGATTCTCTAAAAGAAGAGTTGATTCACAGATTGTTAATGTTGGTTGTGCTTATGGTGAGCTTACTAAAGTTAAACTTGTTCGTTCAGGGATCTCATCTGCACATAGTGGATTAGTTTTAAAACGTGTTGAAATTCATTTTGCTGACGGGACAATAGGTAAAAGTATTTTAAATTACAGCCTAAATCGAATACCTAAGGTTTTTGAGTGGAGTAAAGCTAAATGTGTTGAAAAAATTGTGATTTTTGCAAGGACAAAAAATACATCTCATTTTCTGCAAAGTATAAATGTTTTTGTTAAATAGGAGTTTTTGATGAAGTTTTTATTAATTAGTTTCCTTTTCTCTTTTTTATCTTTCGCACAAGCAGCCGATAAAATAGAGCTTTATTCATCTTACGATGTAGCAGAGAGTATTAATGGAGCTCAAATTGAAAAATGTCATACTCTTGGAGATATTGAGAATTTAGTAACTGTTTTAGATCATCGAAGAATTGCTCATAAAAACAAACTCAGTATTGCGATAGTCGTTATTTGTAATATAAATATTAAAACTTTGTTTGTATCAGGTCTTGAGGTTAGAGAAGAAAATATTTATCAGGATGAAAAACTTGTGGGAAATCTAAATGGTTCAATTACCCTTAACTCTCTTGAAATGGATGACTCTGTAACATCTGAAAAAAATAAAGTAGATCTTGTTATAGCCAGTGCAAAAAATGGATATAACGTAAGACTAGACTATTCTGAAGATGAAAAAATAATCACATATTTTGCGACAGCTCAACTAGATATCGACTAATACTAAATATGTAAGGCCCTTTTTGCTGTTGCATCAAGGGCCGCTTCTTTTAAAGACTCAGTATAAGTTGGATGGGGATGACAAATTCTTCCAATATCCTCAGCACTCGCTTTAAACTCCATGGCCACAACTGCTTCAGCAATCATATCAGCGGCCCTTGGACCAATCATATGAACACCTAGTATTTCATCAGTTGCTGAATCTGAAAGAACTTTTATAAATCCATCAGACTCCTCACTTGCTTTAGCTCTACCTGATGCTTTAAAGGGAAACTGCCCTTTATTATACTTAACTCCAGCAGACTTAAGCTCTTCTTCAGTTTTTCCAACGGCAGCAATCTCAGGCCATGTATAAACAACACCTGGGATAAGATTATAATTTATATGTGGTTTTTGACCTGCTAGAAGTTCAGCAACATAAACTCCTTCCTCTTCCGCTTTATGTGCAAGCATGGCACCTTTTACAACATCCCCTAATGCATAGATATGAGAAATATTTGTTTGTAGATGATCATTAGTTTCAATTTGTCCGCGGTCTGTTAATTTGACTCCTGCAGCCTCAAGGTTTAACCCATCAGTATAAGGTCTTCTGCCCACAGAAACTAAAGTATATTCAGCTTCAATTTTAACTTCTGAACCGTCTTTTGCTTTTGCCGTAACAATTGTTTTATCACCAGTGTTCTCAACTTTTTGAACAGCAGTTTCAAGATTAAACTCCATTCCTTGTTTTTTAAGAACTTTCATCATCTCTTTTCCAAGAGATGCATCCATCGTAGGAATTATACTTGGTGCAAATTCTACAACTGTAACTTTAGTTCCGAGTCTCATAAAGACTGATCCCATCTCTAGGCCAATTACACCACCACCAATTACGACCATTGATTTAGGAACTTACTTATCTTTTAAATAGAGGGC
>CAYGJN010000063.1:9143-16274 GCA_964350135.1 uncultured Bacteriovoracaceae bacterium | reverse complement strand
TCTCTCACTCAATTAGTGGATAATTTTGCATTAGGTAAACAAGGTCTTAATATGTTCCAACAGGTTGATCAACAATATAATCAACTTGATATCCAAGCCGATTTAACTGAATCAGTTGCTCTTGGAAATAGTACGACAAACTCTCAAGAGGCCATGAAGAGAAGCATCGATAAACAAACACAGCATCAGCTACAGAATGCAGCTGTAAGTGCAGCAGAGTTTGGAACATTAATTTCAAGAGTAAAGACTTATCCATCTATTTTTGATGCAAGAACTTTTTGTAAAGAACAAAGTCAGTCTAAAGAACTTGCTGAGATAATTGCAACTAAGTTTCAAATAGCAGATGTTATTGATCTTGGTGTTGGGAATAGCTCCGCTACTCCTTGTGAAATAGCCCTATCTCGGTACGGAGGAGTCATATTTGCAAACGCTGGTATTTTGAACCAGCTTAAAGGAAGAATGTACCAATCAGGAATGGAAACTGCTATGGCAGGATTGCAAGCTGCTCTTTCAAATAAGTTTTCAAATGATTTAGGTGATAATATCGATGCTCTTAATCAAAGAAGAGAAGATGAACTTGCTAATGGTGGGTTTGATCCGAATCTTTTAATGAATCAATGTCAGGTGAATCCAAATTTACCGGCCTGTGCTTCAGGGGGACTTCCTCCAGGGGTTGGGTTTAATCCAAATACAACAACGAATACTGTTCCATCTATTACAAATCCAAATAACCCAGATGATGAATTTGATGACGTCCCTATTGGTGATACTGGAGATGGTGCACTTGCAGGTGAGGCGATCTTAGAATTTGAAGATGAGCTTAATGGATCTGTAAGAGGTCAGCTTGCTTCAGGTGCACGTCCTGGACTTGGAGGAACTGGATCAGGTGAAGGCGGCGGCGCTGGCGGTGGAGCCGGTGGCGGTGGAGCAGCTTCAGGAGGAGTAAGCGCTAAAGATTTTGAACAACAAAGTGGAAGTGCCCCAAGTCGTATTAGTGATGTTGGCGCTAGCGGAGGCGGCGGTAGTGGCGGCGCACTTTTTAGATCAAGAGGTGGTAGCTCTAATAAAGACCTTGCAAATGTTTTCAAGAAAAAAAATAGTATCCGTAATGGAATTATGAATTTTAACGGCAGAAATCCTGCCTCAGTTGGTGGGGCCAGTGGAAATTTATTTCAAAGAATTTCTAAACAATATTCTTCGGCCTTAAAAAACAATCGTCTTCATAATTATGAGCAGGTGAAATAATGAGCAGGTTTTTAAGACCTACCCTCATTGCTTTACTTATAAGTTTTAGTGGTTTGAGTTTTGCCACTTCTGCTTACCAATGTGAATCCGCTGATTCAACAAATGATGATTACCTGACATGCTATCGTTACAACGGTGATGCAACGGATGTTCGTATTAAAAATCTGCAAACAAAATTAGATGAATGGAGATTAGTAGATCAAAGCACTGATGCAGCTACTCCCAATGAAACTCAAATTAATGAAATCAAAGACCTCTTGCAATCTGCTAAAGAAGCACTTACCGGAGGATCAGCAGATCTTTATATGAGCGAGCCTTCTGATATAAGACCTCTTCCCACAAGAGACCTTGCCCGTATTATGGCCGATATCTTAATTGAGCCACTTCATATGATGAGTTTTAAAAATCTTTTAGACGGTAAAAAATTTTATGAAGGAATAACCACTGCTCCAGATCTTCCTGATAGAGCAAGAATTAACCAACTCACTCAAGCAGTGGGATCTAATATTTGGTGTGACCCTCTTAAAACGAATAATCAATGTTTGCCTGGAAATCTCTGTGTTGAATTTGATCAAAATCAATCAGCTGGACAAAATGCCTGTTTAACTGCAGGGAATTCATGTAACAACGGATCTGAATGTTGCTCAGGGGCATGTAATTTAAATGTTTGTGAAGAGTTTTATAAATGCTCAAACTGTATGCCTGAAGATACTTCATTTGATGACGGAACAGTTAATTGTTGTGGCAGTTTAACAAAGGCCCAATACACTGACTCTGATGATGGAAGTACTTATTATAAATGTCATGATCTTTCTTATGTAGGTGCAGCCAATATTCCTCTCGGATTTAGTATGGATCCAAATACGTGCTCACCTCAGATTAACCAAGCAGCATTAAAAAGATTTGAGCTTAATGAAAGAGTTCTTTTGGCCTTTGAGTATGTCTTTGGTACTGCTGCGACTTATGATTATTACGGACAGCTTTCTGCTATGAAGGGCGCTGCAAATATTTTCAAAACCAAAAGAGTAGATACCAAAAAAGCTTATATGGAAAAGCTTAATGGCATTCTTCAAAACTATGAAGATATCGCTACTCAAAATATTGGGATTGCTGACCTTGGAACATCCACTGTGCCATCTGGTGTTGATGAATACTTGGCCTTTGAATTTTTTATTCAAGAAAACCAGGCCATGCTAGAGCGTGATAAGGCCCGTGGTGAAGCTTATGCTGCTATAAAAGATCCATTAGATGCTGTGGCCGAAGGTATCAGAAGTTTTAAATGGAAAAAGAAAAAATGGTTCAAGAAAAATAAATGTGGTGAATGGTCAATTCCATTTCTTAAAGGAAAAAACCATAAAAAATGTTCAAAGCTTATTTGGAATATGGGTGGTGGTGCCACAAATTCCAATATGGAAGAATACTTAAGACAAATTGAAAAACCCACAGCTTTTCCTGGCTCATGTATTATGGATCCAGCCTACCCTGCAGGATCAGGCATAGGGCCAGCGAGTATTTCCGGTAAGAAAAATATTTCAAATCCTGGAAGTATTGATAGTGTTTTTGAAAAAATCAAAACTGACCTTGCAGCTTATGCAGCTCAGCCAATTGGAGTTGTTTCAACAACCCAAACATTAACTTTGCCAGATGCTCTTATCAATCTTCAAACAGATAGACGTCATGAAAATGGACTTGGAGGTTATACTTCTGAGGATGTTGATCTCTTAGGGGACCTTGCAGGCGTTGCCACTAGAACTGTTGCTGGTTGGGGTGTTGGTGCCTCTTGTGAAAATCCAGGACAAAGTAAATTTAATTATATCGAGGCAATCAAAGATGTTGTTCAAGAAGTTCAAGCATTTTATCTTCAGTCTGCTGCTCTTAGAGAGACTGCAGTGATTCCTTGTTTAACAGCAAAACGTGATGCCTTTTTAGCATCTCCTTCATGTGACCCTAGTGTTGATAGTAATTGTGATCCAGATCCAACGGCCTGTGTACCAGGTACAAATGATCCAAGTTGTGGGGATGGTAGTGATGGAGTCTGTGCAGATCCAACAGATACAAACGACCCTGATTGTGCAGGCCTTGATGGTATATGTGCGGATCCTGCGGATACAACTGATCCTGACTGTACAACTGGTAATGGCGGCGGATCAGGCGGCGGCTCCAGTGGTAGTGGAACAAGTACCTCTGGCACAGGTCTTAGTAGTGATGGTTCTTCGAGTGGAACGAGTAGTGGAAGCTCTCCTCAATTAAGCTCACTTAGCCAAGGCAGTGCTCAATCAGCAGAAGAAGAAGCTGAAGCTGAACAAGAAGTAACAGATGTTACAGGTGCAGCAACTCAGGGTGAAGTTTTTGGCAATAATACTCAAAGCCGAAATAATGGATCGTTTGGTGGTCTTGGGGCCAATTTTTTAAATCCTAATGGCGGAGTTGATCCTAACTCTACAGAGGGACAATTAATTCAAGCTGCTGCAGAGGCTGCTGCTGCTCAAAGTGATGTTGGGAATACAATTTTTCAAAACATGAGTAATGGTTATATAAGAGTGGTTTACCCGATTATTTATATCAGAAAACCTGCAGGCCAGGGCTCAAATGATGCTGCAAATCCTCCGAACAGTGGTCTATGAAAACCTTTGTTTTTATTCTTTTTTTAATACCCTCTTTGGGACTAACCAAAAAATTCTCAAATGAATTTATTGAATTTGAATTACCCACTGGATGGAGTTGTTTTTCCAATCAATCTGAATGGATCTGTTCTTCATCTAATAAAATGAGAAAAAAAGAAGCTACTGTTGTTATGACCAGTAAAAAACGAGATGGCAGAGATACATTAGAAAAATATAAACTTCATTTAAAAAATAGAAGAACTTATAAACTTCCTAATAAAAGTACTCAGGTAAGTGATCCTAAATTTGTGAGAGATAGAAAAATTAATAATCAGAAATGGGTTGACTCACTTCATTTGGCCAGTGAGATCCCTGGGTTTTATACTCGTTATGTGGCCACAACTAAAAAAGATATTGGTGTCGCCGTTTCATTTTCAGTAGTAAGCCATAAGTATAATCAATACAAAGATCTCTTAGAGAAAATGCTTAATAGTATGAAGCTTTTTTCAAAGTATCGCTCGGGAAAAAATTATCGTTTAAATGGAAATGCTCAAGATGCAATTCTTGGTGAATTTAGTGAGTTTCCAACAGTTGCTCAAAGATCAGCACCTCCTAAGAAGTCTGATCATTCATTTTTCATTCTTTTATTATTACTTGCTGGTGGAGGGTTTGGTTTTTATAAATATAAAAATCGAAAACAAGAGTCGCAAGATCATGACTTAGATGAAGTTCCTGAAAATGATGACGAGGATGTTGCTTAGAGCCTTATAAGGGCCCAAAATCACAATCTTTGTAGGGAGCTGGTATCCCTAAGAACAATATTGTACAGACTCTGTCACTTGACTGATTTAAGATTGCTAACAATAGATTTATTTCTTAAATCTTTTATAGGCTAGAAAACCACCAACCCCTAAGGCCAGTAATAGATAAAAAATCATATCTCCTGCACCAGAAGTTTTCTTTTGAGCTTTTCTTCCTCCAGTATCTTGGACACCAGTCATAATATCACCGATAGGAAGATCTTCCAGTAATCCCCCCTGCCCTTTTCGGTCACGAAGTTTGAACTCTTTTGCCCCTTTTCTTCCAACTGGATCAAAGACACGCATAGATTCAATCACTTTATCAAAAACACTTTGGTAAGAGCTATAATGATCTTTTGAAACAGAAAAAGTTACAGCAACTCCTGTTTCACCTTTTACAGTTGCCAAGTAGCGAGTGTAAAAACCAGGAACTTCACTGGCCATATGTAAGGAGTCCACCCACTTATCTTTATTTACCATTTTAAGATTAGTAAACCTTGGTTCTGAAACCTGTTTTTTTCTATTAGGTAAAACATAAGTCTTTTTTTGCATTAGGTATTGAGTATAGGCTTCAAGGGAATCTTGCTTACCTTTCTTTTTGGCCGCCATAACGATAATGGCCTCTTTTTTACGATCTTTATTATTACTCTGACAAACATACTCTGCCCCTTCAAGGACACATTCCCAACCACTTGGAAGTTCAAACTCCACATAGTCAGAGGCAAATCGCTTTGCATGGGCCGTAAGACATAAAATAGCTAAGAGTAAATATTTCATTAAAGTTCCTTATAATTATTCTACCGTAAATTAATTGCTTTTTAAAATTAACGCTTTCCTCTTACTAGATTACCTTGTTTAATTGGCTTTTTCTCATCAAAGATTGCAAGAATCTTAACTACCGCTGTGCTGATAGTAACCTCATGAATAACTCCTTTGCCAATCAATGTATTACCTCCAAGATAATTAATTTCAAATATATCAACAGGCATCTTAGTTTGCAGATCATCAGATAGACCCATGTCTATTTGAATAAATTTTCCTCGCGGACTTACTTTTGTCACACTAGCTTCAAACTCATATGTTTTAAAAGTTTCAATAATTCCTTTTAAAGGTTTTCTGCTGCCACTTTGATAGGCAAGAGAAAGAGTTCCAAAAGATCTTTTATCCCATGATCTTCCGTTAATAGTTTTTCCTGCACCGGCCATTATGCGCCAATTATCTGTTATGGCAAAATGAGCATTAACATATCCTTCTTGATAATACCGATTAATACTATTGATTGTGTTTGTAGAACCTGTAGCTTTAGATGGTTTATCGAGAGGATTATCAGTAAAGCTATCTGTTTTAAAAGAGCGAACTCCTCTTGTTCCCGTACTTAATCCAAACCTTCCTGGTATCCAGGCCAGCGAAGCATCGTAAGCAACTTCATCACTTTGAGAATTTCCTGGACGAGAGTAGAAACTCTGCAAATTCAAAAAGACTTCATCCCAAAACTTTGCACTCACAGCACCTCCAATTTTAAAAGGAGAGCCTTCATCAGAGAGTTCAATCTTATCATCTTGATAATCCGTAGGCACAGCATCAGCAATAATATGTCTTAGCTCTGTTTCAAGTGAGAATCTAAAATCATTTTTTGAATAAACCTGATAACGTAAACTTGCTGCCACTGATTCAACTCCTCTTCGAGTAATTTCAGAATTAACAGCATCTATACTTTTATTATCGCGATAAACTCCATTTAGGCCAAGTTGTAATCTATCAGAGATACCAAAACGGATATGAAGTTCATCATCAAAACGTTCATAGCCTTCTGATCCATCATAATTATCTTTTAGCCCATCAATATCGTAGAGGTATTGGGAAGTATAGGCCGTGCCTTGAAACTCAAGTTCCCACTCTTTTTCAGGTATAGTGTAAGTTGGAGGATGATAAACAGAAGTTATCTTAGTTCTCCCCCAGGCCGCAAAAGCTAAGGCAAAGATAAATAAAAATCTCATCTCTTTATAATAGGCCTAGTAGAGAATTTTTTCTTCAAGGAAAGGGTTAACATATTGCTCAAACTCATAAAGCTTGTACTTAATCTGCCATACACCATCACGGTGCTCAAAAAGAGCAATAGAGTCAATCTTTACTTCCATAGGAAGCTCAAGTTCGTCTAGGGCCTTATCAATGGCCAAATTAAGCTCCCAAGGATTATGAAATCTTCCTAGAGTAAAAAAACATTTAGATTTCAATGCCCGTTTTTTATAGTTGGGTATAAGTTCAAAGAGCTCAGACTGTAAACCATCTCTTAGATGCTCTAGATCAGGATGAAAAAGAGGCTCTAAGTAAAGAATCCGTTTTTTGTAGTTATAGATGTCAAGTTTTACAAACTCTAATACATTCGCCTGGCTATCTTCACCTAAATAAGTGTCTATTTCGTCTTCAATATCTTTAACGATATTTTTAACAAAACGCTCTTCTAAAATAAATGGTGGTAGTAA
>CAYGJN010000063.1:0-9133 GCA_964350135.1 uncultured Bacteriovoracaceae bacterium | reverse complement strand
GGTAGCTGTTCGTATGAGATTTAGGATCAAACCTTCTACGAAACTCATCAAGACGTTGAATTTCTGGCCCAGTGTCTTTTAAGACAAGGCCCACAAAATGCTTAACATTCACAGGGATCCTCCCTGAAAAGACCTAAGGTTATTTTACGTCATAAAACGAAGGGGCACAAATGAAATAACATTTTTACTTGAGTAACAAACCCGGAAACTACTTAATAAGATAAAAAGTATCTTGTACTCCTAACTCTTCTTGAATTCTTAGTAGCTGATTATATTTTTCCATACGATCAGATCTTGAAGCAGAGCCTGTTTTAATATGACCACAAGAAGTTGCAACAGCAAGATCAGCAATAAAATGATCTCCAGTTTCTCCACTTCTATGACTCACAATTGACTTATAACCATGCTCAAAGCCTAAGGCCATGGCTTCAAAAGTTTCTGTCAAAGTTCCAATTTGATTTACTTTAATAAGGATTGAGTTTGCTTCACCATTAGCAATACCTTCTTTAAAAATTTTCTTATTCGTCACAAATAAATCATCACCAACCAATAAGACTTTATCCCCTATGGCCTTAGTCATCTCAGTCCATCCTGCATGGTCCCCTTCATCAAGACCATCTTCGATAGAATAAATTGGATACTTAGAAGCAAAATCACCAAGGTAGCTAATAAAATCACTCACATTCATAGCATTGCCTTGAACATGGTATTTACCGTCTTTATAAAACTCGCTAGCTGCACAATCAAGCGCCAGTGATATTTCTTCACCCGGTTTATAACCAGCTGACTCAATGGCCTTAAGAATAAGCTCTAATGCCTCTTCGTGGGATTTTAAGCTTGGAGCAAATCCACCTTCATCACCAACATTGGTTGAATAGTTTTTCTCACTTAAAACTTTTTTAAGATGATGAAATGTTTCAACTCCTGCGCGAAAATTTTCACTAAAAGGTTTTCCTTTTAAATGAGGGACTATCATAAATTCTTGAATATCAAGATTATTAGAAGCATGAGCTCCACCATTAATAATATTCATAAGAGGTGCAGGAAGACATAAATCTTTTTGATAACTTGGCGCTTTTAAATCTTCACTTAAATAACGAAAAAGACTTTTCTCTTTTTCATAACTCATTACTCTTGCTGCAGCTAAGGAGACCGCAAGAGTGGCATTGGCCCCAAGCTTTGATTTATTTTCAGTTCCGTCGAGTGAGATAAGTTTTTGATCTAAAGATTTTTGATCACTAAGATCAATTCCTGAAATTTCATTCGCGATAAGAGTATTTATATTTTCACATGCTTTTAAAACACCTTTTCCTAGGTATCGTGACTTATCACCATCTCTTAACTCAAGGGCCTCTCTCACTCCAGTGGAAGCCCCGGATGGAACACAGGCCAGGGCCTTCTTGCCACTAGTTGTATGCATTTCAACTTCAATGGTTGGATTCCCTCTGGAATCTAAAATTTCTCGGGCCTTTAATGATTTAAGCTTAGACATGGAATGAGCTCCTTATTGGTTTCCAAGAATTCTAGCAGGGCATTCATAGCTTATGAACTAGCAGTGCAAAAAAGGAAACTTTAAAGCTCGGCCTAGGCCGCAGATTTCTTTTTTTGAGGAGGAATAAATTTTGATTTTGGAAAAGGGAGCTTATTAACAATAAATTGCTCAAAAAATGTTGGTAAATTACCACAAGGAATAACTTCGCCGAAAATTTTACCATTTTCATCTTTATCAGTTTGAACAAAATGAAAAAGATCTTTTGTTAAATAACGACCAAATTCATCAACACCTAGTATTTCAGTAATATGAGTTACTCGACGAGATCCATCTTGAAGCCTACTTGTTTGAACAATAAGATCTATAGCACTACTAACCATCTTTCTAACAGCATCAGGTGGAATCTTAGTATCATCCATTAATGCTAATGTTTCGACTCTAGTACAAGCATCACTTGGATTATTAGCATGAACTGTCCCCATGGATCCGGCATGACCTGTATTCATCACTTGAATAAGATCCATTGCTTCAGGTCCACGCACCTCACCAACAATAATTCTATCTGGTCTTAATCTCATAGCAGAAACCACAAGATCTCTAATTGTTACTGCCTGTATGCTAGCCCCTATATCTTCTTTTCTTGTTTCAAAGGAAACAACATGATCTGTATCAATACTAAGTTCTGAAGCATCTTCTATTACAATAAGCCTTTGACCTTTTGGAATACGAGACCCTAGAACATTTAATAAAGTAGTTTTACCTGAACCAGTTCCACCGCTTACAATAATGTTTTTTCCTAGAAAGATACAAATATCAAGAAACCTAGCTGCATCACTAGATAAGGATCCAAATTCTATTAAATTTTTTAACGTTAAGCTTTCTTTGGAAAATTTTCTAATGGCCATAGTAAGACCATTTTTTGCCATGGGAGGCATGACTACATGAATCCTATAACCTTCTGGAGTTCTTGCATCTAAAGTTGGATTTTGTTCATCAATAACACGATTCACTGATTGAGCAATGGCCCGAACGGCAGTTAAAAGTTCTTCATCAGAGTTAAATTGATTATCAACTTTTTGAACTAGTCCCTTAGACTCAATATAAATATCTTTAGGACCATTGATCATGACCTCTGATATTTTCTCATCTTCCAAAAGATCTTTTATTGGAGTTAAGAAATTTGCAATGGCATCATTAAAAACATCACTCATAATTCACCTAGTAATCCTTAGGCATCCAAATCTTAGTTTTTGTTTCTGAGGCCGGCATTCTTTTTGGTCTTTCTCTTTTTCTCTGCAAGACAACGATTTCACCCTTAATCATATTATTAGGGCAATAAAACTCATAAGTTCCAGGATTTTTAAACTTGGCACTGGTGGAGGTAATTCTACCTTTATTAGCTGCTACAAAAATATCGTGAGATGGAATCATAAGACATCCCTTCTCTTCAGCAGTAGAGGTTAAGAAAATATTTAAAGTTTCACCTTCAAAAATTGTGATCTTCTCTGGGTAATAGCCCTCATCACTGACAATAATTGAATAATCTCTTTTGGGCTTAAATGTCTTAGGTTTTCCTATATCAGTTTCAAAACTATGCCCGTTCAGGCAAATAACAAGAAATCCTAATAAGATAATAGTTTTCATACTCTAATCCTTACTAAACTTGTCGGATTAAAGACCTAAATACTTGAGTTAAAAGATCGACGGACCCACTTGTGATTTCAGACAGTTAGCCCTTATTTAAGACGCTCATCTACCTGATAGATCTCAAACATATACATAAGGATAAAGACCAGATTGGCCGTAATAAACAAGACAGATGCTCTTAGGGGATAATCTCGGGCCAATATGATATCTGCCAAAGGAGTAATAAGTACTAGTACAATAGAGACCACAATTGATTTTGTTTCGGGAGGAAATAAAACCCCCGTTTTTTTATAGATCTTATAAACACAAAATGTCTGATAGCCCAAAAGAACGAGTGCATAAATATAAAGTGGGATTAATAAATCGTTACTAAAAAGCTCTGGATTAAAGAGAACAAAGAAAACCACAAAGAATAGAGCGATTGTTAATTTTGCCTTTATAGTTGCTTTACCAAAAACTTCGAATGATTTATTAACAAGATTAGACAATTGAAACCCCTCTATTTTTCTTTTGTATATTCATGATACTTATCACTACGACCTTTGCAAAGATCCTTAGGGTATTTTTGTTCATTGATAATAATCTTAGAAAGGGCTGACTCATAAAGATCGATATTAAGTTTATCACTAAGCCTTATAAGGTAGAGAAAAACATCTGCTAGTTCTTCTTCAACACCTTTTTTATCTTTAGGGTTAAAAGACTCTTCTTCTTTGAGCCATTGAAAATGTTCTAAGAGCTCACCGACTTCTGCACTTAACGCCATGGAAAGATTCTTGGGACTATGAAACTGATCCCATTGTCTCTCACTTGCAAATTTGCGTAACTTGTTTCTTAGATTCTCTATTTCCATACTTAAACCATCTTCTTTATATAATTAAAGTGTAACTTTACCTTACAAGTGACTCTAAACCATGGACTTTAATTCCCATAGAGAGAACAATAATACAAAAGGATTTTCGTTCTATGGAGGGAGTTATGAAAGTTTTATTATTGCTATCGCTATTTACTGTTTCTTCAATCGCTTGTGACCAATTAGGTTTTTCAGGAATCGCCGAAGAAAATGATCGCTGGATCCCAGCTTGGGGACCAGAGTCAAATGGAATGACTGAAGAGACATTCGATAACATTCTAGATCGTGTTGAAACGATCTATACACCAATTCTAAAGAATCAAGGTGCAACCCTTGTTGTAAATAGAAAATGGAGTGACGGTACAAACAACGCTTATGCTAACCAGTCGGGTTCAAACTGGAATATCACTATGTTTGGTGGTCTTGCTAGAAATGAAGAAATGACTGATGACGGGTTTGCTCTTGTTGCTTGTCACGAACTTGGTCATCACGTAGGTGGTGCTCCAAAGAAAACATCTTGGTGGTTTCCATCATGGGCATCCAATGAAGGTCAGTCTGACTTCTATGCAACAACAAAATGTTTTAGAAGATATGCTGCTTTAGATGATAATGTTGAGTATATCGCTGACATGGAAATTCCAATGGATATTAGAAAGTCTTGTGAAGGACAATTTAGTAACGCAGAAGAGATCGCAATTTGTGCTAGAGCTTCTGTTGCTGGTCTTTCATTAGCTCGAGTTCTAGCTTCACTTAGAAAGCAAGATCCTCAAACTATTCAGCATAATACTCCTGATGAATCAGTTGTTAATAAAACTAGCCATAATCACCCTGCAGCACAATGTCGTTTTGACACATATTATGCAGGTGCGCTATGTGACAGAAGTCATAAAGATGCTGTAGATGACGAAGATCCAGCAGTTGGTTTTTGTAACAGAGATGCTGGTGATGAGCTTGGTGTTAGATCATTATGTTGGTTTAAGCCATAACTTTCTCCATAATTTTATATTTCTAAATAGGGGCCCAGATATCTGGGCCCTTTTTTATTGGCATTTATAGCTTCTATTTGCCTGAATTTCTTGAAAGACTCCGTAAAACTAACTAAAGTAGTATGTAATTAATTTTCAATGACTTTAACCGAAAAGGAAGATTTATGAAGTTAAGCTTATTAGCAGTACTAGCACTTATTCTAGTTGGCTGTAATAAAGGTTCAGCTCCTGAGCCAAAATCAGAAGAAGAGAAAACATTTTATGCTGTTGGTGGATTATTTGGTGCCAAGCTTAAAGATCTAAACCTTACTGAACAAGAAGTTGCACAAATTGTTTCTGGCGTAAAAGACGGTGCTCTCAATGCCAAAATGAAAGTTGATCCTGCTCAATACGGCACAAAGGTCCAAGAGCTTTTTAGGAAAAGATTTTCTCAAAGAACTGACGGTGAAAAGAAAA
The DNA here is from genome assembly GCA_964350135.1 of uncultured Bacteriovoracaceae bacterium. Classification (GTDB taxonomy): domain Bacteria; phylum Bdellovibrionota; class Bacteriovoracia; order Bacteriovoracales; family Bacteriovoracaceae; genus CAYGJN01. The sequence continues at coordinate 3,702 of CAYGJN010000063.1, read as the reverse complement.
AAGGTGCAGAATATCTTGAGACTTACCTTAAAGATGGAAGTGCTAAGAAAACAGAATCTGGTCTAGCTTATAAGATAATAGAAGAAGGTACAGGTAAAACTCCAAAAGAAACTGATAAAGTAAAAGTCCATTATGAAGGTAAGCTTATTGATGGGACTGTTTTTGATTCATCAATTGAAAGAAAAAAGCCAGTATCTTTTCCACTTAATAGAGTGATTAAGGGTTGGACTGAAGGACTACAATTAGTTAAAACAGGTGGAAAAATTCAGCTAGTGATTCCAAGTGATCTTGCTTACGGCGATCATGGTGCTGCTCCCAAAATTCCTGGTGGCGCTACTTTGATTTTCGATGTTGAACTTATTGAGATCGAAAAAGCTGCTCCTGCTAAAAAAGGTAAAAAGAAATAGTCGAATAGAGTTTTTAACTCAAGTAAAGGCCAGTTTATCTGGCCTTTTTTTTTGCCCTATAGAAGGGCCTAAGCATCTATGTAACCATTAAAATATGACCACCAAAAAGAAGAGTTCAGGTAAAAAGCCTGCTCCCCGCAAAAGAGTTCCAAAAATAAAGTTTCATGGAAAACTTATCAATCCATTGCATTTTTTTGATAGAGAACTAACTTGGCTAGAGTTTAATAGACGTGTTTTACAAATCGCTGTTGATAGAAGAACACCACTTTTTGAAAGAATAAGATTTTGTGAAATTTTTATTTCAAATCTTGATGAGTACTGCATGAAAAGGCTCGGTGCCCTCAAAAATATTATGGAAAACCGTCTTGATTATAAGGCCATGGATGGCTCACCTGTTCAGGATAAGTTTAAACAAGTTAAAATTAAAATCAACGAACTCAACCTTCAATTAAAAACAATTTTTAATGGGGACATAATACCAGGCCTTAAAAAAGAAGGCCTTCATCTAGTTACTTGGAGTGAATTAACTCCCAGTGAGAAAAAGTATATTAAATCTTATTTTAAAGAAAATATATATCCTGTTTTAACTCCTCTTAGTGTTGATAGGGGTCACCCCTTCCCTTTTATTTCCAATTTATCAAAATCTCTAGCAGTATCATTGAGAGCTGATCACAAAAAACCTAAAGTATTTGCAAGGGTTAAAATACCAAAAAATATTCCGCAGTGGATACTCACTAATCCTAATAATAGGAGAAAAGTAAAAAGGTTTGTGAGTATTGAAGAAATAATTTCTAATAATATAAAAGAGCTCTTCAAAGGCATGAAAGTACAAGCATCAATGCTTTTTAGAATTACAAGAGACGCTGAAATTGAGCCACATGATGACGAAACTGATGATGTTATGGAAATCATTGAAGAAGGTCTAAAAGAGAGAAAATTTGCCGATACTATTAGAATTGAAACAAGAATCGACCCTAATCCATGGTTATTTGATTTTATAAAGGAAGAATTAGAGATTAGAGATGAGGAACATTACGAGCTTAAATCACTTCCTAATTATTCAAACTTTAAAGAAATAACAAGTTTAGATATCAAAAAGCTAAAATTCAAAAAATACAGACCACGCTACCCTAAGGAACTTAAAACATTTGATGAAGATAATACTTCTATTTTTTCAACTCTTAGAAAACATGATGTATTGGTCCATCACCCCTATGAATCTTTTGATGATTCTGTTTTAAAATTTATCTCATCAGCTGCAAAAGATCCTAAAGTTATGGCCATAAAAATGACCCTTTATAGAACAGATTCAGCAGGACGAATAATCGACTCTCTTTTAACCGCTGCAGAGAATGGGAAACAAGTGGTGGTGGTTATTGAACTCAAGGCCAGGTTTGATGAAGAAAGTAATATTAAATGGGCCCAGACATTAGAAGATGTAGGAATTCATGTTACCTATGGCTTTTTAAAAACTAAAACTCACTCTAAGCTTTCACTTATCATTCGAAGAGACACTGACCGAATTAGATCTTATGCTCATTTGGGAACTGGAAATTATAATCCACAAACATCTAAATTCTATGAAGATTTCAGCTATCTTACTTGTAAAAAAGAAATAACAGATGAAGTTATCGAGGTTTTCAATCATCTGACTGGACAGTCTAGGGCCCATACTTTTAAAGAACTTTTAGTTGCTCCTTTTAATATGAAATCAAAATTTCTTCATCTAATTAATAATGAGATTAAAAATATCAAAAAAGGTAAACCAGCTAGAATTATTGCTAAGATGAACCAACTTGAAGATGCTGATATAATTGAAAAACTCTACGCTGCAAGCAATGCAGGTGTAAAAATAACTCTTATCATAAGAGGGTTTTCTTGTTTAAAACCTGGGGTTAAAGGATTATCAGAAAATATAAAACTTATTTCAATTATTGGAAAATACTTAGAACACTCTAGAGTATTTTATTTTGCAAGTGGAAAAGAAAAACCGGAAGACGGACTCTATTATATAGGCTCAGCTGATTGGATGTATCGTAATCTTGAAAATCGAGTTGAGGTAATTACTCCTATTAAAGATAAAAGACATAAAAAAAGAATTGCCCATATTTTTGATCTTCTTATAAGTGAAAAAAGGCAAGCATGGGTCTGTAGTTCTTCAGGAAATTATACACAGACAAAAAGTGATGATGATGGAGTCCACCAAAAGCTTGAACATTTCTATAAATGACTAACTCTAAGCTTATGATCTCCTGATACTAAAGACTCAAGTACACCATGGGCCAAACCTATTTCCGGAAGTTCAAGCCTATCCCAATTAAAATTTCGTGAAATAATTTTAAGAATATAAAGTGCGGGAATAATAACCTCTGCCCTATCTTCCCTTAATCCCAAAATATTAACTCTATCTTCAAAATTTGTAGCAATTATTTTTTCAAAGATAGGCCTAAAATGTTTTTTCTTAATATAAGAGGTATCGTATTTACTAAGCAGCTTTTTTTTGAGCTTTCCCATTCGCCGAAGGTTTCCTCCAGTCCCAATAAACTGAAGATCAGCAGCATCTACTCCTTTTAAAAGAGGACAGATTTCAAGTTGAATCTCATGTTCTAAAAAATCTAAACTATCATTAAACTCTTCAATATCTGACATTTCTTGCATAAGACGAACAGTGCCAATATCAACAGATAACGTTTTTAAAGATTTTATTCCATTTGTAAGCTTAACCTCAGTGCTACCACCACCAATATCAATCAAAAGATTATACTTATCCTTGAGAGTTAACTTATTTTTAATGGCATTAAAAATAAGGTCAGACTCTAAAACTCCTGAGATAGTATTAATAGTTATCTTATAGTTTGATTCAACATGATCAATAAGCTCTTTTCTATTTCGAGCATCTCTAAAAGCACTTGTAGCAACACAAAGGCATTGAGTGACTTCTTCTTTTTTCATTAAATCTTTAAAGTCTGAAAAAAGTTTATCTGCTTCTTTAAATGATTTTTTTCTAAACTCACCATGCTCAAATGAGTCAGCGCCGAATCGAATTTGAGCACGTTTTCTAAATAAAAGATTTAATTTACCAGACTCCACATGCCCTACTAATAATCGAACCCCATTGGATCCAATATCAATAGCAGCTAATTTCATCCAATACCTGCTTCATCCAATGCACGATTAGCAATTTGATCACAATATTCATTTTGAGGATGTCCGCTATGCCCTTTTACCCAACGATAATTAATTTTAAAAAACTAAGTATCTGTGAAATCAACAGCTTTCCAAACAACAAGGATTT
>CAYGJN010000062.1:8066-16288 GCA_964350135.1 uncultured Bacteriovoracaceae bacterium | reverse complement strand
CCAATAGATGTGTATTGATTAAGAAGTATTGTTGAAATCCTCTTTAAAATTATCTTAGCCATTCATTGATTCCATGAATTCGAGGTTCGTTTTGCTATTTTTTACTCTCTGAAGAATGAACTCCATTGCATCAATTGTATTCATTGGGTGGAGTACTTTTCTTAGTAAATAGATTCTCTGAAGATCATTTGTTTCAATTAGTAGATCCTCTCTACGAGTTGCTGATTTATTAATATCTAAACAAGGAAAGATTCTTTTTTCCATTAACTTTCTATCAAGCTGTATCTCTGAATTACCAGTACCCTTAAATTCTTCAAAGATAACTTCATCCATTCTTGAACCTGTATCAATTAAGGCTGTTGCAATAATTGTAAGAGATCCACCATTTTCAATATTTCTAGCCGCTCCAAAAAATCGCTTTGGCTTATGAAGAGCATTAGAATCAACACCACCAGAGAGGATTTTACCGCTTGGTGGAACCACAGTGTTATAAGCTCTCGCCAGCCTTGTGATTGAATCAAGAAGAATAATAACATCTTTCCCTGCTTCAACTAGCCTCTTAGCCTTTTCAATTACCATCTCAGCAACTTGTACGTGCCTTTGAGCTGGCTCATCAAAAGTACTTGAGACAACTTCTGCGTTCACATTTCTCTTCATATCAGTAACTTCTTCTGGTCTTTCATCAATTAAAAGAACTATTAAAGTTGCATCTTCATGATTTGTTGAAATTGAATTTGCAATATCTTGCAAGAGAACAGTTTTACCAGCTTTAGGTGGGGCAACAATTAAACACCTTTGCCCAAAACCTTGTGGAACAAATAAATCAATCACTCGAGTTGAGTAATTGGTAGGTTTGCCTTCTAAGTTAATTTTTTTCTCTGGATATAAAGGAGTTAAATTATCAAATAGTGTTGTTTTTCTTCTTTGTTCAGGAGTTTGTCCATTAATTGAATCTAGTTTTAAAAGAGCAAAATAACGTTCACTTTCTTTTGGTAAACGAATTTGTCCAACAACAGCATCACCTTTTTTAAGACCAAATCTTCTAATTTGACTTGGACTAACATAAATATCATCAGCACCAGGAAGATAATTGTAATCAGGGGAACGTAGAAATCCAAAACCATCTGGTAGAATCTCAAGAACGCCTGCTCCATAAATTTGATTATCTTTTTCTTCTTTTGCTTTTTTAGTAAGGATAGAGAAAATGACTTCGTGCTTTTTAAGGCCTCCAGTATTTTCGATTTTAAGTGATAAAGCTAAATCAGTTAGCTCTGCAATACTCTTTTCTCTAAGTTCGTTTAAATGCATGTTGAGGTTCTCCCGGAGGTGCTGGAATCCAGACTTAAATAGACGTGTGCCATGATTGATTGCTTGTTTGCGCGTCTCTTTTGTTGATGATTATAGTAAACAGATATGTTAAATCCTATAATAAAGATATACAGAAAGATGTCAAGGCACTGCAGTATGACACTGCTGTCATAAGTGTTTAAAATTACAAGTATCATGAAGCTAGAAAATTATATTATTGCTAGAAAATTAAAAGGCAAACAAATTCTTGCTCTCGATTACGGAGAAAAGGTTATAGGCCTTGCCAGTTATCGCCCAGGGATGGACCCTTTCCCCCTTAAACAAGGACGAATCATCAATAAGGGGCAACAGAATTCCCTTAAGGAATGTCTGGCAATTATTGAGGAGCTTGTCGTTGATATGATCGTATGCGGCCTACCTTTAAGGGGTGATGGTACTGATTCTGAACAGACAAAAATCGTACGAAAATTTGCTCAAGAGTTAAAAGATAACTCTGCCCTTCCACTTTTTTTTCAAGATGAATATTTAAGCACAAAAGAAGCCGAAAACAGGATGCAAAACTCTCCTGAATACAATTTTCAAATTGATTTAACCAAGATTGACGAGTTAAGTGCTGTAATAATTCTTGAGGAATTCATTCAGTCTGACAAAGATGTAAATTTTATTTTTTAAAACCTTTGAAGCAGGTTAAATTAATATAATGAATAAATTATTTGCAATATTTATCTTGGGTCCATGCCTTGCTCTCATTTGGGTTATCGCACTTGTTAGCTACCTGTACTTTAAAAGTTACTCTGGTCCTGATGTAAATTTTAAGATAAGCAAGGGAGAAGCTTTTTCAAGAATCAATTATCGATTAAAGAATCAAGATCTAATTTCAAGCTCACGGGTTTTTCACAAGCTGGCCCAGTACAATAATATTACTGAAAAATTTAAACCTGGCAGTTATACGATTACATCAGGAATGACCATGAGTGATCTGCAAAATCTCTTTCTACAGGGCTCAAGAAATTATATAAAAGTAACTATTCCGGAAGGCAAAAATATCTTTGAGATTGCTGAAATCCTAGAAGCTAATAATCTTGCTACCAAAAAGAATTTTGTCCAACTTGCTAAAAACTCTGACTTTGTTCAATCGCTTGGAATTAAAGCTAAACGAATTGAGGGCTATTTATATCCTGATACTTATAATTTTGAAGAGCATATGGAGGTTAGAGACCTTATTATTCTTATGGTTAAAAACTTTAGACAGAAAACTGAAAATCTAAATTGGGAAAACTCTGGTTTTTCTCTCCATCAACTTGTTACACTGGCCTCAATAGTTGAAAAAGAAACTGGTGCAGCTTTTGAAAGGCCAATTATTGCAGCTGTTTTTCTTAATAGACTCAAAAAAAGAATGAGGCTTCAATCAGACCCTACGACTATTTATGGCATATATGAAAACTTCAACGGTAATTTAAGAAAACGTCACTTATTAGAAAAAACTCCATATAATACTTATAAAATACCTGCTCTACCTATTGGGCCAATTGCAAATCCAGGTATTGAAGCCCTTAACGCTGTTCTTAATCCCTCTGATGATAAGTATCTTTATTTTGTTAGTAAAAATGATGGCACACATATTTTTACTAGAACTTATAAAGATCACCTGAAGGCAGTTGAGAAATGGCAGATAAACAGAAAAAATAGAAAAGGTAAATCCTGGAGACAATTGGATAAAGGATTAAGGGCCAACCAATAAGCTGACCCTTATGTTTTATTCAAGACCTAAGGCAGTTTTAATACTTTTATAATTGATAAACCAATCAGCAAGCTCAGGGTCAAGTTCTTCTGATTTAAAATCAGAAAGCTTTATTTCTTCATCGCTACTTAGATCTTTCTTTTTTATTCCATATGGTGAAATATCCATTGTAGCATCTTCACTTCCCAGTAAAGATTTATCAAAATTAGACATATACTCTTTTAGTTCTGCTCTTACACGAGAACCAAAGCTTGGAGATTGAGACCAATTTCTCATTTGAAGATTTGTAGCTGCATCTTTTCTAAGTTTTTGAGAATAAGCATATACTGGAAGAGTGAGATCAAGTTCAATTTCTTTTTCTTGCTCTTCCGTGATCAGTTCATTTTCCCCATCACCATCATCATCTTTACCTGAATCAACTTCAATATTTCTTAATATTTTTTGCTTAATGCTAGCAACTAATACATCAGAACTTCTATCTAAAACGATAGGCTTTAAAAGTGCTTTAATATAATTAGGTATTTCAATATTAAGATAAGCATTATCAACAAGCTTTCTTGTCTCTTTATTCTCAGTTATTTTGCCTAATGATCGAACTAATTCATTTTGATATTCAATAAAGTACTTATTGTAGTAATCGGCCACCATTTTCTTCATTTGATTTTTTTCAGCATCAGTGAAAATAATAAACTGACCATTGCTATTTTTAAGCTTGGAGTACTTGCCACTTAGATCAGTTGAAAAAGCATCAATTTGCTCTTGCACCCAGCTTTTTTCTAATGCTGGAACGATTGCAGAGAGTCCTCCAAAGCTTTTAACAATATCAACAAACTCATTAATTCTTATGTCTTGAATTTCTTCTTCATTTATTAAAATATTATAAAGATATTTATGATTGTACTTAAGAAAATACTCTCCAGCTCTAAATGAATTTATAAGCTCTGCGGCCATAGAGCCATTTATAGCTGCTAAGATAAGTGGAAGACTTACCTCGTTTAACTTTAGCTTTACAACTCCTTCATCTGGAGCCTTAGATCTTAAAAAACTTCTCATAATCGAATCTCTTATCTGAGAATCTGATAGGCTTTTTCTGTATTGTACAAAGCTGATTGGATCTGCACCTTCATCAAACCTCTCACAATCATAGTAATGAGAAACTGTTGAGTCCGTACAAAAAATCGGACTCGCGTCTAGATCAAAATCAACCCCTTTATATAGATTTTCAATTGCTGCTTTATCATAATCTAAAGCTTTCCCTTTTCTCATTCTATACCCAATAAAAGCAGAAGGAATAGTAGCATTGTAATCCATAACAGATGAACTTGCAGAAATCTCAGGATCGAGAGTTTCATCTTTATATTGCTTTAAAAGTTTTTTTGAATCAGAAAGTTTGTAATTAAGTGCTAAACTTCCAGCAAAATTATGTCTTAATCCTAAGGTATGTCCAACTTCATGTGCAACTACTTCTCTAATATAATCTTTAATCATCTCTTTAACTGTATCATTGCTTGCTCCAATTTTATTGAGCTCAAAAAGAAGACTCGATAAACTAGAGCGAATATGATCGTTAAAGTCATGGCGACACAAATGTTCTTTTTCAAATCCTTTTATTGTGATTTCTCTTCCATGACTTTTATGAGTGTCAATATCCGCATCGATGAATGCATATTTGTTCTTTGCAGACTCGGCAAAGACACTTGTCATAAAAACTTGAGCGTTTAGAATTTCACCAGTTCGAGGATCCATCTGAGCATCAGCATATGCCATTCCTGCATCTTTCCAATCAACCCATTGAATAATATTATAGTCAGGATCTGGAGCTGATAAACCAGCAGGTGCCATATTAACTTTTAAAACATCGCTGCCAAAAGCTTTGTTCCAATATAAAACTCCATCTTTAACGGCCTGCTGAAACTCTTTGGGAGTATTAGCTGATACTGAAAACGTAAAGCCCTTATTAATATCAAACTTTGTTGCAAGATCTTGCTGACGACCATGCTTGTTAAAAGTTGTAGAGTTTGTAAAATAGCCAAATTGTTTAAAGTTTTTAACAGGAGTTATTTTAAAATTCTTATTCTCAATATAAGGAGTGATATAATAAATTGTTTTAAAAGGAATATTAGATGCCATTGATACTTGTTCAATTTTTAAAACATTCGTTTTTGTTAATTCTACCGTATCAAGATAGCTAACTTCTACACTGTTATTAGAGTAATCGTTTCCAGAACCATAATCCGGAGCCTTCCAATCTGCGCTTGTAAAAAGTCTGGCCATTCCTTTATCAAAATCAAAGTAAAGATTTTGATTTTCTTCTTTAATGATAGGAAACTCTGCAAGAACGATCGTATTATCAATATCTACAGAAACGTTTTGACCTTTTGTCGCTTCTAGAAGGTAAATACTATTTCCCTTTCTCATAAAACTAACGACTCGTGACTTCATACCTGTAAATGTCGTCACTTTGGCTTGATCAATAAGTTGTGATCGCATTAAAAATTCTTTATTAAGGGCGGCTTCCTTTATATAAACCTGGGCCTTATCAACTCCGATTTCTGATTGGTTAGTAGAAACAGAAGCATTAAAACCAAACGAATCTTCAATTTTCTGACTTGCCTGATTAAGCCTTGAGTTATCCGCACAAGAGATTAGTAATAGTGATAAAATGGCAATTGGAAGTATTTTCATTTATTCCCCTAGAATTAGTTGCAATATCTAATTAGTAGCACCTTGCAGTAAAATCTCAGTACTATATGTAATAATTACATGGTTTTAAGGAGCCCTTTGCGCCATGCGTAATTGATGTGTTACAAGCTTTTCATGAAAGCATTATCACTACTTATTTTGATCTCATTTACCTCAATAACTTATGGGCAATCTTCAAAGCATATTTGTTATGCTTCTAAACAATTTGCAAGAACTCCTGTATTCCAAAACCCAGTTGCGGCCCAAACAATCTCGCAGGCAAAAAATGATGCAATCAGGGCCTGTCAGGAGTCCATAAATTCAAAATGTTCATTAAGTTATTGCCGCAAGACAAATAGAACAAAATTAAGTGATCGTTTTGGACGATTCTTTAGATGGCCTTAATAATCAAGACCTGATTTTCGAATATGTGTTAAAGGCTTAGCTTCTTCGTTTTGTACGTAGCTAGCTTTTACATCTGCAATAACGAGTTCGTGATCGCCAGGAGTGAAGCGGTCTACCATAACACATTCAATAGTTGATTTAGCCCCGTTAATAATAACTGCACCCTCATCAGTAATCCTATGATCAATTTCGTCAAAGGGATTCACAGCAGGGTCATAACCTTTCCAAAAATGCTTTAAAAAGCTCTTATCTTGATCTCCAACAATATTCACAGAAAAGGTGCGTCCACCCGAAATGATTTCATAAGCAGGTCTACCTGGTTTAACTGCAAGAGATATTCTTAAGGGGTTAAAAGATACTTGTTGAACCCAACTTGCAAGATAGCCATCAATTTTATTATCTCTTCTATCGTATGCACAAACAATAAATAAACCCGAAGGTATATGTCCTACCGCTTTTGCTATTTCTTCTGCTGTCATTTGATTCTCCTTAATATGCCATTTATCATAATAATATGATTTCAAAGTATATATGTGCAAGGTACCCTATATCAATATGAAGTATTATCTAGTTTTTATCATTATTTCCCATGTCTCAATAGCAAGTATCGGAAAACTAAAATTTGTTAAAGGGAGTGTACTTGTCAACAATAAAGAAGCTAAGACACAAACCCAAATCAATAATAAAGATACAATTAGTACGAAAAAGAAATCCTTGACCATCATTGAGTTTAAAGATGGTAGCAAAATCAAATTAAGTGAAAAGTCCAAACTTGTGATTTCCAATTATCTTGCTGATAAAAGAGATGTAAATTTAAAAGAAGGAAATGGCTTTTTTAATATTATTAAAAGTAAAGTTTCCAAAAAAGAGAATTTTAGTGTCAAAACAAAAACAGCCTCATTGGGAGTAAGAGGTACTACTTTTTTTGTCTCCTATGGTATTAGCTTGAACAATGATGATACATGGATATGTGTTAATGAAGGACAAGTTGATGTTACTGCTAAGTCTACAACTGTTCTAGTCAATGCTGGCCAGGGAGTGCAAGTTGTAAAAGGAAAAAGCCCCAGTAACCCTGCTCCTCTTCCCTGGACTAAAAAGCTGAATTGGAATTTCAATAGTAAAAAAGACCTAGAAAATAAAGTCTCAATCGAAGAAGCCTACTCTGACCCCCTTGATATTGAATATGATTAGGACTTTATTAATACTTTTATCATTTTCAAGTTTTGCTAGTATTATCCCTAGTGATCATAAGGGAGATGTTTTTCCGGCTTTACAATTAACGACTCAGAAAAAGCTCACTTCTAAAACAATACTAATGGGACATTATGAGATTAAAGATGAGCGAGGTAAGAGATATTATCAGCAACTAGATACAAGGCTTCGCTACCGCCTCATGAATAATCTAAAAATCGGTGCTCTTTTTGGAGTGAAACTAGGTGATCGTCACGATAACGACTGGGTTCAAAATAATGGATGGTCATGGAAAGGTACAAACTCAAGAGAGGAGTTTTTCTATGATCTTCTAATTAGCTATAGAAAGATTTTGGGGGCCAATCTTCGTGGAGATTTCGATTTAAACTATGAGACTAATTTATTCAACGGACATGAAGTCTTCAAAATAGCCCCCAGGCTTATTTATTTCAAAACTATCTGGTCACTCTACACTAAATACCAGATTTACTTTCCTTTGAATTTTTCAGAACAGACAATTTACCAGAAATGGCTCTACCTAGGAGGCTCTTGGAAAGTTTCTCGTAGTATACAAATTGGCCCCAAATTGGCCTATGTCACTAAGTACTGGAGTAAGTCGAGAGACGGGAAGAGTAGAGGAATAGATAATTATATAGCTGAAGAGAGATCTTATTATATTGGTCTCAAACTTATGCATCAATTTTAGTAATCTTTATTCATAAACCTTTTCCTATTTTTTTCTGTGATCCTCATGCCACCCATAATAAGAAAAACTGCTGCTGGCCCGTGAAAAAGCATCATGAATTCCGGATGTCCCATAACTCTTTTTACATAAATCCCAGCAAGAATTAATAATGCAAAAATTGCGAGATCGGGGGGGCGTGTCTGGTGGGGG
>CAYGJN010000062.1:0-8056 GCA_964350135.1 uncultured Bacteriovoracaceae bacterium | reverse complement strand
TATATTTTCCCAATAAGGATATTCTTTTTTTCTTCGTTTGTTAGCTCTTGATCATAATTTTTCGTGTCCATAAAATTACTCCTAGCATGACAATAATGAAAATAACCGAAAAAGCTCCAAACTCTTTTGAGAAACTAAGATAAGTTTGTTCTGATACATTAAGTGTTTTAACAACTTTCTTTATAGGATTGGATATTTCTAATTTATAAATTCCTGACTTTTGTATATAAAAATGACTTTGATAAAAATTGTTAGTTTTTTTGACAGGGATTTCTCCCACCCCAGAAACTTTAACCCTAGGTAGCTCAAGACTATCAGTGATTTTTATATAGATAGGTACTTGGGTTCTATAGTCTTTTTTGGGATTAATCTCAATAATCATCACCGTACCCCTTGCGCTCAAACTCCTCGTCAATGCTTTTATTAATTTTTTTAGATTGAGTTTTGGTTATATAAATAATGACACCTATTCCAAGTACGACGCTAACTTCAAGAAGTTTCATGAGGTACTCAAAAATTACTGGCGGCAAACCAATCGTTTCATTCATTTATGACAATTCCTTCGGAAGACAAGTTTATGTTTTTGGTTTGCGCTGAATTATTAAGTGCTTCCGGTATTAATAATGATTGTCCAACCCATGTTTGTTCTAACGATTTTAAAATATAAAAGCTATTTTCATCTAAAGTAACGATGGATTCATGCTCATGTGCATGAATCATATAAACCCTCTGAAACAACAGACGTCCCTTACTAACTTTGAATAGTCTCAAGCGAATTGTTTGGTCTGTATTATTATGAATAGAAAGCTTGTCACCAACAATATAAATATTTTGAGCTAAACCACAGTCTTTTATTTCAACCTGCTTACTTATAGACTTACTTATCGGTGTAACTCCTTTAACAACTGAGCCCAAACAACCTGAATTATCAAAGTTTGTATAAGTCCTCGTTCTTGTAATTTTTTTAGTATTATTAAAAATCTCTCCTCTTATCTCAATACTATTCAAAACCGGCTGGAGGCTGCTGCCCAGGAGTAAGGCCGTAAATGTTCCAGCTGAAAAATTTAAGCCTTTTTTCTTAGGTACTTTTAAAAAACTATATATATAAACGAAGAATAAGATAATTGAACATACTTCTGCTAAATAGATTGAAAAAATCCCCCAAGACTTTCCGTAAACGGTAGCAGTCATATAAGTTTCAAAAATGATCCTTGTAATTGATCCAGAAAAGCCGAATAGAACAAGATAATAATTAAATGACTGTTCTTTTTTAAATTGGTGGTAACAAATAAAATGAAATAGAAACCAATAATGAATATCAGTTAATAGAGGTGAGCCTTTATAAATATTTACAATACTTGGAATAATAAGATTATGAAGACAGAGATAAATAATAAGGAATATATGAATTGTTTTAAAAAAATTCTTATCTAGTTTCTTTTTTTCTAAATTTGAGAACTGTGGATCTTTGGGTCCTTGGACTTCAAGATCACCATTTACTTTAATAGCCATAATTTTAGATCTGGTAAGCTATACTTGAAAAGATAGTAAAGACCCCAAATGACCAGGATGGTCCATACAAAACGTACGAAATGAGGAATTTTGTGACCAGCCCCCTTGTGGAAATCACTTTCTTTTATGTTTTCTTCATTATTCATTTCTCACTCCTCTTCAATTTCTAATAACTTTTTCTTAATCTCTTCAGCGTTTTTAAATGCACCTTTAAAGTAAGCTCCTAAAAAAACTAAAAAACTTGCGAGAAAGATTAATCCTATAATACCAATAACAAAGATTTTCATTTCCTCTGAATCTACATTGCAATAAAAACAAAATGATCCTCTCGACAGATATTGCTTAATCTTCTTCACGTTCCGCCTCAAAGACTTTCAGCTTTACACTCTCAAAGTCTTCATCATAATGAATATGTGCTCGCACAAAAGCAAAAATCTGAAAAATAAGAAATGCAAAGCAAATAAGTGCATAGCAGACACCGACTATTGCCATAGATCTGTTAAGTTCATCAAAATGAAAGGCCCATAGAATTACCATACTAAGTGAAAACACTGCTATTGATATAATTAATGGGATTTTGTAGAAACTTTTTCCCTTCATTATTCCTCCCATGCCGGTGGCATAGTAATTTGGTTGAGATCATATGAGTCTCTATTGGTATCGCTCACCCATTTCCCAAGAGATTGTAAATAAGCAACTAATGCAATTGCTTCTTCTGTTGGAGCAGGTGGGTTTTGACTCTCATCATAGTACCATGGATACCCAGGCATGATTGAGTCCACAACTACTAATTTAGGATTATAAAGATGAGCAAAATGCCAATCATTAGTTCTTTTATCTGCTTCACGAGTAAGATCCGGCCCCACTCTTCTTGTACCAAAAAGCTGAGGTCTATTTAGTTCATTTTCATATTCTATTGGTGTTGATATTGCTCCATAGTATACGGACTCTCCCCCAACAGGTCTTACATACTGAGAATGACAATGCCAGCAAGCTTCTTTTACATATATATCTCGCCCCATGATTAGGGCCTTATGATATTCTGGCAAGGTTTTATAGTAGACCTGAAAATTACGAGGGATCTCTTTTGGAAAACCACCATCTTCAGGAATTCCTCCAGTCATGATAGCTGGCCATACTCCAAGAAAAACAAAAGCAAAAATAAAACTAATAAAACCAGCAATTAAAAATATTGTACTAAATTTCTCTAATCTATTCATGCTAGGCTCTCCTTTAAGTCAACATCTTTTGCCTTTGCATACTTATGCTCTTTCCAGGTCATAAGGATATTTACAATAAAACAAACTGTTCCAGCAAAAATTGCAACTCCTGCTAAGGTTCTAACCCACCAAAAGGGTTTACTAGCTACAACTGTATCAATAAATGGAACGAGACTCTTCCACATAAAACCTTGAACAACGCCAGCAGCGAGAAGATCAATATCCATAACCACAATGCCAATAAATGATAACCAAAAATGCCAACGAGTTAGAGACTTACTAAACATTGGAACCTTGAGCATTCTTGGTACGAGGTAGTAAATCCAAGCAAAGGCCCAAAAACTAAAAGTTCCAAAAAGAACTAAATGTGCATGCCCTACTACCCAGTCAGTAAAGTGAATAATTTCTTGCACTGACATGGTCACTTGAATCGCACATTGGATACAGGTAATTAAGTAATGAATAGCGCCAACAATGATAAATTGTAAGGAAACATCCTCAGTCATTTTACTCCAATTGCTTGCAGCTGTTGCTAAAATATTAAAGACCACTGTGTAGACGACAACATGCACACCAACCGAAGCAATAACGGATGCGTACTGCGCCCACATCGGGATAGGACTATAGAGATAGTGGTGAGCAGAGTTCATTGGATAGAAAAATGCTAGCCCCCAAAAACCAATAAGTGACAAAGAATGGGAAAATATCGGCTTTCTCATTAGTACTGGTAGAAGATAATAAACCATCCCAGTTCCAATTGGTGTTACAAATAAGCCAACCAGATCATGAATATACATAGAGGTTATTGTTGCTCCACCTGAACCAGCAAAAACAAATTCGGGCAGAAAGTTACCCATAACAAAAACAAGTGGTGTCCAAATCAGCGCAGCAAGAACATACCAAATTGTTACATAATAAGGTTCATGACGGCCTTGCCATATTGACCAGACTACATTGAATACATAAAGAACAACAGCTAAAGCAATAAATGGATCTAACCAGACAGGCGTTTCTCCCCACTCAAGAGCTTGTCCGTAACCAGCGAGAATACCAATAACTGCACCAAGAACTAATATATTATAAAACCAAAAAACAAACCAACCGAGCTTATCTGAGTAAATTGGCGTTCTTGTAAGCTTAGGAACCATATAAAGCATAATGGCGAAAAAAACATTTGCAAGCCATCCATAAGCAACGGCTTGTGTATGAACCATTCTTATTCTTCCCGGACTTAAAAACTCAATACCTTTGAATGGATAAATATCTATGAACTGCATGGAATAACCAAGTCCGGCCAACACTACAACAAAGATAAGTGCTGTTGACCAAAACATATGGGCCTTAATTAATCCAAAATTAACGAGAGGTCGATCTTTTGTATTTTCCATAATTCCTACTCTATTTCACTTGCTGCAATTGGTTTTATAAAAGTTTGATTGTCATAGTGATTATTTGCCTCACCTCTTAGGTAAAGAATATAAGCAACAAGGTCCCAAAGTTGATCATCAGTATAAGTGTCTTTAAAAGAAACCATTGGTGTACCGTCTAGCCCTGTCAATAAAACTCGGTAAATATCTTTGGCACCTGGCCCAGATTTAATATATTTTTTAGTAAAGTCTGCGGGGAGAATTTTCTGTCCCCAATCATCAACCAAGTCCTGAGAAGACTCACCATTTCCGTGCCCTTTTTTTCCATGGCAAAGAACACATCCCTCAATATAAAGAGCACGCCCCTTTTTTGCTCTTAAAATAAATTGGTCATGATTTCGAAAATCTTCAACTGGAAAGTCTACACCTTGAACTGCAACTCCTATATTTTCTTTTTTATTCCACGCTGGAGAAAAAGTTTTAATGTATTCAACGATAGAAAATCTTTCGCTTTCAGGCACAAATTTAAAACTCGGCATGCTGGTACCCAGAACTCCTCTTTGCAAAGTTCTCATTAAATCTTCATCTGTTGGAAGCATTCCAGGGGAAGTAGACCTGAATTTAAAAATTCCTGAAGTGAAGTCCCTCGGCTTAGGGTCAAGAAATGGTGAAGCACCGCCAAGGCCATTACCTTTTTCACCATGGCAACTAGCGCATCTTCGAAGGTATGCTTTTTTCCCGTGGTTCAAGAGCTCTTGTTTTGCAATTGTTTGATAGTAGGAGTTCCCTGCTGCCAATAGCGGAAACATCAAAAAGATAAATTTGATCATTGAAAACCCTAAGTTGTTAATAGCTTAAGGGCATCTTAATAGGAGTTTTGTCTAAAAAATATGAGCTAGATCAGCTTTCAAGTTTCTCTTACTTATCCTTGATAATAGATTCCATTTTCTTAAACCAAGGATCATCTTTTTCCTTCGCAATTTCACGGTAATTATCATCTTTCTTGAAAGTTTCACGATCCTCTTGAGATTTCTCAACAGCAATATTTGCTGAATCAAAAAGTCTTTGGCTTTGATAATCTTGATCCGTATCTGCACCAAAGGATTTTATCCCCATAGCAAGAAGAATGAATGTCATAATATAGATCTTCATGGATCCTCCAATTATAAGTTTATCGGCAATAAATCATTGAGCTTTACTTGATGGTGTATAATGGAAAATACATTAACTATGAAAGCTTTAAATACAAATGAATTCCACCAATTAACAATCTTGACCAATGGTTTCACTCAACAATTCAAGAAGAAATTTTCACTCAAGTATAAAAGAAAAATTGAGCTTTCTTCAAAAATTGAAGAACCTATTAAATGGGAGCAAATCAAACCTTTAAAAGATTCTCGTATAATTCTTTTTGATAAAAATTCATTTATCTTACTTGAACAACCTGCTTATGAACTCATAACAAATCTCATGCTAGGTGGATCACTCAATTCAGGTAATTATTTTAGTTTTGGAAAAGTTTCAGATCTTTCAATTCTAAACTTTATCAGTGAGCTCTATGGCAGCATACTTAATCGCTCTCTTTCAAAAGAAGAACTCCTAATACAAGAATTTCGACTCTATATCCCTCAATTCCCCCCCTCTCAATTACTTATCCAGGTAACTTATCAGCTAAACTTTGAAGATAAGACTGCCAGCTTTTCATTATTTTCAACTAGCAAGAAGTTTTTTGAGACTCTAGATCTATAGAGTTAATTGGATAAACAAGCTCATTCTGATTTTTAAGATCAAGGTATTTATAATTCTTATTCATCACCTCAATGACTTTATAAGACTGGCCCTTATATTGAAAACAGTCATTTACTTTATAGAGACCATTCACATGCTCTCCATAATCCATACAACTTGCTAAAATCAAAAAAAATGGCATTACTCTAATCAAAACCTAATGATCCTTTAACCAAAACATAAACCAATACCTAGAAAAAATAAGCGATACTGATTATGAATTATGATTAAAATATTTTGTACCATCATTAAGGAATTTTCAATCTATATGGCCACAAGGCTTGCTACTCAACTCGTTGTTTCTGACAATATTCAATACTTCGCTCTAGATGAGCTCTCTGAGCCGATATTTGGCCCTCAGGATGAGCTTTAGCTAGATTCTTCATCTGTAATTTTTACAAAAACTCTTTACCAGGGTTCGCACCCCCTTATGATACGTCCACTTAAAAGATTGCATGGGGATGCATTATGAAAAAAATATTAGCTTTTTGCTTTATAGCAAGTAGCTGCTTCGCAGCCAACCCTGTAGGAAATTGGCATAGTGTAGTAGATAAAAAAAATAAAATTGAGGTCTTCATCAACTTTCAAAAAGATGGAAAATACCAACAATATATTAGCTCTCAAGGTGAGTTTATCTCTGTAGAGCTTGGCACTTACAGAAAACCAGCAAACG
Source organism: uncultured Bacteriovoracaceae bacterium (assembly GCA_964350135.1). Classification (GTDB taxonomy): domain Bacteria; phylum Bdellovibrionota; class Bacteriovoracia; order Bacteriovoracales; family Bacteriovoracaceae; genus CAYGJN01. The sequence goes on along the minus strand of CAYGJN010000062.1, from coordinate 1,496 downwards.
GTGATCTGCAGTTGCGCCCAAGGCAAGCAAAAAGATGTAAGGCTACTGCTGTTTCAATCTCAAGCTATACTAAAAATGGACTTTCAATGAACTTAGATATTCAAGGTACTCAATATAAAGCTGAGGCTTCCCTTGCTTCAGAAAAAGCGACGAAACGTTTAAATAACCTTCCTCGCTGTCTTTAGTGGTCAAAGAGGGGGGATTTGGTCTATCCTCCCTTTTTATTTTCCCAGCATTCCAGTTTTTAATTTTTCATTTGGTGGATTTGAGCCTAAATAGATACTCGTAATAGCTGTAGCAAAACCAGGTTTATTGATTAGGCCTTTAGACTTTCCATTAATGCGGACTTCAACTTGATTTTGCTCTAACAACAAAGTCATTGAACTTTTCTTTTTCATATCTTCCATCAATGAGTTAAGTTTTTAAAGTAAATTGATAAATAAAGGATTCTTGATGGGAGCTTTGCAGGGCGCAATAATTTTTTCTTTTTCAACATCTCTAAGAAATTTTAACTGAATAACTTTGGGAGACTTAGAGTTTAAAATATTATTAGCATCATGACTCTTACTCGTTAAATACAAAGCCCCAATATAGACTTTGACTTCAAACCAAGTCGCTAATCTCAACCCTAGACCATTAAGAACAAGTTTCTCTTCTTTAAAATTAAATGTTTCAGGGAACTTCTCCCCTTCTTTTACTACTTGGGCAAAAGACATGTTCATAAAAATGGAACATAAAATTAAAAATTTCATTATTTCTCTTTCTTACTTGCTCTTATAACAGATCGCTTATTAGACTCAAGTTCTCTTTTTCTAATACGAATAAGCTTAGGTGTTACCTCAACCCATTCATCATTATCTATCCACTCCAAGGCCCAGTCTAAGTTCCTAGGACGTACTGGAGGTAAAATAATATTTTCATCTTTTCCTGCAGTTCTCATACTGGAAAGATGCTTTTCTCTTACAGCATTAACATTTAAATCATTAACTCTTGTATGCTCGCCAATGACCATCCCTTCATAGACCTGCTCTCCGGGCTCAACAAATAACTCACCATTTGGAAGAACATTATAAAGTGCATATGGTGTTGCTTTTCCCTTACGGTCAGAAATGATTGCTCCGTTGGCCCGTGCTAGCATTTCACCAGCAAACTCTTTATACCCTAAAAACTCTGAAGACATAAGGCCTTCACCGCGAGTATCAGTTAGAAAAGTTGAGCGGTAACCAATAAGGCCACGAGAAGGAATAATAAACTCCATTCTTGTTCTATCATCACCTAAAGGAGTCATAGACTCCATACGTCCTTTTCTCTTTCCAAGTTTTTCAGTCACAGTTCCTGTGCAATCAGAAGGAATATCAAGAACGACTTTTTCAAAAGGTTCCTGTTTTTTCCCATCAATTTCTTGAAAAAGAACCTCTGGACGGGAAACCATAAACTCAAAGCCTTTACGTCTAAGCTCTTCAAATACGATAGCAAGTTGCAACTCACCTCTCCCC
>CAYGJN010000061.1:0-16316 GCA_964350135.1 uncultured Bacteriovoracaceae bacterium | reverse complement strand
TTCGGAAGACCTATTCGTCTTAGTTATTTAAATTTTACTGATATTAATAAAGACGGAGTTATAGATGCATTGGTTGTAACTTTGAATCAAAAAAGTGAGTTAACAAAGTCTCCTCTACGGATTTTTAGTGGGAAAATTAGAAAAGGAAAAATTTACTTCACTGAACAGCAAAATATTATTCAACACTCGGATCTGGAAAAAGTAAAAAGTCTTCCAATCTCTTCAGTTTCACTTTTTGATTATGACTTAGATGGAAAACTCGATATGTATCTAGGCAACTGGTTTCAGTATAACGGGGATAGATCTACAAATTTAGTCCCTGACTGGTTACTTAAAGGAAATCGTTTTAAGTTTTATAATTATACTTCTGTTCTTCAAGGAGAGTTATATAAAACAGAGCCAGAAGACAGAGTTTATCCAAATGCAACTCCAAGCTTTGCGACTAGTACTTGTGATATCGATCAAAATGGATATCCCGATGTTCTTGTAAGTTCTTCATCCGGTTATCGAAATAAAATGTGGATGAATATTTATGACAAAAAAAGAAAAGTTAGAAGTTATCAAGATTATGCTCAGTCTGCAGGGCTTGCCTTTGATAGAGAGGGACAGCTTGAACTTACAGGTGGTGGGAATACTTTTACCATGAGTTGTGCTGATTATAATAACGATGGGATTTTTGATGTTTTTGTTGGTGAGCTCTTTCATTACCAGGATCAAGACTCTGTAGACCGATCTTCAATTTTAACTGGCAAGGAAAAAAACTTTCCTCCAAAATTTATTAGAACTCAATACACCAATGAAGATGCTCCCAATTGGTCCCAAGGAGATAGAAGATCTCTTTGGTTTGACTATAATAACGATGGACTCTTAGATCTTTTGGTTGATAACTCAGGTTTTCCACCTGATTCAAGGCTCGTTCTTTTTGAACAACAAAATGATCATTCATTTATTAATAAAGCTATGAAAGTAGGAGTCGATATTGTAAACCCTGCAGGCTCAATTATTCTTGATATTAACAATGATGGTCGTATGGACATATTGACAGGGCAATCTCGAATACGTGATGACAATATAAAGAGTCGTGTTTATTTATTTGAAAACCATATTCCTCGTGAATCCAAGAGGTCTATAAGGTTTTACTTAAGTGGCCGTTACTCTAATAGTGATGGGATAGGTTCTTTAATTACTCTTAGAACAAATCGAGGAACTAAAAAGCAATGGGTTGAATACAATCAAGGTGCGCAAGGATCTCAAAACGAAAAAGGTATTAGTTTTGGTCTTAGAAGTGGAGAGAAAGCTCAGTGGGTGCAAGTAGCTTGGCCTTATAGGGGAAGAAAAGGGCAACTAAAGAAAACCTATAATCTAAGGAAGCTCAAGTTTAAAAGACATCTTCCACTAACTCTTTGTGAAAACGGTAGAACACATATAGGGCAGAAGGTTTGTCGTAGATAAAAAAAAACCGGAGGATAAAACCTCCGGCCTTGAATATTAAGTTTGCCGCTTAACTTTTTCTTAGAATATTTTAAAACCCTGGTGCTGGAAGAATGTGTTCACATCTTCAAAACACTCATAGTAATTTACAACCATTTCACAACCAGTAAATAGTCTAAAATCTGAACACTGATTATTAGTGATATTATTAAGAGCTGGAACAGCTTTATTTCTTAGAAGTTGCATAACAGCTTCTTCAGCATCAATACCACCACCACTTAGGTAGTTAGAGATATAAGTAATAAGTCCAGGTCCTTGAAGAGTCTCTTCAATATAAAGAACTCTTTGATCATAGTTTTCAACTGTACAGTTTTCGTTACCTTCTTTCTCACAAAAATATTCATAACGAATTGAACGAATATTTTCGTTGTTTCTATCAGCACCAGCTAATTCAACATTATTTCTATAACCATATTTATAACCAGAGTCGTCTTGAATTAAATTAGCAAGAACAGAGAATGCAATACCAGTAGTCTCATTTTTTGCTGAACCTGAAAGGTCTGAACCATTAAATGGTTGGTGAATAATACATGGCCAAGTGTCTACTGCTTGAAGAACTTCTCTTGCTGTTTCTGCACCTTCAGTAATGCTTGGAGAAAGAGCTTGAGTAAATCTGATTCTTAGGTCAAGAGCATAAACGTTTCTCTTAAGCCCAAGAGCTTCAAGTAGGTCATCAATGTCTTTGTCATCAGTTGTACCATTGATTTTTGTGTCAGTAGCTGTATCTGCAAGATCCTTTAGATACACACGACAGATTTTCTGAGCAGCAAGCTTTGAAATGTCTGCTTTCTTAGCAGCTTTCTTAAGCTTACCTGTATTATTACAAGTCTTAATAGACGGTTCAAAATCATCAATCCCTGCAAATGCAGAAAAAGAGAGAGCAATTAAAGTTAAGAGTAGTAGTTTCATTCGTTCCTCCGGCAAAACTTTTCTTTAATAATGCACAGTACATACCCATTTTTATGTGTTGCTGCAAGACCAAAATGACAAGATTAATCAAGTTTCAAAGAGAAATACTTCTATATAAAATGAGCGATGCGTTAAGAGTGTTTTCTTACTCGGAGCGTTAGCTCTTTTAAGTGCTTTGGCATGGATTTGTAATTTAAAGTGGACATAAAAATTTCTGATCTTTTAGGGCCAGAAAACTTTTGGATAAAAAGAGATTTTTTGATTTTCTCATCAAGAACATGATCAGGAACAATCGCAATGCCAATACCGGCCTGTACCGTTTTAATAATGGTTGTTATTGAATCTACTTGAAGGATCTGGCCACTTTTTCTTTTATAGGCCTTAAGCAAATTATCTTCGTTATTATAAATAATCCATCTTTGCTTATGAATTTTACTAGCTTCAATTTTCTCTTTTGAGATCATCACCAAGTTTTCATCAAAAAGTTTAAGACTAGATATTAACTCTGTTTGGATATTATCGTTGGAAAAAGTTATGTCCAGTTTTCCGTCTTGTAACAGGCGTTTAAGTTCTGTTGGTGCACCTACTTTAATAGAGATATTATTATCATTTTCTTTATAATAATCATCTAAAACTTTATGCAACCAGTTCTCAAGTAAGCCTTGTAAGACCCCAATTCGAATTGTTTGAGTAGATTCATTTTCAAAGATATCTTTTGTCGTTTCTTCAAAATTCTTGCTTGCAAGAAAAAGCTCTTTACCTTTATCAGTTAAGATTACTTTTTTAGATGAGCGGATAATGAGTTCACAACCCAGGGCCTGCTCCATTAATTTGATTTGTCTAGAGACAGCAGACTGTGCAATTTTTAGATTTGTAGCAGCTTTAGAAAAACTTGAATGTTCTGCAGTTAAAATAAAGGCTTTTAGATATCTGTAGTCGAGCATATTGGCCTTTAAGATACTTGAGGGGGAATTAATTCAGGATTTTCACGCCAAAACTTACCTCTGAACTTATCCTGATTATTATTAATAACGAAAAAACCATCCTCACCAGATTCATCATCAATAAAATAATCAACAATGCCATCTTGTAAGTAGTAGGCACAAAATGGGTCTAAATGTATGGGAACTTTAATCTCACTATCACCAATCATAAGAGCAAAATCTTTTTCTAAAGGAGTTGATAAGGAAAAGGAATAGGTGAAACCGTCACAACCCTTAGTCCCAATATTAATTCGAAAAACTTTGCCTTGAAATGTTGGGTCATGGGCCACTATCAATTCAAGCTGTTGAAGTGCTGCACTGCTTATATGAATTTGAGGTGTCTTCACCTGGTGTTTATCAATCACGTCCTATCTCTTTTATTTAAAAAAATATAGAATCAATCTAATATTTATAATTTCAAGGAAAGTCAAAAACTAAAGGTTAATATAATGTCTCTTCACTATCTGGTGCAAATTAAAGATCCCAAAAATCATTATGTTCAAGTCACAATGGAGTTTGAGCGAGCTGATAAAGGTACGTTGTCAATATTTCTTCCATCTTGGTCACCTGGTTCATATCTCATGAGAGAGTACTCAAGGCATATTCGTAATATTAAAGCGGTCCAAGAAAATGGGGAGGATCTTTTTTGTTCTCAAATAGATAAAGGGACTTGGGAAATTAATTTTAAAAAGTCTGATACAAAAAAAAATGGAAGAAAAATAAGTGTTCATTACGAAGTTTATTGTCATGAATTAACTGTTCGTACTTCACATATTGATGAGTCTCATGCTTTTTTACATGGGCCATCTTATTTAATGGGACTTGTTGATTCTAAAATGAAAGATATCACGATCGAGTTTCGTTTTCCTGCACTTTGGTCAAAGCTGGCAACAGGGTTGAAAGATATTTCACAGAAAAGAGAAATTTTTCTCTATAGTGCCAAAGACTATGATGAACTTCTCGATACACCTGTTGAGATTGGTTGCCATGAGTCTGATGGCTTCCTTGTTGATGGAAAACCACACCACTTAAATTTTTATGGACCATTATGGCCTCATGGACAAAACCTTAAAGAGGATATTAAGACAATTGTTGAGACTGTTTCTAATGTTTTTGGAGACACTCCCTATGAGCAGTATGTTTTCATAACCCATTTTGCTCCAAATCTTTATGGTGGGCTTGAGCACCATAACTCAACGGCATTGCAATTTGACGGAACAACTCTAGCAAATCGAGATAGTTATTTAAACTGGCTAGAGCTTGTAAGCCATGAGTATTTTCATACTTGGAATGTAAAAAGAATAAGACCAATTGAACTAGGCCCATTTGATTATAGAAACGAAAACTATACTCAAATGCATTGGCTTACTGAAGGGCTTACTAGTTTTATGGATAGATTACTTGTCCTAAGATCAGGGCTTATGACCCTTGATGAGTATCTTAAAAAGATGCGTGATGATTTAAATAAACTTTTAGATAATCCTGGTCGGAAATTTCATTCATTAGAGCAAAGCTCTTTTAATGCATGGATAAAGCTTTATAGAGCAGATGAAAACTCTCGTAACTCATCTGTCAGTTATTACCTTAAGGGTGGAATTGTCTTTTTTTGTTTGCATTGCCTATTTGTTAATAAAGGTAAAAAAATTGACGATCTTTTATCCCTTCTTTGGAGTCGTTATAAAGCTGATCCTGAGAATGGAATGACAGACTCAGAAGTTTATAAAATGATTGAGTCTATTGCAGGAAAAGATGTACTTTCAGAGTTTCAAACAATGGTTACAACTACTGAAGAAATTGATTTTGAAAAATACCTAAAGCTTCTCTCTATTGAAGGGAAGTGGAAAAACGATAAAACTCCTTACCTTGGAATTGTTACGCAATCTGAGGGGGATAATATTATTGTAACAAGTGTAGCATTAGATGGGCCGGCCTATGCTGCTGGTATAAATGCCTGTGACGAGTTATTGGCAATCAATAATGTAAGAGTAACAAGTAAAATGTTTACAGAATTTTCTAAAAATTTACAGATTAATAAAAATTATAATTTGCTTATTAGTCGTAACGGAAATTTAGTAGAGCTTAATCTCTTAGTTGGGCAAACTCCAAAAACGTTAGAAAGCTTAAGTACAATTAATAAAACAGAAACTGAGAAGTATTTAAATTAAAGGGCCGGAAAATAAATTCTCCGACCCGGCGGTGATGTGTGAGAGAAGTTTCCTTCCCTCATAATTCTTATATCCATGATCCCTTACTATTGTCGAGCACTTATTTATGCGAATGTGACTAGTTTATAACTGCAATCCTTCTAATTTTAGATATTTAGAAATCATTCTGTGATTTATTTTGAAGTTAACACCAATATTTTATAACTTGATTAAATGCGTTTGTTTTGAGAGAGTAACTCCATGCTTCCACAGGAATTCCAGGCCCTCATGGCCAAGTTACTTTTTATATTCTTCGCCACATGCGCATTTTGCATGTCTAAAGCGTCTATTATTGGTGATTTACTTCAATAATTAGTCCCTTATCTATTGCATTTAAGGTTAAAAATTTTCTATAATAGGCGAGGGCTCCGTAGGTTTTCCCCAAGTCTAATACAAATTTTTTGAGGGGGAAAAGATGTCAACACACAGCCGTACAGAATCTTATTTTAAGGCCACACATCGTGGTGAAAAAAAAGCTAATATTCCAACTGATCAGCAAGGCAAAGCTTTAAATGTAAATGAGTTTTTTGGTATTAACACTTTTGATGTTTTTTCTCACAAGCTTGTTCCTAAAGAGATTAGAAAAAAACTCGAACTTGCAAAAACGAAAGGTCATAACTTAACAAAAGATGAAGCAAATACATTAGCAAAAGTTGCTTCTGATTGGGCCATTGAAAAAGGTGCGACACATTTTTGTCATTGGTTTCAACCTCTTACTGGTTCAACCGCCGAAAAACATGATGCGTTTTTAACTTATAGTAAGGGAGAGCCTGTTCAGCAGTTAAGTGGTTCACAACTTATGCAAGGTGAGCCAGATGCATCTTCATTCCCACATGGTGGAACCAGAAGTACTTTTGAAGCTAGAGGGTACACTTCTTGGGATATTACTTCGCCTTTATTTATTAAAGAAGGAATTAATGGTAAAACCCTTTGTATCCCTACAGCTTTTGTTTCTTATACTGGTGAAGCTCTCGACATTAAAACACCTTTATTGAGATCAGTTTCAAGACTTAATAATGTTGTAACAAGTTTTCTTCATACTATTGGAGAAAAAGATGTAACTCATGTTGATGTTACTTGTGGTGCTGAACAAGAATATTTCTTAGTTGATAAAGCTTTCTATTACAAACGACCTGACTTAATAATGGGAGGACGTGCATTAGTTGGTGGACTTACTTCAAGAAACCAACAATTAGAAGACCATTATTTTGGTCTTATTCCAGATAGAGTTTTAAGTTTTATGCAAGAGCTTGAAATCGAATTATACAAATTAGGGATCCCTGCTAAAACAAGGCATAACGAAGTTGCTCCAGGGCAATTCGAGATTGCTTCAATTTACAGAGAGGCCAATGTTGCCAGTGACCAAAACCAATTAATCATGGCCATGATTAAAAAAGTAGCCAGCAAACATGACTTTGTAGCTCTTCTTCATGAAAAACCATTTGCCGGAATAAATGGCTCTGGAAAACATCTGAACTGGTCCATGGCTGATAGTTTAGGAAGAAATCTTCTTGAGCCAGGAGATAAACCTGAAGAAAATGAAAGATTTCTTGCTTTTGTTTCAATGATTATTGAAGCACTTCATAGACATGCAGATGTTATTAGAACTTCAATAGGTTCAAGTGGCAATGATCATAGACTTGGTGCCAACGAGGCTCCTCCAAGTATTATGTCTGCTTTTTTAGGTGACTCTATAACTAAAATCTTTGATTCAATTATGGATGGTTCAGATTTTAATACCTCAAGAGAAAAACTTGATATGGGTGTAAACCAACTCGTTAGCTTTTTAAAAGATAATACTGATAGAAATAGAACATCTCCATTTGCTTTTACCGGAGATAAATTTGAATTTCGCGCAGTAGGCTCAAGTGCTGCTATCGGTTATCCACTAGCAATTTTAAATGCTGCAATTGCTGAAGTAGTAGCTGATTCTATTGAGATAGTTAAAAAATCAATAGATGAAGGTAAGCCTGTTAACACTGCCTTAACGGAACTTACAAGACATTGGATTACAAGATCTAAAGATGTGGTTTTCAATGGAGATGGCTATAGTGAAGAATGGGTAGAAGAAGCTGCAAGAAGGGGATTGCCGAATCTAAAAACAACGGCTGATGCACTTGAGATTCTTAAAAACCCTGAAGCAACTAGTTTTTTAATTGATCAAGGAGTTTATAAAAACTCTGAACTCGAGATGCGCTATAATGTATTGTTAGAGCGCTATATAAAGTATCGTGAAATTGAAATAGCAACCCTTGATTCAATGGTAACTCAATTTATTATTCCTGCGGCCATTTCATATAAAAAAGTTATTGCTGAAGCAATCGATGAAATAAAAGATCATGGAGTTTCAACCTCAGCAGAGCTTGGTCTTTTAAAAGTACTGGGGGAAGATTTAGAGAATCTCTACACTAGTTTGAAAGATCTTAGAGAGTCTCAATCCAAGTATAGTCAATTAAGCGAGTCAGAGTACTCATTAAATATTGCCCATAAGCTAATGCCATTGATGGTAAAAGTAGAAGCATCTTGTAATAACCTAGAGGCTAATCTTCCTGACAATCAATGGGAGCTTCCCAAATTTATAGATATGCTTTTTATTAGATAGTCATAGGGCCCTTTCGAGGGCCTTTTTTTTTGCAAAAATACCTATACTTCGAGGAGATATGTCCTCATTGAAAAACTCCAATACTTCAACTTTATAGTTTTTTTCAAAAAGATAAAGAGCTCTATCTAGTATTAGATAAACTTCTAATGGTTTTCCAAGATAAGAGCGGATTGCATGAGCATAAAGCATGTCCCAAATAATGTTTTGATAATATAAGTTGTGGGAAAACTTTTCAATTTCTGAGTCTGAAATATGAGATGTGAGGTTTAAGCGATTGAGTTGCTCTTTTGCATAAGAGCTAAAACTTCCTCGGTAAATACTTTTTCGTGATGTTTTTAAAACAACAGAATGAGAAATATTATAAAACTCTTCTAAGAAAAACTTGAACATATAGCGATAAAATTTCACACTTATTTGAAGATCATATTTATTTTTTGAAAGAGATCCATGTGATCTTGCAGCAAGTGAGAGTGAGTAGGGATTAAGTGCTAAAGGTCTTTCTTGAGAGAGTTTACTAAGGTGGTAATCAGATTTATTCATTTTAAAATAGCAACATCCAAAATTTAAAAGACCCTCAAGGTCTGATTTAATCGATTCATCAAAAAGAATTTTGGATAATCCGCCACAAGTATGAAGTCCTAAGCAATAATCTCCATATTGAGCAAGACCAAAAGAATCTTGAGAGGAGAAGAAGTGATTAATATATCGGATTGAATTATTTTTGTACTTAGCATTTCTTTTCTTACCGCTTTCTTGTAATTCTAAATTAGAGTCAATGCTAGTACATTGAAGCCCTTGCTCTTTAGAGAGAATATAACTTAGATGTCCCTTTCCTCCAGCAAAGTCAATAATCCTTGAGAGTTTTTTCTCTCTTGCAAACTCGTTAACAGCAGAGAGTTCATGAAGCTTTTTGCCTGTTATTTTAGAAAGAGAGCTGTCTTTATAGAAGATAGGCTCTACTTGTTTATAATGTCTCAAACGACTTAGCTCTTTACATTGGTTTAAAAAAAATAAAAAACTTGGGTTTGAAATATTTGAGATATCTCTTCTAGCACTAAATAAATATAGATCTGTCTTGGATAGTTTTTTTAAATCCTCAATCCACTCAAGTGGATAAGGTGCAAGATGGTTTGGGTAATCCTCTAGAGGCTCTGAAGTTATAATAGATGTATAGGGGGCCAAAAAATCTCTGAGTTTTAAAAAGCCGCTTTCAAGATTATCCATAGACAAGATTTAAGACCTCCGCCATCATATGACAATATGGAAAAAGAAAATACAGGCTTTTCAAAGACCTATTGGAAAGAAAATTACTCTGAACCAGAGACAATGGATGGTATTGGAAATGCTAAGGCCCATGGAGACTATTTAAAGTCACTTTTTAAGCTTCAAAGAGTGAAAATTAGAAGTCTTGTTGACTTAGGATTTGGAACAGGGGATTTGCTAAAGACTTTTGTTAAAATATTTCAGCCTCATAAGGTCGTAGGGGTTGAGCCATCTGATTATATATTTGGTAAGGCCGCTAAGAAGCTTAAAAACCCTTATGGATCTCTTAAACTCTACAATACTGATCTTCTAGATTATCTAGAGAGTACTTATAAGGGTGAGAAAGTTTTTGATTTAGGAGTTTGCACATCAGTTTTTCAGTATCTTGAAGACAGTGAAATTAGTACTGCTCTGGAGCTTCTTTCAAAAAGAGTGAGGTATCTGTATTTTACAGTTCCAACAGATATTGAACTGGATAGACAGGTTTTAGACCTAGAGTTTAAAGATCGCTTTGCGTTAAGAAGATCCCAGCAAGACTATTATAGACTTATAAGTCCTTATTTTTTCGTAGTTTCTAGCAGAGTTCTTGAAAGTCGTTTTCATTTTAACGATGAAACAACTTTTTTTACGGACCTATTCTTTAAATTTTAAGGATTTGCAATCAATCCTGCCCTCCATACGTTATACTCATGTGAATATGGAATTTAACGAAAAACAATTACAGAAATTTTATAGATACGCGATGTCTCTTACAAAAAACTCTGAGGATGCGAAGGATCTATTGCAAACATCCATTGAAAAATGGCTTCTCGCTAGTATGGATGAAATTAAAGCTCCAGAGTCTTATTTTATTAGAATTATAAGAAATACTTTTTTGGATCATGTACGCAAATGGAGCAAACGAGTTGAGTCTCCCTTAGATGATGTTCAAGAAAGTAAAATTATCTCTTTAGATGATAAGGTTCTTGAAGACCATATTTGTGATAAAGACCAAGTCTTTCAGTTGTTAGAAGAACTTAGTTATGAAGAGAGAGAACTTCTCTTTCTTTGGGCCGTTGAGGGCTATAGTTTTCAAGAAATCTCTACACTTTTAAATACTCCTAGAGGAACACTCCTTGCACGAATACACCGTATGAAAAAACGTCTCCAACAAAAAGAAGAGACTATGATTGAGGTACATCCATGAAAGGAAATTTTAAAGATCATTTAAATGATTATTTTGAAAAAAATTCTCTTGATACTAAAGAAATTGCTCAGTTCATGGAATTGCAAAAAAACTATAAACGCATACGTGGAAATGAATACCAAAGAAGACCTTGGGGAAAGATTGCTGTTTATTGTGCATCTCTTTTATTAGTAGGTCTTGGTAGTTTTAATCTTTATGAACGTTTTAATATTCCCATTGAGCAACAAATTGCTTTTGAGATTGCTAATAATCATAGAAAAGATCTTTCAAATAAAAACTGGGATGCCCATGGTGATACAATTCATTTAGTTGGAGAGAAGCTGCAAAACCTTGGCTTTAAGCCCCAGCCTTCAAGCCAGATAAATTCTTTGAATATTAAATCTGGAAAGTACTGCAGTGTCCTTGGCAAACTTGCCGCGCAACTTCGCTATGTGAATAATTCTAATGGCAAGGTTTATACAGTTTATCAGGCTCCTGTTCCTCCAAGCCTTTTAAAAGATCGTTTTACTAGCTATGCGAAAACTATTGATGGAGTTCGAGTAAAGCTTTGGACTGAAAAGGGACTTCTTTACGGAGTTGCTGAAGGTGAAGGCAGAGCTATTCCTACTAATAGCAGTAATGGCGGTGTGTACCAAAGAGCGGATCTTAAGTAGTTACCTTAGTGTCAAAATGTACTTCTTTACAAGAAAATTTTCTTCCTATACTTATGCATCTGCTTAAACGAGGGGAGAAAAATGAAAAGCTTAATTTGTTCAACAGTCTTAGTTCTATTATCAACAAACCTAATGGCCCAAAAAATATTATGGTCATCTTAGATGCAAAATTGGTCCAGATAATTATCTATCAGAATTACCAACAATAAGAGAAAAGTCTGAGATTCTTAAAGAAGAAAAGAAAATCAAGGTTGGGAATGTAAGTGTTTCAGCTTATGGGATTACTTGCAGTGCTCATGTTAGTGATCGGTATGATTATAAAAGAATTGAAAAAATCACTGTTGTAACACCAGGTGGTGATACTGTAACCCGATATCCTGATATAGAAGATCGCTATGTCACTTTGTATCTTAAGTCTCAGGTATTAGATGAAGCAATGGCATGAATCAAGGGCATTATGGGCAAGAAAGGCAGTAAGTGATGCTTTGGCTGCCATCAGGTAATTTTTACAAGATTATAGCTGGGGTTCAATTGTGATGGTTATGAGTTAATGGCCTCATCAAAAAGATCTTTAGAAGTCTGATGATAAACACCGGTGATATAAGAGACTTGAAGGTCTTTACCTAAGTATGAGTTTGCTTTTGCTAACTCAGAGTACTTGCTAATTATATTATTTATATCTTGTCCCATCTGCATAGCTTGATCAGGGTTTAGAAGAAGAGAGTATGGTCTCGATACCACTTTCTCTAATGAAGAGTGGCTTAGTATTGATTGTGAAAGGCATTTTTTAAAAGGTATTTCATATTTTTTTCTAAGTGCTGGATGATCTTTGAATAATACTCTTCTGGCTTTTAACACCTTTGGCCTATCATCTTTTATTTCTATAAAGCTTTTTGATCTTAACCATTTAAGCTCTTGTTCCACTAAACTTAGTTCAAGATTAAGAGATTTTGCTAATTGCTCTTTTTTATAACCTGCTACAAGCATTCTTAATACTCTCAGTGCTTGAGGTCTTTGTAGTAAATCTTTTTGGGTCTGATCACCTAACTCTTCTGAGCTGGTGTATTCATGTCCTGCAAGATTTATTAATTCAAAAACATCTAAGTCTAAAACTTTGCAGATGGCCTCTAGTCTTGAAAGGGAAAGAGGGCCTTTATTCATAAGTTTTTTTATATTGGCCACAGACATATCTAGGTTTTGAGCAAGTTGATTATAGGTAACCCCCTCACGTTGAAGAACTCTCTTTAAGGTAGAAATGATGAGCTCGGTCTGCATTATGTCCTCATGGGTCTAGCTGCCATGGCCTTGTCCCTATTGCTGGAATACTATCTGTATCCCATTCTTTAATATATTGCGTTATTTGTAAAGTAAGTCTATATATAATGAACTATTTATAGAGCAAGGGGCTTATATGAATCAAAGATTCTTAGGATATTTAATTGTTTTAATCTGTTCGTTATACGCTGGGAATAAGGCCTTTGCAGGCGAGATACAGCTTCATTATGGTAAGGATCCAGGAATAGAAAAGGCCAATAAATGGCTGAAGGCTTATCGCCCAGAGCTTCCCCTTATTAAGGGCGGGACTCTAATGTCTTCATGTGAATTATCAGAAGGCTCAAAAGATCTTTGCTTTATTGATCTAGGGTCTAACAAAAATAATTATCCAATTGTCTTAAGTACAAAACAAAAAAAACAAGACCCTCCACTAACTATGCCTACAGGAGACACGATTACAAACGAGTATTCTAGTATTTACCCAATAGCTAAGACCAAAAGTGTTTGTGCCGATGCAGTAGGTGAGCTTGGAAACGCTTGCTTAGGAATCGTATCAAGAGGAGGTTTTGGATTAAAATCAGTTCAATGTTCTCGCTATAATATGAACCCTATTAAGCTAGGTGATTTTGAATTTAGTACAGATGGACTTGGAAAAAAACTTGAAGGCCATGCTTGTACTGAAGGTGAAAAATTAAATCTCATAGGCCTTCCTGTCTTTGAGAACAGCATATGGAAGTTTAGCTTTTATAATAATAAAGGCAATATCACTAAGCTCTCAACGTTATCAGCTAAGAAAAATGATATCCACCTACCCCTTAATCGTAAAAGTGGTGAAAAAATAAAGTTCAAAGGATATCTTGGAGCCGGTAATAAAGCTGTCTCTGATAAACCTATAGGAATTATTTTTGATACAGGCGCTCGTGGCACTCTTGTGGATAAGCAGCTTATTGTAGAGATCATTAATGAATATGAGAGTATGGGACTTGCTCAGCCACTAGAGTTTATGCGCTCATTTGAAGCTTTGGATACAACTGGAACACCATTTTACCCAGATCTTTATCGTCTTAATATTCCTATTCTTGTTCGTGGTTCAAATGGATCAGAAATCTCTCTTGGTGCTGGTTATGTGATGGTGGCAGACTTTAGAAGTTTAATAAGAGGTGCTTTAGGAGAAGGTTACTCAGTAATCTTAGGAATGAATCATATTAGGGCTGCTGACTGGACCCTGGATCTCTCTCAAAACGAGTTGCTTGTAAGTCCTAATAATGAATCTAAGCTTAAATAAAATGCTTAATGTATCTAGGGCAAAGATTCATGATACAGTTTTAGTTTTTGAGCTCTACCAACAAACTATGGTCTGGCTTGAAAAAATTGGATCTCCTCTTTGGAGCTCTATTGATCTAAATCAAAATATAATTGCTGAGCATATTAAAAACCAAGAGCTGTTTATTTCTAAAGACAAAGAGGGTGAGATTATCTCAAGTGTCATCCTTCAAGAAAATGATCGGGAGTATTGGCCAGATCTTTTGGATCAAAGCTCGTCATTATTTCTACATAAACTAGTTATAAAACGCTCCTGGGCCAAGACTGATCTGTCAAAAGAAATGCTTAATTTTTCAAAAGATTTGGCATTAGAAAAAAAGAAGAAATTCTTGCGACTAGATTGTACAGATCAAATCCCTGCTCTTAAAAACTTCTACCAGATAAATGGTTTCAAATTATTGGATATAATTATCCTAAATGGAGAAAGGTTTAATCGTTTCAACTTAGATCTAAGCTATATAAGTTAGAAATAGGGTAGAAGTTAGCTTTTTTCTGAGTCTTGTTGTTTTCGACAGAGATACCTGGCAAAAACCTTCCTTCAAAAGAATGTAGATTTCCTAAAGAGAGCTTATATAAAAAGCATGTGCTTTATTTCAAACAGCTCATATCTGAAAGAACTTGATCATTCATAGACCTTGGGTCATTTTTTAGTAAATAGTATGTATGATTATCTTCTGTTATAAATCCCGATTTCAGGGCAAATAAAGCTTAACAGAATAATAAACCTGTACTGATTATAGTACAGGTCTATTGTCTAGAATATTATTATTGAGCAGGAGTTATATAGAGTTCAGCAGTCCATAAATCATCGAGTTTATAGCTGAAATATTTATTACCAGGAAGGCTTATACCGATTTCAGTAACAGTATATATCTTTGAGCATTTCTCTTCCCCTAAAAAGATACTTGGTTTTTTACAAACTTTGTCTCCAATAGAAAACTTTGCATCTGCATGTCCATCGATAATCTTTATAAGTCCAATATCAATAAAAGAATCTAAAAAATCTTTATATTGATAGTTAGTAGTTCTATAGACATGTGAATATTGAACTGCGTATTTTGCATAGTCTTCTTTGATATATTTTTTTGTAAGTCCAATTGCGACTACTTGTTCAGGTTCTGTACATCCCCAGAAGAGACTACATTTAAGAATGCGATCACCAACTTTAAGATTTTGGACACCTATATTTGTAACATCACGAGCTACTTCGTATTCATGAACCCAATTTTCAATACCTTTAACTTTATAAGCATAAAAGCCAATAGAATAAGAGCCTGGTCTGCTAGCAAAACCTTGAATAGATCTAGGTGTTTTGCATTCTTCCTTTTTGGTATTTAGACAAAAAACTTTTTCCTCATTTTTATAAGGGCCAAAGTTTTTAAGATACTTATAATCAGAGCTAATAACATAATTATCTACATGCAAACTATTCCATCCATATTGCCATTTATTGTCTGAAGTTAGATAAACAACTCCGTTACCAAAACAATATCCCGCACCAATAATTTGAACTGGTTTGTAAGACTTGTCTCCGAGAGGACTTAGAAGATAATCTCCTACTGCTGTACCTGTTTGATAATGAGTTTCGCCCTTATCAAATTTTTTCCCAAGCTCCCATCCTCTATACCAATTCTCTGGATCATCCTGAAGCCTGTAGGAGTATTGTGTGAAATAAGAGGAATGCTCAATTTCTTTTTTATCTAAAATATCTACAAACCTAAGCTCCCCATCTGCACTGCAACTTAAAACTGTATCACCAATATTAAATTTCCATGGATCTCCTGGATCCGCAAAAGAAAGGGCCGATATTAAAAGAGTAAAAGCGAGTATAAGAAGTTTCATTTTGTCTCCTTGGAGAACTTCAATCGTATTAAAAAGAAAGAATTTTTTCACACCTTAAAGGGAGTATCAAGAGGATAGTGCTCCGGGAGGGAGACTTCTTTTTCTTTCATTTACTTCCAACTCATTCAAGAAAAAGCCGCCTCATCTCACTTTCGCTTGCCATCCAGGCAAGCTTATCGCCTTTGGCGCGTTCGATTCGGTTCAAGTCCCATCCAAAAGACTATCACCCGAGATAAATTGGGCTTTAGACAAGGAAACATGAATAAAAATGATGGATCGTACATAGAAGTACGTGACTGAATTTTTAAGAAATGTTGACGTAGTCTAAAGCCCAATCTATCCGGGTGATGGTGCTCCGGGGGGGACTTGAACCCCCACGACCTAACGGTCCCAGGATTTTAAATCCTGTATGTCTACCAATTCCATCACCAGAGCATTTACGTAAGATTAAAGACTCTTTAAAATAACAAAAAGAAATGAATTAATTAAGTGATTTAAATAACACATGGCAAAAATTTTAACTTTTATTTTTCTCGCATTTTTGGCAGGCTGCGCAAGTCCAGAAGAGACTAAACTTACGGAAAA
>CAYGJN010000060.1:11318-16374 GCA_964350135.1 uncultured Bacteriovoracaceae bacterium | reverse complement strand
CGATCATAAAACTCAACTTTATGAATTCGCATTTCTGGCTCATCTGTATAAACTACTTGTTTAGTATAGCCAGAGCTCTTATCTTTTGGATATCTTTCAAAAATATGACCTGGGTTTTTATTAATAGTTTCAGCTTTTACATACTTATAAGTGTATTTATCAATTTCTTGAGAAGAGAGATCCTCATAAGCAAACTCTGAGCCCATAAATGGTCCACTTTTATTATTTGAGGTAATTCTTTTTACTCTTTTAAGTGCTGGTAGGTATAGCCATTGGTCATCAGGCCCTGAAATATGTGAAAATGATAAAAAAGCAGTCCCTTTAACATCTCGTGGGGTATAAAAAATAGTTAAAGACTTATCACCGTCTCCTTTAACCTCCAATGTTTTTATCTTCATTTCTCGCCTAGACTCTTTACCTGCATTATTAATTAATATCATCTCAACTTCTGCAACTTGATTAATATATCCATTTTCAGCATTATCAATTTTAGTTGCTAGCTCTAAACCCTTTTTTTCTAAATTAGCCTGTGCCAATAGAGTAAGTGAAAAAAGTAAAATCATCTTAGACATAAAAACCTCTTATTTTTTAGAATCTACAATAGATAAAACTGCTGGCAAAATTGTGAAGTCCACAAGAAGAGCAATACCAATTGTCATTGAGGATAATGCCCCCAGTACATAATTAATTTTAAATGGCGATAGCATTAGTACACTAAAACCTACAACAAGTATTATAGAGGTAACTATTAATGCTTCTCCAACACCCGTAAAAGCTTCTCTGATAGAATCATTACTTGAAAACCCATTTTTTCTCGCACGAGCATATTTAGATAGAAAATGGACTGTATCATCGACTACAATTCCAAGTGTTACAGAGGCAACAACAGCTATTGCAAAACCAACTTGTCCAACCAAAATATCCCAAACACCAAAAGCCAAAATAGCAGGAATCATATTAGGGATTAAAGAAATCAAACCATAACGGACACTTTTTAGAGCAATAATTAATGTAAGAGTAATAAGAAAAAAAGCAATCAGAGTACCCCAAAACATAGATTTAACATTTCGCTCCGTTATATGGGCGAACATAATAGTTGGCGATGTCCCTAGGCTATGCATGGACTTTGGAGCATTTTCTTTAAGCCATTGCTCCCCTTTTTCTGTTACTAAAAGCATTTGCTCACTTTCAATATTTCCCATTGTTACCATAACTCGAGTAGATGCTTTATCTATATCAATTTGATTATTTAAGTCTAATCCATAAGGCAAACTCATTTCATAAAGAAGCAGATACTGTGAAGCTAACTCTCTATTCTGTGGCAGACTATAATAAGCTTGATCATCACCATGCATATTCTTATTAAGCCTTTTAAAAGTATCAGAGAGTGTGTTTACATGAATTACTCCTGGAAGAGTTATCAAGTAATTTGAAAATTGTTCTAATAAAATCAAGAATTGAGGATCAGCAACACCTTGAGACTGACCAGTATTCATATCAAAGTTAACTTGATAAATACCCGTAAGTTTATTCATTAAATGTTCAGAGTTTTTTCTAAACTCCATAGTTTTATCAAAATAATTAACGAATTGATCATTAAGCTTAATATGATAAGCTTTATAACCAAGCACTACTGTAAGAATAATGAAAAAGAAGATAATCATTTTATTGTTTTTAATCGTAAATTCAGCAAGGTTTAATAATAGTTGAGATGACTTTTCTTTACTCGAACGACCAGTAAAAGGCATAAGCGAGACCATTGCAGGAAGAAACAATATTGAGTATAGAAATGCAGCAATAACTCCTATGGCCGTCATATTACCAAGGTCATGAAAGGGAGGTGTATCACTAAAATTAAGTGATAAAAAGCCAATCACCGTTGTAAAACTTGTTAAAAATACAGGTCTTAAGTTAATTTTCAATGACTCAATAATAGCTTTATTTTTATCAAGACCTTTACCCATAAATTTCAAAATAGATTTTAATATATGTATCGAATCCGCAATGGCCAAAGTCATTATAATGATAGGAGCAATAGATGATGGTGGAGTTAAAGGGAAATTAAGCCAGCCACCAAAACCCATTCCTACTAATATTGATAGCAAGATAACAAGAAAGGTAATAATCACAGAACTAAAAGATTTTAATAATAGAAAAATAATTAAAAGGATAACTCCATACATAAGCGGCGTTAGAGTTTGCATATCCCTAAGTCCAGCTTCAGTAAATGCTGCATTCATCATAGCTATCCCTGATAAATACAGTTTATGACCAGGATATTTTTCTTCAAACTCCTTTGCCATTTTTCTCACATGAGAAGCGAGCATTGGAGTTTCCTCTTGAGATTTATTGGGAAGATTAATAGTAATATTATTCACAGTTAGATCTGCATTTTTATTTATTATTCTATTTACCAGAAGAGGTTCTTTTATAGCTATATTTCTAATTTTATCTAAAAACTTATTTGTTATAAGATTATTATCTTTTGCTTTGGATTCGGAAAATAAATTTTCAACTATAAGCTCATCTCCAATAGCTTCAGTATGTTGAAAATTAGTAATTGAATCCACTCTAGTTGAAAATGGAACTTTCCATGATTGTTCTGTTAAGTCTCTAATGGCCATCATTGTTTGAGTCTTAAATACAACTCCATCACTTGGCTCGATACCAATCAGAACAGAATCATCATTAGAATATGTATTTTGTAACTTCTCAAAAGCTAGTCTTTGTGGATTATCAGCACCAAAAAAATACCTATAATCACTAGAGAACTCTAGGTTTTTTGCTCCGTAACTAATAAGGAGCGCACACAGAAAACTAGTAATAATAACAATGAAGCGATTGTTTAATACCCATTGGCCTAAGGTCTCACCCAACTCTACTTTTCTCATGAATACTCCTGTGGAACTTGTTTATTTTGACTTAAAAACTGTTCTTAATCCACTCCAAACACGTAATTTCAGCATATTAGCTCTATGTAAATTCTACAGATTGTCTTGGTAATCCTGGATCAACATATGCAGCGCGCTAGAATTATTAAGTTATGAAAATTATTTAAGCAAAGCTGATGAGGAGTTTTCTATGAGATTATTACGAAAAATCATAATTACAATTATGTGTTTGCAACTTATTGCCTGTCAGGTTGTTAATGATAAGGATGTTCAAAAAAGTGTCTCTCCAGTTCTATCGGAGTGGCAAGGCAATAATATTCTTGCTGATCAAGTTAGAGCTTATAAGGATCTGAGCAAAGATTTGAAAAATCTTGGTAATAATGATCCCTACGTCAATAATCTTCTAAAAGGTAAGTATGATAACCGCTCTCTTGAGCTAAGATACGCTGATGCACAAGAAAGAATTAGAGCTTGGCATCTTGCTTTTGAAAATAAAACCTTAGAGATGCACCAATTGATTCATAGCCTTGGAAAGTCTAGCTACGCAGTTGATAATACTGGTAAACAAATTAAATCAGAAGCTGAAATGGCCAAGTCAGAACTACTTGTAGCTTACAACCTCTTCTACCTTCATAGAGTCTATATGGGTGTCTCATCAAGACTATTTAAATATATGGTCAGAACAATGAGAGAAAACTATGAACAGATTCCATCATACGAAGTAGATGTTAAGAAAATCATGCAAAAATTTCTAGTCAGTGTTTGAATTGTAAAAGTTGTTTATTATGATATTACTTAAACTCTTATAAAACTTGAAGAAATGAAAACAAGTGGACTCCTATCAGAAACAGAAATTAAATCTATTGATATGCTCATTGGTGGGAATGAAAAAATCTTTGCTAATAAAGAAACAAAATCACTTGATGAAGCAATTGAGGAGCAGTTTGAAGGTGATGAAAAAGAACAATTAATTAAGCTTAAAAAAGACTTTGAAGCGGCATTTAAAGGGAAATCACTTCTCTATGGCCCAAACAACCCTGATCACCCTCTTGTTCACCTTTTAGTTATTACAAGTAATCTAACTTGGGGGTTAGTTAACTCTCTTGTTGGTCTTGGATTTATAGCAGCCGGGCTAATACTTGCTCCTGCAACGAGAATTATTAATACTATTTCAAGAATGCTCACTGGGTACAGAATTGTTTATAACGTTCACTGGCCTGCTATAAAAGTAGCTCAAAACAGAATGCAATTATACGTAGACTCATGTGGACTTGGCTATATTAGAAGCAAAATGTCTATGGGACTTTTTGAATTGGATTTTTGTACTAACCATCGTTTTGCATCCATGCATGAGGGTGGACATGCAAAACAATCAGCTTTACTAGGACCTCTTTACTTACCTGCTGCAATTCTTAGCTATGCTCTTGTTCTAGGACATGGTGGCTTTATTGAGCATTGGGCAGATGTTTGGGCAGTAAGGAGAACATGGTAAAACTTTTATTTCTTACTCTATTTCTTACTATAAAGATTGGCCTAGCTGAAGATAGAAATCTTCAGCTAAGCTTATTGCTGGCCTCTGAAGCATCTTTAATTGTAGATCAAGATCAAGACGGTATTAACGATCGATTTGATTGGGATTTAGATAGTGATTTAGTTGCTAATATTATTGATCAATTTCCTTATGCTCCTTACAAAGGCAATACAGATTTAAATATAGATGGTATATCAGATTACTTACAAATTGTTTCAAGTCCACAAAAGCAACTTGATATTTTTAATCAAACCCAGATCCCTATTATTGAATTTAAAAGTCAATTTAACTCTTCCCAATGGGAAATGCTCGAAAAAACACTTTCCTTAAAATTGTTTAAGTTGATAAGTTTTGAGCTAAAAGCAATAGTAAAACTGCCTGTTGATAATGAAAGATATTATTTTGCACAGTATGATAGATTATGGAGATATATTGTTTTTTATGACAATAGTTATCACCAAAATCCGTATGCGTTTCAAACAACCTTATTACATGAACTCTTTCATGTAATTGAGACAACAAATAAAGATTCAGTGCAACCTCTACTTGATTGGTGCGAACAAACAGGAGAGCTCAAAATTTCTCTAAAGACAAGACAAAATGCAAGAGAGTCCATCGCGGAGGTATTGAGTTA
>CAYGJN010000060.1:5907-11308 GCA_964350135.1 uncultured Bacteriovoracaceae bacterium | reverse complement strand
CCCCTCCTGCGCGCCCACACACCCGCCAGCTCAAAATTGCTCTACCGTCTAGTCAAACTGCAAGTGAGTGCTTCGCTGAGATAATGACTTATTACTTCGCAAAAAAAGAAAATATTCAAATAGATCAATCACGTTTTAAAGATATTAATAATGATGAAGTTGAACAGATCGCTAAACGACTTTTAGAATCCATTGAATCAGGAGATAACGATGAAGACCATGATTAATTTATTCCTTATTGGAGTAGTTGCATTCGGAACAAATGCATTTGCTGAAAAACGATCAACTGAATTAGAGTCTATCTACAAAGACACAAAAAAACTTAAAAAATGCTCTATGGATTGTTTTGAGAAGGCCATTGAAATTTACGAAAAGTATAAAACGATAAATGGCGATAGATCAGGCATGCTTCACAATTATAAAGCAGAGCATTCCATTGTTCTTATTCATAGCTTTACAAGAACCAATAATGAAATGTCACAATATCTAAGTTATTTACATAATAAAGGTGCAAATGTTCTTTCTATTAATCTAGCAGGTCATGGCCCATCTGAACTTTCTCTGTCGAATTTGAGCCCAAAACGATGGTATGAAGATATGGACTTTGCCACTGTTTTAGCAAGTCATCTTGGTAATAAAGTTTCCCTTCTTGGATATTCTAATGGTGGACTCTTAGCAGTCAGAACAGCAGCAGCTTCAGCTTATGATAGCGAAATGATTCCAATTCATGGTGTTGCACTAGTTGCTCCAGAGCTTGAGATAAATGTTCCGATGTCAGGTGCAGCTTGTATGGCAAGACCTCTTATAAGATCAGGTATTGCAGATGTTATTTCTAGAAACTTTACGAGCAATGGAACTCTAAGTGATTATGAAAAAGAATTTCTAATGGGTGGATGTGCTGTTCAAAAAGTGATCTCAAGTATCAGTAGAATTTCTCCAAGAAGAGTTAAAGTCAGAGGTGAAAGAATAGAGCTTACTTTTGCAGAGAGAAGAAAAATTGCCTATAGCTCATTGTCTGGCCCTGTAGCTATAAGCTATACCGAGGATGATTTTATTGTAACAAAAGGAAGTTTAGAGAATTTTGTAAAGACTTTTGAAATTATAAAAAGAGATATTCATGTCTTAAAATTTGAAAAAGATGAAAGCGTTGGACACCTCGCAATCAACAATATGCATTTGTCTAATAAAGACGGTATTAATTTTAAAGATATTCTTGATAAATGGTATGCTGAGCTTTAAGAGTAAGAATGCTCAGTGTATAATTATCTATGGGCAAAATAAGTGAATTAGAAGTTTTTAGTAAATGGGTTAGAAATATTGTGATTAGCCTTAATCTTTGCCCATTTGCTAAAGAGCCTTTTGAAAAAAATCTTATTCATTTTGAAGTTTGCCATTTCTCTGATCCAAAAGAGATGAGAGACAGCTTTGTTAATTTAGTCGTTTTAATGCAAGATAAGAAAGAATCAGAGATCTCAAATAGTTTTATCATCTACCCCTTAGCTTCAAAAATCTTTGAGGACTTTTATGACTTTTATCTTAAATGTGTTGATTTAATTGAGAAAATTGAGCTTAAAGAAGAATTCCAATTAGTTGTTTTTCACCCACAATTTATTTTCTTTGGTGAAAATCCATCTAATAGAATAAACCTTGTTAATAGATCTCCCCTACCAGCGATTCATATACTAAGAGTTAGTGAAGTTGCTACTGCTTTAAAAAGAGTTGGCAAAGATCATAATATTAATAAACAAAATGAAATTATCCTGAATGAACTTTCTATTGATGAGTTGAGAAAATTATTTCATTGGATACATATTGAAAATTAGTTGAAAGGGAGAGACCAATAGTATTATCGACGAAGGTTGGTCACGGCCTCTCCCTGGCACCAAAACCTTTCAGGATCTTTATTAAAACTTCCCTCAATTAGACTGGCAACAGAGTAGTGTTCTCGGCTATTCGTAGCTCCCTGTAAAAAGGTAAAGTGTAAGTATTAGTTAAAATACCCCTTACTTCATATTGGAATTAATTGGCTCTTCGTTCCATTCCATAATTCTTACTTTCGGAACAAATTGCTCGAGTTTTTTGAGTTCTTCACTCACCTCTTTCTTGTCGACACCACTACTTCCTGTAAATGAGTTTTGAATATTTGACTTATACTTTATATAGCATTTCTTTCCATATTCTGTGTCCTTATAAGTTTTCATACATTCTAAAAGATAGAGATTAGATAGATTATATTGTCCAGAATAGCTTACTTCATTTTCAAGAAGCCCTAACCAATAAAGGGACTCTGAAACATCATCGCTTTTGCTAAGCCCTGGTAGTATTTTATATAAACGATTCATTAAGCTCAAGGCATTGACTTCAAAAAGAGAGCTTTGGTCCACTTGGGATCTATTGGCCATATAAATCACAATATCTTTTTTCAGATTTTTCCAAGAATCTTTAGAAACAATTTTAATCTTAGGTAGTGACTTTAACCAACCATCAATTTCATTATTAAGATAAGACGGAAGTTTTAAAGTGGTCCTGTATGACTTAAGATCTACTTCTAATTTTTCTAATGGCACTTGATCCTTGACTTTAATAGCAAGAATCCTTCTAAGAGCTTTTTGCTTTACACGATGAGCCTCACTTGAGATCAGTACTTTCTCATAATACTCAATTGCTTTAGTAAAATCTCTTAAAGATGCATTATATTGAGCGAACTCAAAATCATTGGGAAATTTATCACGTTTTAATCTTGTAAAGGCCCTAATCTTTTTACTAGACTGTGCGTGACAAGAGACACAAAGTTTTGGAATATCTTTAACCATCTCTCTTGCATAAACTTTATGTGGACTACCTATAAGGGCCTTCGCCTCTTCTAATTGATGTTTTAATAGTTCATAAGAGATTTGAAAATTAATTGATGATTGATCAAAATGGGGACGGGCCTTAACAACCGTTGTAATCATTTTGTCTAAAGATTTTGTAATTTTTTTTTGTCCAGATGCTGAGTCAAACTTCTGAGCATCAAACATATAGGGAAAGATTCCTTCAATAGTTCTTGCAAGCTCCATCATCTCAATATTAACAATAGTTTTGTTAGTATTTTTAGCACTAAAAGCATTTGCGACAAAAAGAAGAACTATCAAGTATTTTAGTTTCATATTTACTCCTAACTATAGAAAACTCTATTTTGTGAACAAAATCTATGATCTATATTAGATTTTTTCTTTTAAGCAGATATTGGTACAATTCAAGCATGATTGACAATCCTTTTCGCAGTTTTTTAGAAAAAACAACCAAGCCTATTATTTGTATTTTAAAAAAAACTCCTCTTACACCAAATCAGCTTACTCTTCTTTCACTAGTAGGTGCTATTGGTAGTTCATGGGCAATTATTAATAATCAATATTTATTGGCCATCTGCTTATGGTGGCTAGGAAGATTGTTTGATGGTCTAGATGGTTTATTGGCAAGGGCAAAGAATCAAAGCACTCAATTTGGATCATACTTGGATATAACTTGCGACATGCTGAGTTATAGTCTCATCATTCTCAGCTTTTCTTATATTTACCCTAATCTGATATTTCATTGCTTAATTATTTTAACTCTTTATATTCTTGCTATTACATCTGCTCTAAGTTTAGGCCAGCTTGTGAATGAATCGAAGAAGAGCAAGATTGATAATAGAGGGCTTTCTTTGGGGGCAGGACTTGCTGAAGCTGGTGAGACGGGAATCTTTTACACATTAGTTTTATTATTGCCTCAATTTTCACTGCCTCTGTTTAATATTTGGATTATTATTCTTATTATTTCATTTTTATCTAGAACTTATATTGCTTATAACGTGGAAAGGAGCTCCTAATGCAAGGACTACTTGGAATATGTATCTTCATTTTTATTGGGTTTCTTTTTAGTGAGAATAGAAAATTAATCCAATGGAGAAAAATATTATCAGGAGTCTTTTTAAGTTTTATTATAGCTTTTATTTGTAGCAAGGTAGCATTTATAAACAATATATTTTTATCACTTAATACCTTGGTCTTGGCATTGGCATCTGTTAGTGAAAGAGCCACTACATTTCTCTTTGGTTATCTTGCCGGTGGAGCCACTCCATTTGAAGTTACTCAGCCTCAAAATAATATGATTATTGCCTTTAAAGTATTTCCTTTAATTCTTGTTATCTCAGCAATATCAAATATCTTATTTTATACTGGAATATTACCTTTTATCATTAATCAATTTTCAAAAGTCTTAAGAAAAACCATAAAGATCCCTTCAATTATAGCTTTTTCTAGTAGTGCTAGTATTTTTCTTGGAACAATTGAAACACCTCTTTTAATAAAACCTTATTTAAAAAATCTTAGCAGAGCTGAACTTTTGGCCCTAATGTCTGCAACAATGTCCACAATAGCAGGAACAGTAATGGTTTTATATGCTAGTGTTCTTAGCGGTGTTATTGAAAATCCTATTGCTCATTTGGTAACAGCATCTATTATCAGTGTTCCCATTAGTGTTATTTTAAGCATGATTATTTGTCCATTTTCTAAAAGCCTACAAGACAAAAGTATTAATCAAACAATAAAACCTTATGACAGTTTTTCAGATGCGCTTTTTCAAGGCATCCAAGATGGTCTTACAATGATTCTACAAATTACTGCAACAATTATTGTTCTTTTTGCATTTATCTATCTTATCAATGATTTAATCGCATGGTTTTCTAAAGATTACAGTATTGAAAAAATTCTAGGCCATATTTTAAGACCATTTTTATGGCTTACGGGAATAAGCTGGGCCGAATCTCAGGCTGCATCCCAACTTATGGGAATAAAAATTATCCTTAACGAATTTGTCGCATTTATAAAATTTCAAGAGTTGGGAGCCGGACTTTCAAACAACTCCAAAATTATCACTCTCTATGCACTCTGTGGGTTTGCCAATCTTGCAAGTTTTGGAATTGTAGTAGGTGGCCTCGGAGCACTACTTCCTGATAAGAAAAAACTTCTTGCCACTCTTGGCATAAAATCACTTCTAATTGGAAACCTAGCAACCCTTATGACTGCAGCTATTATTTCTCTTATTTTGAAAATCTAATATTAAATTAGCTTCATTTTAAGGTTTACTTGTATAAAGTCTAAAATTTTGTGGAACTCTAATGGCTTAGCAAATACTTTTATTACCTGACCTTTAATCTTATCCAACTGAGCATTATTAACCTCAGAACAAATTGCAATTACTTTTAAATTATTATTATTCTGGGTCTTTAAAAGATGAACGAGGATATCTTCTTCTCTATATTTGGGCATTTCAAGACTTAATATAACCAGATCAAATCTTTGCTTAGAAGCTTTTAATACTGCATCTTTAGAGTTTTCAGCTATAACCACCGCAAATCCCGAAAGCTCAAAGAATACTT
>CAYGJN010000060.1:0-5807 GCA_964350135.1 uncultured Bacteriovoracaceae bacterium | reverse complement strand
TCTTTAGAGTTTTCAGCTATAACCACCGCAAATCCCGAAAGCTCAAAGAATACTTTTGCCGCTTCCTTTACTTCTTGATCATCATCTATAACAAGAACATATTTTTTCTTTGCGGATTTCATATATAATAACTCTATATGAAAGGAGTTGTTTTATGAAGTTTACTGTTCTAATTGCTGCCATAGTAGTGTGTTTCGCTCAACCTCTTTATGCAAAAAAATGCGTTGATAGAAAAAAGGTATATAAAGTTTGCTCCAATCAAGAAAGATCTTTTAAACAAAGTATTTATAGAGCTAAGAAGAAAAATAAACTAATCCTAGTTAAGTTTGGGGCTGAATGGTGCCCTTGGTGCCAATCTCTACACAAAATATTTCATTCCAAAGACTTTAAAGGTAAGTATCATAAAAAGTTTGAACTCTTAGAAGTTGGCGTCTTTCACTATGACTCTAAAACGATGGTTGATTCAGGAATGCATATTCTTCAAAGACTTCTAGATAAAAATAATCTTTCCAAGGATAAGGTTGAAGGCTACCCTTTTATTGCCGTTGTAAATCCTAAGACTTTAAAAGCTATTTTTATCAATACAGGCAAGCTTGAGGATAATCGAAAAGGTAAAGGTCACTATAAACAGAAAGTTTATCAGGCCCTAAAAATTGCAGCAAGTAAGGTCTAACTACCATTTAAGTTTATAAATAACTTCGTAACTTAAATGATCAGAAGCAGGTCTTCCCTTACTATCTCCAGGCACAACCTCTCTCATACCTCGATGTGCATAAACAGGCTCAATATCAAAACTGCGCCTTCTTGATTGTTGAATAAAATGTTGATCATTTGTGGTTAGAAAAATTTCATCTTCTGAGTTTACTCGAGCAATATGACATGACTCTTCTTGTAAGCAGTATTCACCAACATTTGAAGAGTCGATAAACTCCATAAATAAATTATAAACTTCTTTTCCTGGAAATAAATTAACATCACCTGCAATAATAAGAGGTAGATCTTTATTTCTAAAATTATCCATAAACTCTGCAATAACTCTCGATTGATTTTTCTTGGCCCAAACTACCTTTTCAGGTTTTCCTGCCTGCTTATTAGTAGCGTTCATATGTGTAGTTAAAATATCAATTGCATACGGGACATCTTTTGGCTGAATCCTTGCAAAAACAGCCCCTTTATTCACTAAACAATCTGCACCTGAACAATAGTCATCGAATGTAATTAGCTCAGCATGTATAATAGGATGTTTACTTAGTAAATATAGTCCACCGCCATACCATTTATATCGAATCTGCTCTCCACTCTCCGGTCTTTTATAATAATCCTTTGGATCTAGAATAATATGTCCGCGGTCAGATTGGTTTGGACCAGAAAGAATATAAGGATAATTTACTTTATCTATAAAATATTTGAGTGATGCTTTAACAAATGCTTCTTGAATAACAATAACATCTGGAGCTGAACCAATAGCATCGCTTTCATTAATTTTTTGAGCAATATATTGTAGTAATACTTTTTTTTCTGTTTTAACAGGCGAAGGTAGTGCATTTATATTATAAGTCATGACTCGAAAGTTTTTACTGTTCTCAGCAAAAACAGAACTGGAAAATAGAAAGGATATGAAAAAGCAGAAAATGATTTTGCAATTAACTCTCATCAGACTTCCTTGTAATGATAGCTTCACTTAAAATTTATTTCCTAATTTATCGGCTTAAATCATTTATGATTTAAATAAAAAATAATAAAACTAAAGACATTAACTCAATTATCTCTTTCTCTGTATTTCTGACAATAAATTTCTAAGTTTTGAAACACTTGATGAAACAGGAACGCTCTTTGTCAAATTTATTGCAATCAACCAATTTAATTGTTAGGATTTTGTTAGGGAAATAATTGTACCGAAAGTCAGGTAATTCTATGACAGACCCAGCTCTTCCTAAATTTAATAATTTACAAGCTGATTTATTAGATGAAAGTAATTCAATCTGTAGAGTACTGCAGCACGACAAGAAAAAATTGGAAATAGCAATAACATACCCATTTGATACAGATCATGACCAATTTAAAATTGATGCCTACTTTTTTGTCCCCAAAATGGTGGCCCATGGAACTAAATTAACAGCAAGACAATTTGTCTCTCGTTTCCAAAATTTACAAAGAATGGAAGGAACTGTTCTAGGAAAATCTCATTTTGACTCTCAAGGCAAACTGAACCACTTTAGTTTAAAAAATCCAGAGGATTCAGTTATTGATGAGGAGTTTATCAATGAGATAAAAGCCTATACCTGTGAATTAGATTCAAAATTAAAAGATCATGTAACAACCCTTGAGCAGAGTCAATCCAAAGAAGAAGGAAGTTTAGATGATCTAGCTGGATGGCTAAATAGGTTTCAATTATTTGTAAATGATGCCAAGGGCTCTGAGTTTTACAGTACTCATGAAGATAATATTTTGATGCTTATTGAATACCTTAGTAACCGTTTTGATATATTAGTTTCAAACCTACTTAGGCGAATTAGCAAAACAACAAGTAATGAAGTAAGAATTGTTAAACTAAAAAAACTTCTTATTCAAAGTAAAGAATTACAGATAGCACTTGGCATCCCCACTATGTCTAATAATCTAAATCGTGCAGAAATTGAGTATGTCTATTATAGACAAGGAATAATAAAAAAATATATTTATGAAGCTCTTTATCTAGGAAAAGTTATTACAAGCAAGGATAAAATTTTTCATAATTTAGTAGCGATGTTTGGAGCTAGCTTAGCTGCAGTTTGGGCAGGGATGGCCGAGTATCAACGATTAAAGATTGCTGCTAATCAAGATACTCTTATTAATTTTGTTCCTTTAATTTTTATAGGTGTCGTTGCTTATGTTTTAAAAGACAGGCTAAAAGATGTCAGTAAAGAAGTTATAAAAGATAAGCTTTCTCGCTTTCTGCCCGACTTACAAGGCGTTTTAACTTTAAGAAATAGCTACCTTCTACGAAAAACCAAATCTATAAAAGTTGCCGATTTTAAAGAGAATGTTAAAAAGTTTAAACTAAGAGAGTTGCCTGATGATATTCAAGAGCTACGGACAACTCAGATAGATACAAGTGCTCCGGAACCGAGTAAGAAAGAAGAAGTTTTTCATTATCAAAAAACTATCCAGTTTCACCCTCTTTCTAAACTCAATGATATAAGCTTCAATGGTGTTAAAGATATTTGGAGAATGGATCTTGGAAAATTTCTTTCAAAATTTGATGACCCTCAAAAAAAGATTCACTTTTTTGACTCTGAATCAGGTCTAGAAAAAATTAAAGTAGCGAAGACTTATCATTTTAATTTAATATTAAGAGTTTCTACTATCAAAAACAAAACTGAAACTGCTATCAGCCTAGAACGTCATCGTATGGTTTTAAACCAAGATGGCCTTATGAGAGTTGAAAAGGTTAGTTAATATCAAGATAGTTTTTGATCTCAGCTAGTTCCACAGCTTTCTTTTTATTATCAAGTTCAACAACATATAAAACACCTGAAACTTTTTCTTCATTTTCATATTTCATCTCAAGTCCCAATGAGTCCATTAACTTATCAAGTAACAAACGCTGATCTTTATACTCAACACCATTATAGTGACCTTCTCTCTTGGAGATACAACCAGAAGTTTCAACTAAAGGAAAAAATGCTTCATTCTCAGGAGATATAAGCCCTGTCCCATGAATACGGAGTAAGTTTCTTCCTACATCTCTTGCAATTACTGATTCTTTCCACCAATTCTTAGACTTAGCAGATTTTGGCAAAAAAGATTTAAGCTTGGTTTCAAAGCTAGATTTTTCAATAAAGTTAAGAATTATTCGTCTAAACTTTCCATAAAACTTTTGTTTATTGGCCTCAGGCATAACTGAGTCCATGGTATAAACACCTGAAGGCGTATAACCTTTTCTTTGATCAAAAGAAACCCCATTGCGAGCAAGACCTAATGAAACTTGATGCCAGAGCTCATTATCTTCATTAAAAACAAGCTCTCCCTTATTATCTTTCATAATCATCATACATTTCTGTTTTCTGCTATGTCGGCAAAACATATAAAGAGAGACTGTATCTCTATAAGATTCAACCTGATGATTAAAAAAAACTAAGTCTTGTATTTCTTTTTTAGTCTTTGGCCTAAAAGAATTTTTAATTTTGTAATATGTAGAAAATTCTGCAGAGTAATTATTTGTATAGAAATTTTTGATTTTTGTAAAACCTGAATATGATTGAGAATTTATATTACTTGAGTTCAAATATAAGTATAGCAACTTATGAGTTGTTCTACTGAGTAGAAGCTCTTCATAAGATTGCTCAAACAATTCATTTATTTTATGGGAACTACTTGATGATAATTCTGAGTAAATCATTAAAAGTCGAGATCTCTCTTCAAAAGAAATAAGAGGGTCTTTAATTGCCAATTGTAAATCAGTACTCTCTAAAGAAAGCTTTCCCTCTTTCCATTGATCCCAAAGAGCATCTATATACAGTTTTTGATAATCTTGATTAAGGCTCCCTAGGTTTTTAAGATCTTGATAATTATTTTTATTAATACTCTCTGTATAGAAGTCATAAAGAAATTCTTCTTCAATGGTGGACAGGCTAGCTCTAGTATTTAGCGAGAATAGAATAGCACTTAACAAAATTAGTCTCATATTTAACTCCCTTAAGAAAATTCTAGCGAGTAGAATTCCTTAGGTCAAAAGACTATTACCAATAATTATATGATGTATAATGAGCTAAACATTGGAGGAAGATTGTCTTTTAGCGGTGTCATTATTCCAGATCTCTCTCAGGAAAGATCAGAGTTTCCAGATATAGAAGGTATCCAAAGGTTGCAAAACCCCGGAGTAAACGACGGGATTCATCTAGAAGGCCCTTACTCTCCAATTGAGCTGGCCCAAAGCCACCTTAAGACTATTCATCGAAACCCTGCTTATTCAGACACTTTTCATATTATTGGTGTTGGGGCATTAGGTGGAATGATTGCAGCAGTCCTTGGTTCAGAGTTTAGAAGTCAGCTTCCAAGTGGCTCTAAGTTTTATTTTCTTGGTACAAGCCTAAACTCAAGCACTAACCCGGCCATAACGCCTGAGTTAGTTAAAGATTGGGATATAATCCAACCAGGGGATATCCAGTCTTTTAAAAAAAATATCGCTCCTTTTTTTTCCAAAACTTTTTTAGAAAACTCTTATGAAAAGGCTTATCAATATTTTAATTACAGAAGAGTTGGCAATAACCATCAACAGCCTAGTTGTTTCTTAGAACAAGTAAGCGCCATTAAAAACTTTAAAGCAGAGCCTTTTTTTGAAAAATTAAATCTAAAAGAAAGTATATTTTTTAATCTTGAGGATGATCAGTTATACGGCAAAAATCACTGGGAAGATCTCAGAAAAGCATGTCCAACTGCAAGGCATATTATTGTTGGAAATATTGGTCATCTTATCCATATTGAAAAACCTGAAATTTTTGAACAAATTGCAGAAGGACGTTTTTTTAAAAACTAAAGTGGAACAATAAAATATTCAGAGAAATATCGATTGATATCTTTTTTCTTAGCAAAAGATCTTGCTTCTCTTGTTAAACTAAAATCACTTAAATGGACACGGTACCAAGTTTGGCCTTTTATCTTCTTCTGACGAATTTTAGAATTAAAACCAAAACGAGCGCTATAATTTACAACTTCAACAGCTTCCTCAAGGGTTGTAAATGACCCAATCTGAAGTGCATATTTTTTATGAGTAGGTTTATCTTTCTTATCTAGATTAACTTCAGGGAGAATGCCTGCTTTTTCAA
>CAYGJN010000059.1:0-16602 GCA_964350135.1 uncultured Bacteriovoracaceae bacterium | reverse complement strand
CTCTTGATTTAAGTTATGTAGCCTTGGGGCGTTTTGATGGTTTTTTTGAACTCAACTTGGCTCCCTGGGATGTGGCAGCGGCCCTTATTATATGTCAGGAAGCTAATGCTAAGGTGACAGACCTTGATGATGAAGTAGCAGACTGTTTCTCTACGGCTTTTGTCGGGGCCCGTAAAGGTGTTCATAAAAAACTTTTAGAAATTATTTAACCTGACCAAAAAGCTTTAAGTGGTCATTGCTTACCTAGCTTTTTTAGGTTTGATCTTATTTCAATAGGATATATAATTATTTAATAGGGAATTCCCTAAATAAGTTTCCACGGAGGGAGACGTGACCGAACTTTTAAAACGGTTAGTTACAGATTTTAACTATCATCTTACATGGGCCTTAATCGGATCGATTGGTTTTTCTACGGCACTACTTTTTCTAAGATGGTTTTATAACAAAAGAAAGTTTAATAAACTTGCACATCAAATTCCTGCAAGTGTTGTTAAAAACTATCTTGACTCAATCATCCAAAACTCAAACTCTTTAAAATCATCTCTTTTTAGGGGAGGCGGTTTAGATATGGGAGAAGGTGTTCCTTCTGTATTACCTGTATCAGGCCTTGGCGGCGGTGAAAGTGTTACTGTTGATACTGCAACTAAAGAAGAGTTGAATCAAAAACTTGCCGAGATTTCATCACTTAAATCTCAGTTAAATGAAAAACAAAATATGATTACTGAGCTTGAGGGTAAATTGGCCAATGCTCCAACAGGTGAAGCACCTGTGGATGACGGAGCTAAAGACGCCCAAATTCAAGCACTTCAAACAGAAATAGAAGAACTTAAGGCCCAACTTGCACAGGCTCAGGCCAATGCTGGTGGTGATAGTGGCGGTGGTGATGCTGAGCTGCAAGGACAACTAAGCACAGTTACAAAAGAAAGAGATGAGTTAAAAGAAAAACTACAAGAGTATGAAATAATTGAAGATGACCTTGCTAACTTAAAGCGTTTACAGCAAGAAAATACTCAACTTAAGGCGGCCCTAGAAAAAGCTGGAGGGTCAGTCGCTGATGCTACCGTTGAAGCTCCAAGTGATGCGCCAGCAGAAGAATCTGCAGCAGAAGAACCTGCAGCAGAAGAACCTGCAGCAGAAGAGCCTGCAGCTGAAGCCGCAGCAGAGGGTGAAGAAAATCCTAATCTAGAAGGTGAAGAGAAATCTGCTGAAGACTTATTAAGTGAATTTGAAAAAATGCTAGGTTAAATATGAAAATCATCCTGCTGCTATTTTTTACAACACTAAGTTTCTCTGCAATTAATACTAAGGTATCAAAAACAACATTAAGTCCTGAAGTAAAGTCTTTATTGATAGATTTTAATAGCCAGGAAAATTCCACAAAGTATATTAAGCGATTAAAAGCTAGAGTCTTAAAGTTGGGACCTCAAGCTGTTCCAATGTTGTTGAAAGTGATCAAGAGTAATAAATATACTGATCAAAAAAGATGGATGGCCATCTTTTCTCTGGGGCGTATTATGGGAAAAAAAGCTTCCCCATATATTGCTAAGTATACAAGACATCCAAACTGGATGTTACGTTTAGCAGGGTTAAAAACATTACTCGCCCTAGAAGATTCAACGAGAGCTCCTTATTTTGCAGACGCTTTAAGGGATGATTCACTTATTGTTCGAATGCAGGCACTTGAAAATATTCGCCAACTTTCTTTAAAAGAATACGCTCCCAATGTGTGGAAGATGCTTTTTTATAAGCATAACTATACTGGGGACAAGGGAAAGAGAAAGAGAACAAGAATTATTTCAAAAGTAATTAGGACTGTAGGTGATCTTCGCTACCAAGAAGCAAGAAATGGTCTGATAAAGCTTATTCAAAGTGATAAATATAAAGACCTGAGCAATGATATTGATTATGCTCTTAGAAAGATATCAGGTAAACAATCCCCTCAAGATCTTTTGAAAAAAAGAAAATTTTGGGCCAGACAATCTATTCCAAACAAAGCCTAAAGCTAAAAGCTTTCAATCTGTTCTTTTTCACGCTCTTTTTGAATTTTATCTAAGCGTTGCTCAATATGAAGAATTCTTCCAATTCGATAGAGTAGAGTCTTTTCCATAATATTGTCGCTTGGAGACTCTTTCCAACCTTGAAGAAAGTCTTGTTCAACCAATTGTCTTTTATAAAAAGTGATTTTTGTAACTTCTCTATCACCTCTAAACCCTTTTACTACATTTACTTGGAGCTTGAATTGTGCCGCTCTTACTGATTCATTTTGATTGAAGGAGTTAGCAAAATTAAAAGACCTTGTATTGTCCATCCACCTGGTCTTTATAAGGCCTGCTTCTTGAGACTGTGTCGCAATATCAAATCTTTTCATAACCTCAATAACGGCCTGCCAACCCTGGTTAAAATCAGCGTTATATACCTGGGAAGGAAATTCAACCTCCTGAGTGACTTTTTTGAATTTCTCGTAGCTAGTGCATCCACTAAGGCTAAAAATAATTGCTAAGAGAGAGAGGTGAAAAAAACTGATATATTTATTCATTTGTTTTATGATAGCAATTGAAGCGAAAAATCAAAAGCTTAGACGGAGAATTCCTATGGATTATTTCCAAATGATTAAAAATGTCCTTGATGAGGAGAGTCAGGCGATTCTCAGGGTCAAAAACCTTATTAAAAAAGATCAAATCGATACTTTGATCAATATTTTCAACTATATTAAGCAAAATGAGGCCGAACTGGTTGTTTGCGGGGTTGGGAAATCTGGAGTTATTGGGCAAAAGCTTGTCTCTACCTACAACTCCATTGGTCTTCGCTCTAGCTTTCTTCATCCAGTTGAAGCTCTTCATGGAGATCTTGGCAGGCTACGGACCCACGATGTGCTTATGGTGATCTCAAAATCTGGTAATACGGAAGAGATTGTTAAGCTTATTCCATATTTAAGTATTTCTAAAAAGAACACAATTGGCCTTTTAGGGGACACAAGCTCCAAGCTGGCGTCTTCTTGTGCTTTGGTTATGGACTGTTCTGTTACCAAAGAAGCTTGTATTAATAATCAGGCTCCCACAACTTCATCTACGGTAGCATTGGCAATTGGTGATAGTATTGCTGTCGCTTATGAGCATTTTTCTGGGCTTTCCAAAGAGGGTTTTGCTACCAATCACCCTGGTGGTCTTTTGGGCAAATCCCTTCGTTTAAAAGTGGAACATCTTATGATTCCAAGAGGGGAATGTGCAATTCTTAGCAGTTCGGCAAGTTTTCAAGAAGTTGTTATTAAGCTCACTGAGTATCCAACCGGTTTATGTGCAATTGAAAATGGCGATAAGTTTAGTGGAATAATTGTAGATGGGGATATCAGAAGGGCCATTGCTAAAACATCTAATCTAGATGTTAAGATTTCTGATATATGTAATTCATCACCAATCTCCATTGAGCCTAATGATCTTGCACTTGATGCCCTTAAGAAAATGGAAAATAGAGCAAAGCCTATAAGCGTTTTACCTGTCGTTCACAAAGAGAAGTTTTTAGGAGTCTTGAGACTTCATGACCTTATGAAAGAAGGCCTTAAAAGCTAAGTTAAGTAAAAGAAAAATTATAAGAAAAAGGGCTAAGATTTTATATCCCCATTTTTGATAAAGAGTACTCTTTGTTTTAAGCGGGTTAAGGCTAAGGTCTAATTGACCTTTGTCTCCAACAATAAGCCGTTTACTTTCACTTCCATCGCTATAAAGAACTGATGTGATCCCTGTATTTGTTGAGCGAATAATTGGAATTCCTGTTTCCAAGGCCCTCCAATGTGAGAGGAAAAGATGCTGGTGAGGCTCACTGGTATCTCCATACCATGAATCATTGGTGAAATTTAAAATAAAATCAGGGCGTTTATTAAGAGAGTTTAGATAATCATTTATATAATAATCAAGTAAGACTTCGTAGCAAATAATTGGCATAAAAGAATGCCCTGTCTCTGTGATGAAATTTTTAAACTGAGTGCCTTTAGCAAAAAAAGAAATATTGGGTGCAACTCTAGCAATGTATTTATTAAGTGGTCCAAGAGGAAGAGTTTCACCAAAGGGAAATAATATTCTTTTATGGTATAAATTATTAATTTTTGCTTTCTTGCTTACATGATAGGCAGAGTTGTATTGATCCTCAAAGTAGAACTCATTAGGACTTGCAGCCA
Source organism: uncultured Bacteriovoracaceae bacterium (assembly GCA_964350135.1). Taxonomy (GTDB): domain Bacteria; phylum Bdellovibrionota; class Bacteriovoracia; order Bacteriovoracales; family Bacteriovoracaceae; genus CAYGJN01. The sequence goes on along the minus strand of CAYGJN010000059.1, from coordinate 12,431 downwards.
TATCATATCCCCCAAACATCATCTCTGAGTTCATAGAGGTTGTGATCTCATTCAAGACAGAAGGGAAACTTTCTTTTCCTGTAATAATATTTTGTGAACTTAGTAATCCAGGCAATGCAGTTTCGGGCCATATAATAAGATCAGGATTGAAGCTATTTGAAAGCACACTTTCTTCTTTGTAAGACTTGTGGATATATGAAACAGCATCTGTATCACCCATCTCACTTGAAACTTTCATCATGCTTCCAATATTTGCCTGAACAACACGAATATTAATTGGGTTATCTCCCCTTAGGTGAGTTGTTGATAGAGGAGGAAAGAGAAAGGCCATAAGAAAAAGGATCGTCGTGCTCAAAATGAGGGCCGGATCTTTTTTTAAGAAATTAACTTTATGTTGAAAGAAGCCAATAATATTCATACTAATACAAAGGCTAAGCAAACTATAAAAACCAACTCCAAGATAAGGTGCCATGGAAAGGTAAGGGGCTATGATAAGCCAATTGGAGCCAAGATGTGCTGGAAACATTTGGGGTGTTAGCTTTTCTAAAATAACGTAGAGAAGAATAAAGAAAATGGCAGAGATTTTGTGTGAGTGGAAAAAATATTTTTTAAGAATTGCTAATAAAATGATGAGTACCCATAGTTGGGGCATGAAAAATGGGGAGATCCCTAAACCAATAATAGTATTTAAAGGAAACTTGATTCCCCCAAATTCACTAATAGTAAATGGAATCCAATAATAGCCAATTAGATAATAGCCAAGATTGAAAAGGACTACGAGGAGGAGCTGTTTTTTTAAGATCTTCGTTGTATCTAAAGCTGATATAAAAATAGTGATTGCAATAGTAGGTGCTAAGAAAATACCATCGTGCCATTTAGCAGGAAAACCAAGGGCGTAAAGTCCTCCAGCAAGAACTGTGAGTAGGTAAATAACCCATGGAGATAGAATGGTCATGGATTAATCTTAGTACAAAAAGATTTGAATTAAAAATAAGTCTTATTTCTTATCTGCAGCTAATGTTCTTGTATTATTAGGCTTGCTTAAATAGTCTTTTGCCATAACAAGAGCTCGTTCTGCATCAAGCTTTCCACCTGAAACACTTTTGCCCTCAAGGCTAGTAATTCGAACTGCTGAGTTTCTTACAATCATTTTAATGTCTTGAGCTGAAAGTTCTGGGTATTGAGACTTAAGCATAGCTGCCACACCTGTTACAAAAGCAGTAGCCTGACTTGTTCCTGTCATAAAACTAGAACGGTTAAGAGGAATGCTTGATTTTATTCTATTACCTGGTGCAGAGAGATCAACTGAGCTTTTACCCCAATTGGATGAGTTTAAAGTATTCAATTGTTGGTCATAGGCCGTCACTGTAATGATATTGCTTAGGCCGTAACTGGCAGGGTAGTAAGCATTAAACTTGTTATCAATATTTGAGCGATCATTACCAGCAGCTGCAACAATTAAGATTCCTTTTCTTTCTGCTTCTTTAAGAATCCTAAGTTCTTGTACTGCAGGCTCTGGACCACCTCCTGAGTAATTAATAATATCAACTCCGGCATTTACCGCATATTCAAGTGCACGAACTGTTGAGTCTAGATTCTGTTGTCCTGAGTGATGAGGATTATAGTATTTTAAAGCGAGAAGTTTTACGTCTGGGAACACACTTTTAATAATCCCTGAAACATGAGTTCCATGTCCATGGTCATCAGAAGGTGTTTTAGTACTTTTGTTTCCGATAAAAGAAAAATCAACACCATAATTTTCAGGCCCTTTAAAGCCTTCTTTAACGTAAATATTTCCTTTTAAATAAGCATGATGAGGATCAATTCCTGTATCAATAACCGCTACAGTAATATCATTTTTCTTTTTAAAGATTTTCCAGGCCTTATCAAGGTTAATTGATGATTTAGCTGTTTTTGGGTTAACTCCCCAGCTTGCATAAGGAGATTTAAGTTGAGATTCCGGGTAAAAAGTCTTTCCTTCTTCAGTCCTCTCATTACTCACCTTTGTTGTTAGAACACCCTTACAAGGCTCTTTTAAAAGTGAGACATGAAAAAGCTTCTTCTTTATAAGAGAGCCCTTCATTTTTTGTTCTAATTGTTTTTCACATTGCTCTAGAACCTCTTTTTCCGAGAGCTTTTTAGTAGCATTAATCGTCCTATTAAAAGCATACAAATTGACCGAGCCTAATAAGAGGGTCAGCGCAATGGTACTTTGAATAAACAAGCTCTTAGTCTTTCCGTGCTGTTTTGAATAATACTGATCCATGAGGTTAACTTCCTTTAGTTACTGGCCTGAATGCCAGGCAGCTCCTTGCCGCCATGACTAATAGCAGCAAGACCCTTGCCACTTTTATAGCATGTGATCACAGCTAGCTATAGAGTTTCTGGCAGCCTTGAAATTTCTCCCTGAACAATTTTTTTATAGGTGTCTAAACTTTAGACAATTGATAGTACGTGCGTACCAAAGACTGTAATACTTACAGTCTTTTACATGGTGAAATTGAATTTATTATTGAAGAAGATGACCAAGGCGGCTTTTGACAGAAATTCCCCTTTAGCATAGTTTATGGCCCTAGGAGAATGTATGTCTAAAGTTGCAATTATTACTGGCGGCTCAAGTGGAATTGGTCTAGCCATTGCAAAACGCTTTAATGAGCTTGGGTATACGGCATGCTCCTGGGATCTTAACCCTCCTCCAACTGAAGATATTAAATTTTTTAAAGTGGATGTCACTAGTGAAGAGCAGATTTTAAAAGCCTATTCAGATATTAAAAATGAATACGGCCCTGCTCAAATACTTGTAAATAATTGTGGATTACAGTTTTTATCTCCAGTAGAAGAATTTCCATTAGATAAGTGGAAGCTTTTAATTGATGTCATGTTAACAGGCACATTTCTTTGTTCAAAAACAGTTATAAAAGACATGAAAGATGCAGGGTTTGGAAGAATTATAAATATTAGCTCTATCCATGGAAAACTTGCCTCTCCATTTAAAAGTGCTTATATCGCTGCTAAACATGGGGTACTTGGCTTTGCAAAAGTTCTAGCTAAAGAAACAGGTGAGTTTGGAATAACAGTAAACTCTATTTGTCCTGGCTTTGTAGATACGCCACTAATGCGCAATCAAGTTCAAAAGCAAATGGACCTTAATAATCTTTCTGAGCAAGAAGTATTGGATCAAGTTTTTTTAAAAGATCAATGTATCAAAAAATTAACAAGTCCAGAGCAGGTTGCTGATATGGCAGAGTTTTTGGCCAGTGAGAAAGCCTCAACTATAACCGGTGAAGCATATACTATTGCTGGAGGCTGGGGACTTTAGTTTCCTAAAATATCAAAAATCATTTCAGTAGCATTAGGTCCAAGTGGATCGTTTCTTCCAAGGCGCTCATTTCCCCCTGACCAGTCATGGGCAAGTCCTTGAATGAGGTATGAATGAAGAATGCTATTATTATAAAACTCATGAGTTTCTTGCTGGTAGGGATATTTCCCGATAGGTGTTTTAACTTCAAAATTTGAGTCATAAATATGAGAGTTGTTAAACTCTTTGTCATCTAGGTAATCATAAAAGGAAAGAAACTGATTCTTAATAGAGACTTGATTGGCAGGAACAACACGACTATCAACGCTTCCATGAAAGAGAAGTATTTTCATATGGGCCCAGGATTGGGCTTCATCAGAACAGCTGGCCAATTTTTGTGCTAGCTCCTCATTGCTTTCCCTTGGTCCAGTTTGAATAACTTGGTCTGCTTCAAAAACATCTTGAGCAACTCTATAGGCAATACCAGAATGAAGGGCAGCCCCTTGAAAAGATTCAGGGTGACAAGCTAGTAAGTTAAGAGCTTGTGCGGCACCTGAAGAAAACCCAACAAGATAAACGGGATTTAGCTGTATATCGTGGATAAGAAGAAAGCTTGAAAGCTCGGCCATAATTGTCTGAGTTTCACTTATAATAAAGCTTTGTTGATTGGCAGGAAGAAACCAATTCCAACAATGATCCCAATTATTCATAAGGCTTTGTTCTGGTGTAAAAACAATGGCCTGATTTTTTTCTGCGTAGTCTGTGAAGTAAGTATCTCTTAAAATATCTTCTGCTTTTTGTTTACATCCGTGAAGAACAACAAAAACAGGTGTTTCACTATCATAATAATTCGGAACAAAATTATTAAAACCAATAGACTGGGCGATGGCGCTGAAACTTAATGAAAATAAAATTAATTTAATGCATGAGTTCATCGAAACACATTATCGCAAACAGTTTCGAAAATAAAGGAGCAACTTTCTGGCTATTCTAAAAACCGGGTATGAAGTCTTTGGGTCGCCTCGTGATCTTGTTTTTTATCTACTAAAAAGCAAAAATTATGTTTACTTGCCCCGCAGCAAACCAGGCGAATATTGATATCTTTGATAATTGTTAGAATATCATTTCCAAGCCCAGAAGTATGATTGATATTATTGCCAATTATAGAAATAAGACTAAAGCCATTTTCAATTTTCACTTGGCCCATAGATTTGAGTTCTTCAATTAAGTTTTTATTCTCTAATGTATCGTCATTTACAGTAATGGCCACTGAGATTTCAGAGGTCGTAATAAGATCAACACTTACCCTATGTTTTTTGAATACAGCAAATATATCTGCAAGGTAGCCCCAGGCCTGCACCATTCTTGGGGTAGTAATAGTTAGTATGCTTTGATTTTTTCTTAGAGCAATGGCCCTAACTAAAGGAGCTTCTTTACTAATGGGTCTAATCCAAGTTCCTTCTTTTTGAGGTTCAATACTTGATCCAACAAAAACAGGAATGTTTTTTCGCATGGCCGGCCACACTGTTGTCGGATGCAAAATTTTAGCTCCAAAAGTTGCAAGTTCAGCAGCTTCAGTAAAACTTAGTTCTTTTAATGGCTGGGCATTAGGACAAATTCTAGGGTCTGTTGTTGCAACACCCGCTACATCAGTCCAGATTTGCAAAGTTGTGGCAGTAATTCCTTCAGCAATCAATGCTGCAGAATAATCAGATCCACCACGGCCAAGTGTCGTCGTCAGGCCATCTTCAGTGGATCCAATAAAACCTTGGGAAACAAGAGTTTTATTTTTCTTAAGAAGGGGCAGTAATTCTTCCTGACAATATTTTTCAATAAGATCAAGTTTTGGAAGTGCTCTTTGAAATTGATCATCAGTAATAAGAACTTTTCTTATATCAAACCATTCAACATCTGATTTCATTTCATCTTGTAATGCCTTTGAAAAAAGAAGTGATGAGAGTCGCTCACCTGTACTAAGAAGAGAGTCATAGGCTCTCCCTGAGCAATCTTTTAGATAATTAATCCCTCTGGCCAAAGTTTTAATTTCTTTAAGAAGAGCTTCTAATTTTTTTAACTCTGCGGGGGAGCAATTGAGCTCTTCAGCAATTTTAATATGTTTATCTTTAATTTTTTTGACTAAGGGAGCGCATTTGTCCCAGGACTCATCTCTTGCAACTTGTGCTAGGGATACAAGCTCGTTTGTTGTTCCATAAGTAGCGGAAACGAGGACTATTGCCAGAGAATCTTGGGCAGCTGCAACTTTTGCACTTCTTCTCATGGCCACAGAATCGGCCATAGAAGATCCCCCAAATTTAGCGACGATCATGAAAAACTCCTTGTGTGGATTTTGCCTTTTACGGCGTAGTGTGTCAAGGGACTTTGCTAAGGAATTCGGCTAAAATAAAATATATGGCAAAAATTAAAATTATTCACAGACAAGAGACCATGGAGTTTGAATGTGACCCAGGTGAGAATATTCTTACCCAAGGTCTTTCTTTAGGGTTTAAGTTGCCCTTTGCTTGTATGATGGGAACTTGCTGTACATGCCATGGCAGAATTATTAAAGGCAAAGTTTCTATGGATATAAGACCGTGCCTTAGTGATGATGAAATAAAAGAAGGACAAGTACTTACTTGCCAGGCATTTCCCGATTCAGACGAAGTCGAGATTATCTTAGATTAAGTCAAAAACTTGTTTGATAATTAAGACCCATAATTCTTTCACGATCAAATTGTCTATTATAAGAGTTAACAGCCTCATGAAGATGGTACATGGCCTTAGATTGATAGTGGAGCGCTCCAAGGCTTGTGCCTATAACTCCAATTCCTCCAAGCCACAACATAGTATCACTTGCGCCACCGCCACCAATAATAGCAAGAACAAAAGAAGCAAGAGTTCCTACTGAAAGCCATTTTACTCTTGAAGCAAAACGCTCATATTGAAAAGCATGTTCATAGGCAGGTGGGTCGTCTCGAAGTTTTTCGGCCAAAGGATAAACGCCTCCCCAGTCAGGGTTAATCACATCATTGCCATCTGTTATATAAAGAGTTGGAAAAAATGAATCCTCCGCTTCAAAATAAAGTCTTCTATACTGTGCAAAAGTAGAAGTACTAATAATGGAGAGTAGGATTGTTAAAGAGATGATTGATTTCACTGGAGCATTACCTTTTTAAATGATTGAACTTCAATTATAGTCTCAAAATACTAAAAAGGATAAGCCATGAGCGAAAATTTTGATTTTGATCTCTTTGTCATAGGTGCAGGGTCGGGCGGAGTAAGGGCCGCAAGATGGTCAGCGGGTCTTGGGGCCAAAGTTGCTATCTGTGAAGAGTACAGATATGGGGGAACTTGTGTCATTAGGGGCTGTGTACCTAAAAAATTAATGCTTTATGCCTCAGAGGTTTCTCATGAAATGAAAATTGCTCAGAGCTTTGGCTGGAGCATTGGTGAGTCGCAGTTTAATTGGAAAGCTTTAAAACAAAACCGTGACAAAGAGGTCCAAAGATTAAGTGATATTTATAGAACTTTATTAAAAAATAAAAATGTTGAAATGATTGATGGAAGAGGGGTTATAACAGGTCCTCATGAAGTAAGTATTGGTACTCAGACTTTCTCAGCGAAGAAAATTTTGATCGCAACAGGAGCAAGTCCCTATACTCCCTTAGTTGAGGGAGGGGAGTTTATAAAAAACAGCAATGATGTTTTTTTAATGGAAAATAGACCTTCAAAAGTTTTAATTGTGGGCGGCGGTTATATTGCCGTAGAGTTTGCTGGTATTTTTAAAGGTCTTGGAAGTGATGTTTCTATTGCTATTCGTTCAGAGAAAATCCTAAACGGCTTTGATGATGAAGTGAGGTGTTTTGTAGCAACAGCAATGGAGAAAAAAGAAATCAGATTTCTTCGTGAAACAAAAGTAAAAAAAATCACGAAAGGTGCCAAGGGCTTTGATGTAGACTTTGGAAACTCAACTGAAAATTATGATTTGGTTTTTTATGCAACAGGTAGGCATCCTAATACGAAAAATTTGGGACTAGAAGAACTTGGCATTGAAATGGGTAAAAATGGAAAAATTATTGTTGATGAAAAGTTCCAAACAAATATTTCCTCTATTTATGCTCTGGGTGACTGTATCGACAGAATGGCCCTGACTCCTATTGCCACAACAGAAGGAACCCTTTTAGCTGAACATCTTTTTAACAAGAAGCCATTGCGTATGGATTACTCAGCAGTTCCATCGGCCGTATTTTCTCAGCCATGCCTTGCAGTTGTTGGACCTACTGAGGAAGAAGCTAGAAAAAAATATAGTGAGATTGATGTGTACACTTCTGAATTTAGAGCTTTGAAATATACACTTTCAGACATTAATGAACGAACATTTATGAAGATGATTGTTGAAACAAGCTCTCAAAAAGTAGTGAGCTTACAAATGGTTGGAAAAGATGCAGCTGAGATTATTCAATTGGGTGGAGTTTGTGTTAAAGCTGGGCTTACAAAAGAAGCTTTTGATCAAACTATTGGAATTCATCCTAGTAGTGCAGAGGAATTTGTAACAATGCGGGAGAAGAGGGCGCCTTAAACCTTGCCCCTTTTGCCTTAGATTTAATCTATTAAGGTTTAAGTCTTTTAGTAAAGTCTTCAAACCCTTTAAGCATTTCTTCAAGTTTTTCCCTTGTGAAATCATCTGTGATTCTTAGCCCATCTTCACTAAGCTTGTTATTTATATCCGGAAAGAAAACACGTTTTCCATAGATATTTGCCATTCTGTATTGGAAGATCATCTCCAATTGTTCTATAGGGCGAAGTGCTCCAAATACTCCTGCAGCTACCCCTACAAATGCAGCGGGTTTTTCAAATAGACTCTCTGGAAATTTTAGTAGATCAATAAAATACTTAAGAACTCCTGGGAAACCACCATTGTACTCAGGAAGTACAACTAAAATTCCATCAGTATTTAAAATCATATCTTGAAAGGGTTTGAATGACTCAGGAGCTCCTGCATAATGTTCAGGAATAAAGAGGTCCCTGGGAAGTTTATTAAGGTCACACAGTTGTGTTTGAACGCCCCACTCTTTATATTGAGCTTCAATAATTTTGGCCATTTTTAATGTATTTGAATTAGTTCTATTCGTACCAGAGATAATAGTAATCATAAATCCTCCTAGGCTAGCGAGTGTAGCATAAGAGAAAAAAAAAGGGAGCCTAAGCTCCCAATTTATTAATTACACTTACCTTTTTTGATAGATCTGTGCAGTAATGAGTTGGCATAATCTTGGTCATACCAATGCTTGTAAAGTGGTTCGTTCTTGTGAAGAACTTTAAAATAAGGCTTTGTAGGGTGCTTTTCAAGCGAGCACTCGTGCTTTCCGTATGAAGCGATTGAGCGTTTTTTATTGCCTGTAGAACATCCGACAAGTAGCACAAGTAGTGAAACAGCTGCGAGTTTCATTGCATACTCCTAGGTTATGTTATGAAAATCTTTTCGGATCTAGAGGAAAAAGCTTTAGCAAAAAACTCGGACGCCAAGTACTCGGAATTATTGTTTTTTTACGATCTAATAGGATCTATTTGCTATCTGTTTATACTAAGAATAAGAGTCGCTCTCTGTAGTTGTCCTACCTTGGTACTAGAGGCTGGTAATCCAATTTTCTTTAACGTAGTATTATCCACTATGAAATTTGCTTTTGTTTTTTCCTCTGAAGAATCCTCCTGGGTAAGCTGTCAGGTTATCACTCCAAATTTATTTGCAGCCTATAAAAAAGAGTTTAGCGGAGAAGAGTTTAGGTCTTTTCACTACGGTGAGTGCACCAATAAATATGAGTATCGAAAAATAATAGACCAGATCGTTGAGTATGCTCCTGATAAAATCATTTTTTTAGACCATAAGCCTCATCCAGGGGAAATGATCAAAGATCTTTATAAAAAGTATCAAGGGGAGAGTTTACCAAGTCTGTATATTCATATTTTTGGAGATTTCTCCTTATATACAAAACAATGGCATGGCCTTGAGTCCTACTTGAAAAAATTTCCCGTTAAGTTTATTGCAGCCTCTCACCGTCAGCAACGTTTCTTTGATCAATTTGTCGATGAAGATTGCTTTAGTGATTATTGTCATTTTCCAGTTGATGAGTCCCTTTATCGATTTGATTCAAATATTAGGGAGAGAGCAAGAAAAGACCTTGGCCTAGAGAAGTACGACAAAGTTTTTCTTTATACGGGAAGATTATCTGCTCAGAAAAATATCTCGCAGCTTCTTAATTGTTTTAATCAATACTTGAGTTTAACAAATAAAAACGATGCCATTGTGATTGCAGGAGCCTTCGACAATATAGGGTATCCTTTTTTTGGACAGTACTACCCTGAAGGGTTTAATTTTTACAGCTTCATAGACTTAATTGAAAACCTTGATGAAAATATAAAAGAGCGTGTTATTTATGCAGGCAATTTGAGCTCTAATCAATTGTTAAATTATTATAATGCTTCTGATATTTTCATTTCACTTTCATTACATAACGATGAAGACTACGGAATGTCTCCAGCAGAGGCCATTACTTGCGGAATGCCAAGTATCCTTTCAGACTGGGGAGGATACGCTTCTTTCAAGATGAAAGAGAGCCCCATAGAACTTGCAACAGTTGAGCAGGAGGATGGTTATTTTAAAGTAAAATCATCTGCAGTTATTAAACAAATGATGATCTTTGGAACAAAAAAAATTACTTACTCCGAACGTGAAGAATTAGAAAAAAAGGCCAAAGAAAGTTTTTCTATTTCTAGTGCTGCTAATAAGCTTAAAGCAATACATGAGAAACCAATTTTTAAATTCAAGGCTTGGAACAAGCGCTTTCAGGCTTTTAACCTCTGCTTTGAGTTTAATCAAGGAAATCCTTTTGGAGTAATCTCAAGTGAAACTCAAGAAAAAGATGGGCAAGTGATGAATAAAATATTAACGAAAGAGATATATAGAGAATGTTATAATGAGTACGTTAATAAACTTTAAATCTAGTTTAGACAAAAAATTCCAGTATCTTCAAAGTAGCCTCGAGAAGCTTGAGTCTGATCGTTATAGTTTTTTTGAAAATCATAAACCTTTTATTTCTAGAAATTGCTATCCTCATGGCATTCGATTCTGTAATATTTTGAATCCTTTATATATTTCTGAATCCAATTCCAGTAAAGAATTTTCAGCTTTTGATTATATCTTTTGCCAGGATGGATTTCTTCCTCTTCTTGATTTCTTTTATCGATATAAAAGACCTGGTAAAAGCCAAACAACCTTACTCATTCATGAAGAGCTTAATTTTATTGTTCCTCCTGCCTGGAGTGAATATGTGCTTACTTATAGTATTGCAAGAAAACCCAGATTTAATTTGATTTTGGATAACCCCAAATCAGTTTATCTTATTGCCATGACAACTCATCATGAGACAAGTTATGAGAATTTTGAGAAGACAATTGATTTAGTAAATGCGAAATTTCCTAACGCCGAAAATATTAAGCTTTGTTTATTACTCCGAGGGTCTCCTTTTTACTTACCCCCCAAGGAAGTAAGACATGAGAGTTTTGATATGATTAAAAAAGCGTATAAAACTTTAGGCATAGAGACACCAATTATTCTTTGGCAAGATATAGTCAGAGCAAAAGATCTGAACGAGTCAGTTTATTGCCATATTCAAAACAATAATTTTGTTCATGCCTATTCTTATATTGATCATTTCCTTTTAACAAAACAAACAAGCCCTCTTGTTAAAACATTAGATCCTAGCAATTCAGCAATGATGAAATTCGATCTATCTGTAAATCATGAAATTTTAATAAATGAATCAAAAGTGCAAGGACCTAGTTTTTGGAATGAAGTTGAGATAAAAGCAGCAGCTTATCAAGTAGAGGATAGTTTATTTATGACTGATTTTTACTGGGAAGCTTGGGATATTTATAATCAACACCTTGTCACCAATTAATAGGCTTAAGTATTTTTTTATTTCAAAGCATTAGTTTATGGTACGTGCCATATGGAAGGACAATTCCATTGTACTCAATTGATGAATCAAATAATGTTGTGTCTGCTTTAAGAATCTTAAGGGCCTGGTCTTCTTGAAAATTGAATTCTTCAGTCAATGTAATAATATAAAGAGTTCGGCCTCTTTCAATGTTTTCAATAAATGGATAGCTCATATAGAGATAGTCGCTTAGATCTTCCTTGCTATCGCTGTAAAGTACTAACTCTCTTCGTTGAATACCTGTGCAGCCTTTATCGCTTTTAAGATGGCTTGCGTATATATTTTCCATTTCTATTTTTTGGTCTGATAAAGAGTAATGAGCACAGCCTTTTTTAAAGCTATCTTTTAAGGAAAGAATAAGTCTTGAATGAAAACTTGAGCAGAAGTAAATCCAGTCAGAACTAAAATCTTGCTCAAAATCATATTTCTTACTTGCCTTTTTTGCCATATGTTTAAGATCATTTTTGCTTAAGCTTAAAGCATATGATTCTGAAAAAGAGATAAGCTTTATCCACTCGCCATCTTCAGCAACCCAGCATGAACCATTTTCTAGATTTGTATAATTACCATTCTCAAAATTCCCTTGAGCTGCTCCGCAAATCAAAAGCAGAAAAACGTATCCGTATGTTTTCATAAAAATCTCCTAGATTCATCATAGAAATCAGATGAGTGATAGAACATGATATGAGTCATGTTTATTTTTTTTTCGGCAAGTAAGTCGCCCCAAATTCTAGACCTTGAAGGGTGTATTCTATATAGCCTTCAATCGATCCATGACCTTCACAACTTCCTGGTGCAATACCATCTTTTTCACATGAGCTAAGTTGAATATCAATGACTAATGGCCTAGCAACAATAGCGCCTGTTGATAATTTATATGGTTCTCCTAAAATATTTACGTTTTTCATTTTTAAATAATGATTTTCAGGGAAATTAACCTTAGCTTCATTTAGACTATCGATATAAGAATCACTCGTGAAAAATTGAAGAGTTAAGTCACTGTAATCTGTTTGTATTGTTTCCAAAACAAGCAGCTTATCTTTTGCAATGTTTTTGACAGTCGCACTGGCCAAAGAAATACTAAGTACCAAATAAATAATGATTTTCATCTTCCCTCCAAATCCATTTCCATCTTTATA
>CAYGJN010000058.1:0-16693 GCA_964350135.1 uncultured Bacteriovoracaceae bacterium | reverse complement strand
AGGATATTGATGACATTATCCAAGCAAGAAGAAATCAGGTGGCAGAAAATGAGAATAAGTAAAATTATAGGTATAACTTTATTACTCAGTTTAGCAACATCTTTTGCAAACAAAAAAGAGAATCCTGAAGTCACTAAAGAAAAAACTTATTCAGAGTCAGAGTTTAAAGATGCAGTAGATAAGGCAGTTGCGGAAAGATTAAAAAAAGTTCAAGTAAGTAATCTTTCAAAGTACTCTCAAGAACTCCTAGATAAAGAGAGAAAGATAGAATTAAGAGAACAAGACATTGAGCGGAAACTAAAGCAATTAACTCGCAATGAACAATCATTTGCTAAAAGTGTGATTGAGTTCAAAGATAAGCAGAGTAAATTTATCGGTTGTTTGGATGAAAATGAGAAAAAGAAAGCGGAAAGAGTAAATCGCTTAGTTAGTGTTGTCTCAGGTATGAAACCACTTAAAGCTGCAGAAATTCTATCTGTTCAAGACTCAGAACTATCTGTTCGGATCTTAGCAGAGCTGGAGCCTACAAAGGCGTCTAAAATATTCAACCTTATGGATAAGGAAATATCTGCCAGACTTCAAAAGCAATACCTACTCATGAAACAATAGTGTCATGATGCGTGAACCAAAAAGTTTCACATTTACAGAAAAGTTGGGTCTATGTCGAATATAGGTATTCAGACATTACTTAAAAATGACCCCAAGCTTTCTAATATGCCTAAAGAGGCAAATGCCCTTCATAATGGTGCAGGAGCTGCTTCTAGTAATCTTTTTATGCAAGAGCTTATGATGATGGAAGCGGAGAATAAGGCAGGCACAAACGTAGATCCTAGTAAGATGAATACACAGGGACAAACACTTAAAGATCTATTAGTTGGAACAAGTCCAAAACAAGCTCTCGCTACTGACGGAGAAGTTGTTAACTTAGATGGTTTTGTAAAAGCTGATAATATTCAACAAACTGCACCTCAAGATAAAGCAAAGCTTGCGGAAATACAGGCTAAGTTAAAGGTCTTAAGTGAAAATAATACTCAAAGAACTAAAGTAGAAGCTGTAAATAAATTATCTGGCCTAACACCTGAACAAGCAGAAATGATAAAAAATGGTGAGATGACTGCTGAGCAAGTTCAAGACTTAAAAATTGGTGTTAATGAAACTGAAGGAAAAATTCAGCCTCATCAATTACTAGGTAAAAAGAATATAAATAAGGCCTATGGTGAAAAAAATAATCAGCTTAACTCTCAGTTAGTTGAAAAAACTGATGAACAAGTTCTTGAAGGTCGTAAATCTCTTTTTATGAATAAAGACACTCTTGCTCAAAGAGCTGAAGAAAATAAGGCCCTACTTACACAAAAAGCAGCAATGAACCAATACTCAAAAACTATTGGAACTGAAGGCATTATTGGTGGACCAGAGGCGGCTTCAAGAGCATTTATACCTGAAAGAAAAAGTATTTTTGGGACAAAGGCACCAGAGGCAAATATAACAAATACGGCAGAGCTTAAAATTGGGGCAGATCCAAAAGTACTTAACAATATGACTGCACCGACACCAGGTCTTTTGGGAGAGCAAGATTCAAATATTCTTGGTCTTAGAAAACAGATGCAAAATCAAAACAGTATTAATCAGTTTCAAATGATGGATGCAGGTGATTCAAATATAATTAAATTTAACCCATCTAAGTTAAGCTCTCTTCAAGATGTTGATCCAACAAGCCTTGAAAGTCTTAAGGGTGAGTCTTCTCAAGTTGGTCAGGTTAGCTCTGGAGGCCAAAGACCTTTGCAAACATTACAGCCTCAAGTTACGACTATGAATGCTGTGACTCTAGATAGTTCTTTGATGACTGAATCGAGTGACCAGCTTATCGAAAGAATTTCAAATTATATTACTCAGAAAAATTTTGAGGGACAAAAATCTCTTGAATTAAATGTTAAGCATAAAGAGCTTGGAAACTTTCAAGTCAGAGTAAGTGAAGGAAATACAAATCAAACAGTACAACTTCAAATTACAACAATGGCCAAAGAAGGAATGGACTTTTTTAGAAGTCATCAATCAAGATTACTAATCTCTCTTGGAAGCCAAGGGATTCAAGTACAAGATTTTAAGTTAGATTCATCACAAAATAGTTCAGACTTTTCTAGAAACTTTTCTCAGAATGGCCAAAACCAAAATTCCTCGGATCAATCTAATAAGGATTCTCAGAGAAGGAAACAACTTTGGGATCAAATGGCTGAGAGGAGTGCTTAATGCCTGATATTGGCAAACCAAGAGCAGGATCAAATCCCTTTCAGAAAGTTAAAAGATATCAAGGCCCAAACCGGGCGAATGGAAATTCAAATAGACCAAGTGAAGAAGCAACAGGCGATATACTTAATCGTATAACTGGTCGTAGTGAGCGTGTTGGTGCATCTAGCGTGAAAATGGTAGATGGTAAAAAACAGGGTAAGATTGGAAAAGATGGTTTTTTAAAATTGCTTACTCACCAACTTAAAAATCAAGATCCAATGAAGCCTATGGATCAAAATAAATTTGCAGCTCACCTTGCTCAATTTTCTCAATTAGAGCAGATGACAAATATGAATCAAAACTTTGAAAAATCTCTTAACCAAGCTCCTGCTCAAAATAAGTTTTATGCAGCAAGTTTTCTTGGAAAGAAGGTCATCACTAGCGGTTCAACAGTTAAGCATAAAGGCATTGGCACTTCATCAATGATTAGCTTTAAGCTGGAAAATGATATGTCTAAAGGAATCATGAGAATATTTGACCAAAAAAACCAAATGATTCAACAAATTGATTTAGATGCAAAACCTAAAGGTCTTCATGCAGTTCCTTGGAATGGAAAGCAGTTTGATGGTACAGATGCTGGTAAAGGTGTATATCGTGTTGCAGTTCTTGCTTATGACAATGGCAACCAACCAATTTCTGTCCAAACTCAAGCTGAGGGTGTTGTTACCAGTGTAAATTTTGAAGATGGTGAAACGGTTCTTACTGTTGATGGGAAAAAGGTATTTCTGCGCGATGTGCAAAGTTTCCACCTAGCAGATGACAAAGAGATGGGGCATAATAATATCCAAAGGACTCAGCAGGCTAAGTCTGCATACACAAAGAGCCAAGGTCAATAGTGGGAAATAATATTAATAATTTCCGAATTCCTCAGATCTCAAAAGTTCCAAATAAATCTGGAGCTGAGGATTCTAATAAACTTTCTAAAGGAAAGCTTTCTGACTTTGAAAAATTATTAAAAGGCTCACAAGTTGAAAATCCTCAACAGGATGTAAAAATATCAAACCATGCAGCTAAAAGAATTTCTGAAAGAAATTTAAATGTAGATAGTAATGAGTTTGTAAAGATCAGAGAAGGAATTGATAAACTTAAGGCCAAAGGAGGCAAAGAGAGTCTCGTCATAACAGATAACGCTGCTTATATTGTTGACGTAGACAATGACACAGTTGTAACCGCTATTCATAAAGGTGATATGGCAGACAATGTGTTTACAAAAATTGATAGTACAGTCTTTATTTAATAGTTAAGTGATCGGGCTGGTCCTTTCCGGGAGCCCTTCTTTTCAATCTGTAGTTATTGAAAAGCACTTTTAACAGTGTCCTAGGAGGGGATATGAGTTTACTTTCGTCATTTAATGTCGGTGTTACCGGCCTAAACGCAGTTGGTGATGGGATGGCCGTAATTGGTGATAACATCGCAAATGCTGGAACCTTTGGGTTCAAATCTTCCAGACCTGAATTTCAAGATATTCTGAGTTCATCCTTAAAAGGTATTGATGGTGGTGACCAAGTTGGTTCTGGTACTAAACTAGCTCACATTACTCCAACATTTACTCAAGGAAATGTTAAAAGAACAGAGGCCATTACCGATCTTGCTGTTAACGGTAACGGATTTTTTGAAGTTGAAGCTACCTTTGGTCCAGGTTTTACTCGTGATGGTACATTTCACTTTGATAAAGAAGGCTATCTTATCAACTCTGATGATTACCGTGTGCAAGGGTTTAGTGCTGATGAATCTGGTAAGATCACTACTAAAAAGGGTCCTATCCGTTTAGGAAATACTACGACTCCGGCAAAGGCAGCTGATCTTGTAACAATCAATATGAATATTGACTCCAGAGAAATCAATAAAGAGTTTAATATTGAAGATCCTGAGGAAACATCAAGTTATAATAACTCTTTAACAGTTTATGATAATGTTGGTACTGCAAGACTTATCACTGTTTTCTTTAACAAAACAGATGTCAACACATGGGAGTACCATGTTACCAGTGATGGAAAAGATGTACCTGGTGGTAAAGAAGGAACTTTTGTTGAGCAAGCAGCAGGTCGACTTGTCTTTAACGACAAAGGGCAATTACAAGAAGAAGTTGAAACTAAGAACTCTTTCAACTTTGCTGGTGGTGCCGCTCCAGATCAGAAAATTAAGTTTGATTTTGGTAAGTCTATTAAAGAAGGTGGAGATGGTCTTGATGCTTCAACTCAGTATGGTTCAAGAACAACTATTGCAAGGCATACCCAAAATGGTTCATCTGCTGCCCAGTTAGCTTCTTTATCATTTAATGATAAAGGGATACTAACTGCAGTTTATGGTAACGGTTCTTCAAGAGATGTTGCCCAGATTGGTATTGCTAAGTTTGAAAACAATGAAGGTCTTTTCAAAGTGGGTAAAAACCTTTTTAAAGAATCACGTAAGTCAGGTCAGGCCTCATTTGGTCAGCCTGGTGACTCAGGTAGAGGGGATGTTCTTGCTAAGTCAATAGAGCTTTCAAACGTTGATATTGCTGCTGAGTTTGTAAACCTAATGACAGCGCAAAGAAACTTCCAGGCCAATGCTCGTACGATTACAACTGCTGATCAGATGTTGCAGGAAGTTCTAAATCTTAAGAGATAATTAATTTACTAATTATTGAAGATATTAAAAGGGACCTTAATAGGTCCCTTTTTTTATATTATTGAATTACTGAAATAACGGTACCGGCAGAACTATTTTTAACTGCTTGAACAACAGGGTCAGTCACAACTTGAACCTCAACTTCAACTTCGGATGTATTTACATTGGCATCTGATTCTTGAAAATTTCTATCTACAGGAACATAAAAAGTACATTCTCCAACACAGAGGTCGTCTATATGGTCCTCAAGTTTATCAATATTCTTTTTAAGAGTTTTTGTAACATCCTTTCTAAGCTTTTTATAAGTTTGATAAGCTTTTTTAAAGTTAGTCATAATGACATTAAATCTTCTTTTTTCGTCGTCATCATCTTTTGCAATTACGCTAGCTCTTACCGCTGAAATTAGACGGTCAATTTTCGCTGTATACTCACCAAGAACTGTATTCATATCAACAAGCTCGTCTTTGGTGTACTCAATATCATTTAAGAGCTCATCATGTCTTTTAAGAACAAGTGCTTCTGAGCTAAGAGGAACTCTTTTAAAGAGCTCGAGTTTTCTTTCAAGGTTTCTTTTGTAGTCTTTATGAAAAATTTCTCCATCGGGATTTAACCTAATAACATAAAGGTTATTCCAAGAGATAAGCTCTTTTATACCAGCTTCATACATTTCATCATTAGATCTCCACTCATCCGCAGATAAGGATTGTTCAAGAGATTCACTAATTTCTGTGACTTTAACTAAGCTTGAATCAATATCTGCTTGAGTCTTTATAATATCATCAGGCCCATTTTTTCTACCATCACCTAAGCGTTGAGCAGAAGCGGTCATAATACCTAATGAGAATGTAATTAAGATTAATGCAATTTTCATAAATACCTCTAGATCCATAGTTTGAGGTATTAAGATGCAATTGGGATACCAAAAAAATATTATGAATTCAGTAGGTTAGAGATATGAAATTGTCAAAAGTTTAGACAGTATCAAATACTTAGACTACTCGCTAACCATTATTGCCAATAGCTTCAACAGGGCAGGCGGCAAGGGCATTTTCACATTCTTCTCTTTCTGATTCATTAGAAGGCTGTTTTTTAACATAGGCATGACCATCTTCATCATTCATAAAAAAGAACTCAGGAGCTTCTATGGTACAGGCGTCACAAGCAATACATTGATCATCTACAAAGTATTTGCCGGGAGTATTTTGTGAGAATCGGTTATTTTTATCAGCCATGAGATCTTATACATGGCTGATAAATATTCAGGCAATGAGTTTATAAAAATTTTAGTACAAAAACCGCTAGATCGGGCATTTAGCAACTTCTTGTCTATTTTTAAGTCGAACACCGCCGCATTTAACGCTGGTATTTTCCCAAATATGCTTAACTATTTCTTGATTAAACTGAGTTGTAAGACGTCTATTAAACTGGGTTCGTTCTTCTTCAATATTCTTAGCTTCTTTTTTATCTGGTTTTGCTTTTCCATGAACCAACGCCAGGGTTGTAACGCCGTCTTGTTCAAAAATAATAGAATCTCCAGCTTGGGCCTTAAAAATACTATTCATATTTTTAGGGTCAAGATTAATAAACCCAACTCTTGAGCTAAGCAGATCAACCTTTTTTTCAAAAAGCCCTGAGAGTCTAAATTCTTTATTAATTTTTTCCCAGGCCTTCTGGTCTTTCTTTTTTTGAAGTTCTTTAACGATTTCTGCCTTAATTCTTGCTGTTTCAATAGCACGATCAGAGCGAATAAGCTCAGTGGCAATTTTGTTTTTGTGATTATCAAAATTAGGCTCGACTCTTTCTTTTTTGCCTTCGACAAGAATAAGGTGATAACCAAAACGAGATTGTACTGGTTCAGATACAACTCCCTTTTTTAAGCTAAATGCCATTTGGGAAAAAGCTGGATCCATAGCTTCTTTTGCAAACCATCCAAGATCTCCCCCTTTTTTATTGGTAGGGCCTTGAGAGTGCTTTTTTGCCATGGCTGCAAAATTTATTGGTGTTAGTTTCTTTTTTAAGTCTTGTGCTTTTTTCAAACCATCATCACCAGTAAAAAGTATATGCCTTGCTTTTACTTGTTCTTGTGTCCCTAGAGTACTTTTTCTTTTATCAAAGGCAGTTTGCACTCTTTTAAGAGTAGATGGGCTTGATAAAAAACTCTTTATATCTGAAGAGCTTACTTGAATAAAATCAACTAAGTTAGACTCTCGAATTTGAATAAGAGAAACCTCTCTTTTATCTTGTTTTTTCTCTTCTAAACTTTTCAGGAAACTTTTAGAGACAACAGGAAGCGAAAGTAGCTTTTGAGAATTTTGTGCTTTAACATCCATGCGCACTAGCTTTTCATAGTCTGCCGGAGCAAACCTATTGGCTGCTAGCAATTGTTTATACTTAATAAAGTCAAACTGGTTTTCTGTTTTAAAATACTCTTGGTTTTTAATTGTATTCATTATTTGAGCATCGCCTGCAGGTAAGTTCTCCTCTTCTGCCAGAACTAATAGGATTTTAGTTCCTATAAGTTTTTCCATGGTATTAAACTTGATCCTAGATTCTTGTGCAGCAGGAAGAGGTTTACCACCACTAAAATATTGATACTGTTGGACCATATTGCTGTACTCACGTTGAAACTCTTCGATTTTAATATCATGGCCTCCAACACTTCCCACTTTTTGGTTACCACCACCAACTATTCCTGGAGCATCAAATGTAAAAACAAATGAGACAACCACAAGGCCGACAATCATTCCGGTAATAATTGTTGCTGTTTTGCTAGTAAATGATTTGGACATGGAACTCCCCTGGAATTAAATATAAAGAACTATTGTAAAGATGCTTTTTTAGAGCGTAAAGGCTCTAATTCATTGGCAATAAAAGTAAGTTTCGCTACTCTAGATAAAGGGGATAATCCTCGACATTTCCCATTCATGGATGAGATTACGTGGTAGGTATTTTAGACAAGGAAAATCGTCTTAAGCTGTTGCTTCATGTGGCAGTGCTTCTTTTTTCCCTAATCGGTATTGTGCGCAGAGATAAGATTAGTGATGAGACATCACTTTTTGAACGTCTTATGATTGATACAGTTGCGCCTATTCAGGAAAGCATTATAACGATTCGCGATAAAACGAATTATTTTTTCGATAATTATATCTATCTTGTAAATGTTAAAAAAAATAGCTCAGTACTTGAGACTGAGGTTTCTGAACTACAAGCTAAAATTTTTAATCTTAAAGAATTAGAAAAAGAAAATCTTCGACTTAAATCCCTTTTAAAGTTTAGTGAAGAATTTTCTTATGATCGAGTTCTTGCACGAGTTATAGGCTGGGACTCTAATAGTGATATTAGAGTGATTCGAATCAATAAAGGCTCTAACGATGGAATCTATCCTGAAGCTCCGGTTGTTGCAGCTGATGGTGTTGTGGGATACGTGTTTCGAGTCACAGAGAATTATTCAGATATCATGACGATTTTAAATCAAGAAAATAGAGTTGATGCTATTGTCAGCAGAACAAGATCTCATGGAATCGTTGAAGGCTACTCTAATGGAAAATGCATTATGAAATATGTAACAAGAAGTGAGCCTATCGAAAACGGAGACTATGTTATGACCTCAGGACTGGGAAAGGTTTACCCAAAAGGCTTACGTATCGGACAAGTAACAAGAATAGAACGAGAATCTTATGGGATTGTTCAATTTGTTGAAATCGCACCAGGTGTAGATTTTGGCAAGCTTGAAGAAGTTATTATTCTCTTAGTATCAAAACAGGAAAACCTTGATGAGAATGCGCTTTAGTCAAATTATTATCTCTCTTTCTATAACTGCACTTATGCTTATTGTTTTAGAGATATTTTCGACTGCTCTAATTCCTGCTTTTGGCCTGCGAGACTTTATGCTCCCTTTTAATGTTCTGTTTATTCTTTTTCTTGCGTTTAGAGTTAATACACCCATTCTTCCTATTCTTATTTTAGTACTTCAGGTTTTTCACTCTATTTTTAGCGTTGAAGGCTGGGCCCATGGAACATTTATAGGAGTTATTATTTCTATTGGGATTACTTTTCTTAAAGATATTTTGGCCTTTAAGTCAGCTATATCAACGATCATTATTACCTTTATTGCTATGGTCTTATGGTATGTTATGACCTCTCTTTTGTTTTATATAAGCATTGGAGAGCTTCAGATAATGCTTACAAGAGTTGTTGATTCGTTGCCTGAGTGTTTTGTTATCTCCCTAATTTCTCCATTCTTTTTCTCTCTTCTTGATAAAATCTGGCGTGTTGATTCACAGCTGCTGGAGGCCTGATGTTTGGACAAGAGGATCTTGTAAAAGGACATCGTAGAAGGGCCACAATCATTGGAAATATAGTAATTTTTTGCTTTGGAGTTATTCTAGCAAGGCTGTGGTATTTACAAATTTTAAAAGGTGATCAGCTTTATGAATGGTCTTTACAAAACAGACTGAGAAAAGAAGTTGTTGATGCTCCTAGGGGAATGATCTATAGCCGCAATGATCAACTTCTTGTAGATAATGTTCCACGTTTTGATGCAATAATTACTCCTCAGTATTTAAAAGAAAAAGATGAAACATTTGCTAAATTAGGTGAAGTTTTAGATCTCACCTCTGAACAAATAGAGGCAACCCTTAGAAGAAACTCTAATCAGGCCAAGTACCGTCCTGTTATTGTGAAAAAAAATATTTCCAGAAAAGAAGTTGCAATGATTGAGACTGAAAACTCAAAGTTGCCAGGAGTTAGTGTTGATACGTTTATCTCAAGAGAGTATTTAGATAAAAAAGTTGGGGCCCATTTGCTTGGTTATATTTCTGAAATTAGAGAAAGCCAACTTGAGAGTTTTAGAAAAAGAGATAATGTTTATTATAAATCAGGTGATTTTATTGGCCAGTTTGGACTTGAAGAGCAAATGGATCTTAAGCTTCGAGGAAAAGATGGTTATGAGTTTGTTGAGGTCGATGCACTAGGTAGAAAGAAAAGGCATATCAGTTCAGATAATTTTTTAGGGGATATTTCAAATAGTCCTGTGATCCCTGGTCATAATTTAAGACTAACGATTGATAGAGATATGCAAAAAGCAGGTTACGAAGCTTTAAAAGATGTAGTTGGTAGTGCTGTTGCCATTGATATTAAGACTGGTGAAATTCTTACGATGGTTTCCACTCCTGCTTTTGATCCATCTAATTTTAGTAAAGGTATTAGCCCTGAAGAATTGAAAGAATTAACAGACAATTCTCATAACCCATTTAGAGCAAGAGCAATTCAAGAGCATTATCCACCTGGCTCAACTTTTAAGGCCATTGCTGCACTTGCAGGACTTGAAGAAAATATTATTGATTCATCAACGGAAGTAAATTGTACCGGGCGATTTCGATTAGGAAGAAGAGTTTTTCACTGTTGGAAAAAATATGGTCACGGGAAAACGACTTTAGTAAAAGCACTAAGGGAGTCATGTAATGTTTATTTTTATAAATTGGCCACAAAGATTGATATCGATATTCTTGCTAAATATGCCACTCAATTAGGGTTGGGGAGCAGGTCGGGAATTCTTTTACCAAGAGAAGTCTCCGGGTTAATACCTACAAAAGAATGGAAATTAAAAAAGAATGGTGTTGAATGGCAAATGGGAGAAACCCTTTCTTGTATTATAGGACAATCATATGTTCTCGCTACACCTTTGCAAATGGCAATCTCTTACGCAGCCATTGCAAACGGTGGAAAAGTTTTTAGACCGTATCTGGTAAAAGAGGTTTTTAAAAACTCAGGTGAGGTTATTAAAAAATTTGGGCCAGAGCTTAGGTCCCAGTCAACCTTTAATGAGAAATCCCTTAATATTGTTAGAAGAGGTTTATATGAGGTAGCAAATCATCATAAAGGAACAGCTTATTATAGAAGAGGACTTGGTCTTCAATTGGCTGGCAAGTCGGGAACTAGTCAGGTGCTCCGCTTAAGTGCTGATAAGGTTTATGATAAATGCGATAATCTTCCTTATAAAGAAAGAAGGCATGGTGTGTTTATTGCTTTTGCTCCTTATGAAAATCCAGAAATTGCAGTATCCGCTGTTGTTGAACATGGCTGTAGTGGTTCCAAAGCAGCTGCGCCAGTTGTAAGTAAAATTATTACTCAATATATGGAAAAATATAAACCGGAGCTTCACGAGAAACTTAAAAAAAATCAGATTAGAAAATACAAAAAGAGAATTGAAGAGACGAAGAAACAAACGGCGGCATCAACATGAGATTAGATATTCTATCTTTGTTTAAAAAATATGATGTAAGTTTTTTTGTTATGGGTACGATTATTTTTGTTGTGGGTGTTATTAATCTCTATTCAGGAACTCATGCCAACCCAAGCGCTAGTATGGCCTCATTATACAAAAGACAAATTCTACTTTATGGACTTGCTATAGTTGCAGGCATGGCAATTAGCTTTATTAGACCAAAGGCTCTTTTTCGGTATTCATATTGGATTTACTTGTTAAATATCATACTTCTTGTGCTGGTGCTTTTTGTTGGAGATGAAGGAATGGGGGCCAGAAGATGGCTTAGTTTTGGTGGAATTAGAATTCAGCCTTCAGAGCTTATGAAAATCTCAGTTATTCTTGCACTTGCAAGATGGTATGCAAAAAAAGATCCTCATAAAAAAATTGGTTTTAGAGAACTTGTCGTGCCATTTCTTATAGCTGCATTTCCGGCAGTACTTATAATCATTGAGCCAGACCTTGGAACTGGTCTCTTAGTTATTTTAATTTTTGGAACGATTACTTTTTATAGAAAATTAAAACTTAAAACTCTTATGATTCTATGTATTCTTGGCGTTGTTGGTGGAACAACTATGTACCAGTTTGGCCTTAAAGATTATCAGCGAAAAAGGATTGTTAGTTTTATTGACCCTACTGCTGATGTTAAGGGCTCTGGTTACAATGCTCATCAGTCAAAAATTGCCATTGGCTCTGGTCAGTTTCTTGGTAAGGGGTTTATGAAATCCTCTCAGGCTTCACTTAATTACTTACCTGAAAATCATACAGATTTTGTTTTTTCAGTTTTTAATGAAGAGCATGGGTTTTTTGGATCTATTGTTCTTATTCTTCTTTATTGTGTGCTTTTCTTTAGGTTTATATGGCTATCAATGGCCGTACCAAACTTATTTGAATCCATTATAAGTATAGGGCTTATGTCCATATTCTTTTGGCATACCTTTATTAATATGGGCATGGTAACTGGGCTAATGCCTATTGTTGGTTTGCCTTTGCCGTTTATGTCTTACGGAGGCTCTAGTCTTCTAACTTTCGGGGTTTGCTGTGGCCTTGCGACTTCAATTAGCAATGGCAGAAATCTATTCTAAATGGCACTTAAGTTGCATCATCTAGAGTGTATAAGGTTAAAAAGCTATAAAGAGGGCCAAATGTTGAATAAAATTTTGATCATTGTCTACTTACTATGCAGTCTTAGCATTTCTAGTGCCATGGCCGATGAGCAAACCCTTTATCAGATTAAATGGAGCTTATGGCATATGGGAGTAAATGCAGAAAACAGTGCTTATGAAGATGTTTTTCAAATGACTCAGGCCATGAATATGGAAGAAGAACAAGAGGAGCTTGCAGAAGATGGCTCAGATCAAGAGGATGATTTTTACACAGAAGAGCTACTCTACGCTGTAGAGTTGGTGGATCTTAATAGCTAACACGTCATGTCTTTCGTTTAATTTCAGCTATAGTATTATATTGAGACTATAGAGGTAATTATGAAACGTATCGCCCGTATTGGAAGTTTATTAAAAAAAATTTATAGAACATATAATCAGGATCTTTTGGAATATCTAAAAGAACGTGGGTTTACTGATCTTCGTCCGTCCTTTCTAGAAATACTCACTTATATTTGTGAGCACGAGGGTTGCTCAATCAAATTGATTGGAGATTCTTGTGGTCTCAAAAAACAAACAATGACTGGGCATATGAATGAGCTCTTTAAAAGAGGTTATATTGTTAGAAAAACAGGTGAGAAAGATAAAAGAGAGCAGAGAATTTTTCTGACGAGTTATGGTGAGCGTTTTAAATTAACTCTTACTGAAGCTATCTATGAAGTTGAAAATGCCTATAGTGGACGAATGGGAGATGTTGAACTTGATAGGGTTGAGCATTTACTTTCTGGTTTTCATAAAGATATCTCTGACAGAGGTCAACTTGATCTTTTTCAATCATCCTTCCAATAACGGGTAGAAGACTCCAAAAAGAATTTGTCGAACGATAACAGAAGTCAAAAGAGCTGAAGTTAAAAAAAGTGTTCCTTCGAAAACACCATAGCCAATATCAGGATTCTCAATATCAAGGTTCCCTTTATTCGGTGAGCTGTGATCTTGTAACAAGAAAACTCTTTTGATACCAAACCTGAAAAGTGGAAAGATTATTCCAATTAAAAGAATTTTTAAAACAAGTAATTGAAGATACTGAGGAATATCCACTAAGTTCTGGGCAAGAGTAGCAGTGATTAAAAATGAGCTCCCAATAATAAAGCCGCCGTAAGAAAGAGCAATTGTTAGGTTCTTATTATTAACCAAGCGATTAAAATCTAAGGGAGAAAGGTATTTAAATAGCTTTATTGAAAGACCATAAATTACTACGGAATAAAGCCAAAGAAAAAAGAGTAAAACAAGGGAGTGGTTCGAAATCTCAAGGACTTCTTTTAAGATGATTGCAATAGAAATACTTTGGGCAAAACTCACAATACTATAACTTAAGTTTTTGCGCTTAATAATTTCGTCATTATGTGTGAAATTATACAAAGAGATACTTTCGCCAATATAGAGAGTAATCAAATACAGTATGAAGATTAAAACCCCTTGGAATAGGGTATCCGCAAGAGCCAAAAGCATTCCCCCGGACAGGTTTATATTTACATAAGTAAAAATAATACAAAAACCCATTAGCCTTGATAAATAATGGAGAGTGCTTGCGGAGTTATAGGATGGATAAAATTTATTAAACAATTGCTGCTTTGACGATGGATAGAGAAAACTGTGTACATATTTATAAAGAAATAAAAGCAGAAGTATTAGCAGTGAGAAAATAATACGAATGATTAGTTTGTCTGACTGTTCTTCAAACATTAATTATTCCTTATAAACGGTATTTTTGTCATTGTCTCAAGATAGTCTTTGAATGCAAACCTTTTATTCCTAGACTTATACCATGTCATGGGAAGCATCTTGCGAGTAAGTTCACCATCTGATCCAAATTCTTTATTGAGTCCAGTATAGTGGACGCCTTCTTTAATATGAATTTTCATTGTGCGGTAAAAATTATAAGTGGGAACCCATTCGCCCCAATGAAATTTATCTTTAAGTGATCCATAGGCTCTGTAGAACTGCCACTCTTTTTCTCCTGATTTACTCCAGATCCATTTGCCATATCCAGGGTCTGCAATAAACATAGATCCAGGAGGTAATGGCAGAGTACTTTCACGATTATTTTCATCTCTTCTAAATAGAGAGAGTCCAATATAAGGAAGAGTTTTTCTAAAGTATTTCCTCGAAACTCTTAAAGTAACAATTTCTGAGCCACCAAAGATACGAATAACTTTATACTTGTGGATATTACTTTTTATGGCAAACCCTGCACGGAAAGCATCTAATAAAACAACAGATACGGGGTTGCCTTTAAAAAGTTCTGAATAATTTGATTCATCATAAATATACTGTCTTGCTTTTGACTCTGGAGTAAATGATCTCGATGCTCCAAGGAAAATCAGGATAAGCAAAATATAAAGCGCAATTTTATTCATAAACCTAAAGGGTAAAAATTAAGAGCTCAGTATAGAGTATATCGTATTGCGGTTTGATTCAGAAAGTTTTTCAATATCCAAATGGATTCGATTAACTATATGCGTCTGAGAAAATTTACTGAACAGGTCTGTAGCATCGTTTATATTAAAGAACAGCTTTTTATTACCACCATGAAAACTTCTGACAACTTTCATCGGAAACTTAGTGTGTTGATTATCAGTCTCATAATACTTAGAAAGACGTCCCACTGAAGAGCATTTTATATAAGTTATATTTAAGTCTCTTAAAAATTCTTCAAGTTGCTCCAATATATCCAATTGTGATTGTCCAAAAGATTCAAAAATCTTTTTTGGAATATCGTTATTAACTACTTTTTGTGCCCATGGGTTTTGGGATTGTCTTAATACTTTTTTAAGATGGTAATCATCGTGTTCAAGATATTCTTCTATATCAGAAGGGATAAGGTATTCGTTTTTAGATGTTCTAAAATAATTTGCGAGAAGCTTTTCTAAACAAACTGCTCTGTAATGAAAATAAACCATAAGAAACATATGGAAGCGGCCAAGTAAAAAATCATCAAAAGTTGGTATGGCCCTTTCGCTTAGTCCTAAATAGCAAACATTATCAATAACACAAGGAGAGAGATTATCAATAATCCAATCAATATCGTATTGACCGTAACTAACACCACAAAAATAACTATCTCTTAAAAGATAATCCATTCTATCACAGTCCATTTCGCTAGAAACAAGTTGATGAAGAAGCGGAAAATAATTAACGCCATCAATGGTAAAATAATCTGGATCAGTTGTTTCTCCAATAATAAGCTCAGCAACACAGTTTGGATCAACTCCAAATTCCTTTGTTACGTCTTTGAAAGATGCAGTAAACGAGCTATCTGTAATGGCCTTAATTGTGTAGTCTTCGTGAGTCGCTTGGCGGTCATTTTTAAGATCTTTTGGGCCAATAAATCTTTTCTTTAAATTTAGTTTTGAAAGTGAAGGCATTACACTCTCTGTTGAATGACTTAGAGGAGCATGACCAATATCATGTAAAAGTGCTCCAAGCCTGAGAGTTTGTTTTAATCTTTTAAAGTCTGGGTTATGTAGTTTTTTAGAGAAGATTCTCTCAAAAGCAGATGTTGCAATAAACATCACTCCTATGGAGTGAAGGTAGCGAGTATGTGTAGCACCTGGAAATGAATACTCTGAAAATCCGAGCTGTTTAATATTTCTAAGTCTTTGGAAAAAAGGATCCTTAAGGATTGGCTCCTCAAACTTGGCGATATCAATTGATCCATGTACAGGGTCTCTTACTTCCATGGTTCCTCTACGATTGCTTTTCTAAATTATCCAGGTTTTGCTCGAGCCATTTTATAATATCTCTCGACTCATGCATTGGTTTGCCATCAATATAAAGACAAGGCACTGTTCTTCTACCTGTGTCGGCCAATAATTTTTCCATTGCAGAGCTATCTTTTAAGATGTCTTTATAATTAACTCTAATTTTATTTTGTTTGATGACATTCATTACCATTTGGCAAAATGGACATGATTCAAAAAAGTAATAATCAAGTTGAGGCATTTAAATTCCTAAAAAAAAGGGCAACCTAATGGTTACCCCTATATATCATGAGATTTTTAGTCTTGTTAGTCTTTATCAAGCCCTAATGCGTATCGTTCATCTTCATCAACTAGTTCTTGCTGTGTTGAGAGTTCTTCTGGGTCATCCAAAGAGGCGTCATAACCCCAGCCATATCCCATATCTGCTCCATCTTCAGGCTCATCATCTGGGTTGTACTCATCTGATAGTTGAGCAGAGGTTTCAGTTTCAACAGGTTTTCCATCAGGAGAGTTTTCATCAAGAGGAGTTTTTTCAATACCGTCATCTTCAACTTCTTTCGCGATTGCTACTGGAGCAGGGATGGGGTTTTTTAGTCTGTATTTTTCAATAGCTTCTTCTTTGGAAAGTCTGGCCGCTTCCTTTTTAGAGAGAGCGGACTTTTTAGGAG
>CAYGJN010000057.1:0-16773 GCA_964350135.1 uncultured Bacteriovoracaceae bacterium | reverse complement strand
AAGTTCAAATGCGAGGGCCTATTTTCTTTCTGGTGAAAGGTTTGATGGCCAAGCGGCTCAACTTATGGGTCTAGTTCATAAGATCTTTAAAACAGAAAAAGAAATGGATAATGAGATCGAAAAAATACTTGGCCTTATTTTAAGCTCTGGTCCTAGGGCCAGCCGAGTTTGTAAAAAACTAATTTGGGACAATATAAATTATAAGTCCGATTGGGAAAATCTAAGATCAAGAACAGCTCATACCATCGCAAACCAAAGGGTAAGTAAAGAGGGTCAAGAAGGTATGAATGCATTATTAGAAAAAAGAAAGGCTGAATGGGTAAAATAAGAAAAATCTTAATTGCCAATAGAGGAGAGATTGCCCTTAGGGTAATAAGAACCTGTAAAATATTAGATATAGAGTCTATTGCTATTTATGCTGAAGATGACAAGAACTTAAAATTTGTTAAAGCAGCCGATAAATCTTTTTCATTAGGAGAAGGGGCTTTAAGCAGCACTTATTTAAATCAAGACAAAATATTTAAAATTGCAAAAGAGCTTAAGGTTGATGCTATTCATCCTGGTTATGGGTTCTTATCTGAGAATGCCAGTTTTTCTGATCGATGCTCTAAAGAAGGTGTTCTTTTTATTGGGCCAAACTCTGAAGTCATCACCTTAATGGGTGATAAGAAAGAGAGTAAAGTCACAATGGAAAAATTAGGAGTACCAGTTATTCCTGGCTACCACGGAGAATCACAAGAAGAAGATGTACTTGAGAGTGAAGCAAAAAAAATCGGACTCCCTCTTTTGATCAAGGCCAGCGCAGGTGGTGGCGGGAAAGGGATGAGAGTTGTCTATGACCTCAAAGATTTTAGAGCAGAGCTTAGCTCTGCTAAAAGAGAGGCCATGAATGCTTTTAGCGATGATAGAGTTTTGCTTGAGCGTTATATAGAGCACCCAAGACATATAGAAGTACAAGTAATGAGTGATTCTCATGGAAATCATTTTCATTTCTGGGAAAGAGAATGCTCCATTCAAAGGAGACACCAAAAAGTTATTGAAGAAACTCCTAGTCCAGCTTTAGATACTCAAAGAAGAAAAGAAATTTGTGAAAATGCTGTGAAAATTGCAAGAAGTATAAATTATTTAGGTGCTGGAACAGTTGAATATATTTTGGATACTGATGGAAGTTTTTATTTTTTAGAAATGAATACTCGGCTTCAAGTAGAGCATCCAATAACAGAAATGGTAACAGGTGCTGAACTTGTGGCCCTTCAAATACAAGTTGCCCAAGGAGATAAATTAAACTTTACTCAAAATGAAATATTACAAAATGGTCATGGGATTGAAGTAAGAATTTATGCAGAAGATCCAGATAACGGTTTTCTTCCTACAAATGGTAAGATTTTAAAGATTGGAGACTCTGACCTCCAGGCCCGTTTAGAATGTTCTTATAGTGACAATGATGAAGTTAGTATTAATTATGACCCTATGATTGCAAAAATCATTGTTCATGGACCCAGTAGAGAATTTGCAATTTCAAAGATGATAGCAGTATTAAAAGATTTCCCTTTTTTAGGCGTTAAAACAAATAATGAGTTTATCGGACGAGTTTTAAAGCACCCTAAGTTTATTGAAGGTAAAACTTTTACACATTTTATATCTGAATATAAAAATGATTTAAAAAGAGATAGTTTTACAAATAAAGAAGTTGCGGGATTTATTGCTGCCAGTTTTTCAACAGAACAGAGCTCTCAACGAAATCAAATTTTACAAGATTCAACGGCCTCACTATATCACGAGCTTTCTAATTGGAGGGTCTGTGATGGAGAGTAAAATACTTCTTGATGGCACTGAATTTTCTTATCGCTTAATTAGTAAACGAGGCAAGCATGTAGAGATTTCTGTAAATGACGAGATCTTTAAATTCAATATAGATGAGATGAATATTCAAAAAGCACAGGATTTTATATCCCTGAATGGTAGGATTGCTAAAGTTCAAAAACCCAATCATACAGGTGCTAGGGTAGAGAAGGCCCAATATTCAAGCCCTATGCCAGGAAAAGTACTTAAGGTTTTTGTGAAAGAGGGGCAAATTGTTTCCAAAGGAGAGACTCTTCTTATTTTAGAAGCAATGAAGATGGAGCATAAAATAACTGCCCATAAAGATCTTAAAGTTTTAAAGGTTTTATTTAAAGACCAAGAACTAGTTAAGGGTGGAGAGGAGCTTATCAAAGTAGAGGAGCTTGATGTCTCAAAAGATTAAAATTGTTGAAGTAGGTCCAAGAGATGGCCTACAAAATGAAAGCACAATTGTTCAGACTGTTGATAAACTCCATTATATTAAATTATTAGTCGATGCTGGCCTTAAAGAAATTGAAGCTACTAGTTTTGTGAAGCCTGAAAGCATTAAGCAAATGCAAGATGCAAAAAAACTTTTTGAATCATTAAGACAAGAGTCTTTTTTTCCAAGTATTGACTTTCCCTGTTTGGTGCCAAACCTTAAGGGACTGGAGTCCGCACATTCTGTCGGTGTAAGGCATATTGCATTTTTCACAGCTACATCTGAAGAGTTTAATAAGAAAAATATTAATTGCTCAGTTAAAGAATCCTATGATCGTTTAGATCAAATTTTGGCCAATATTGATACTTCAATAAAGGTTCGTGGATATATTTCAACAGTATTTGAATGTCCTTATGAAGGTAAGATTAATGAAGATAAGGTTTTGTATGGAATAGAGGAGATGTTCAAAAGAAATATTACTGAAATCTCCTTAGGAGATACCATAGGATCTGCTTACCCTGAGCAAGTAGAGAACCTCCTTGTAAAAGTTAAGTCTCGTTTTGATTTAGCTCAGATTGCTATGCATTTTCATGATACTAAAAAAAATGCTCTTTCAAATATAGAGGTCTCCCTTGATCAAGGTATTACTATCTTTGACTCCTCATCAGGTGGACTTGGTGGTTGCCCATACGCTAAAGGAGCAACAGGAAATGTTGCCACAGAAGATGTTGTTCACCTATTGGAATCAAAAGGAATATCAACAGGTATTGATGAAGAAAAATTGTATAAAGCTTCTAAATTTATACTCTCTAAAGTTGGAAAGATTTCTCCCTCTAAGCATTTTAAAACATTAGAGGCTAAGTATGTCTAAGTTTATTGAATCAATTGCTGTTTATGATAAATCTTTTATTATCCAAAAAGTTACTCTTAAAAATGAATCCAATTTAAATGCTTTAACATTAGAGTTAATCACTGAGTTTGTTGCTGAACTTAAAAGTCTTGAGGCCAATTCAGATGTTAGGGCCATTATCATTACAGGTCATGGCAAGGCTTTTAGCGCAGGTGGTGATATTAAGCGCATGCAAAAAAAACTAGGCATGTTTGCAGGAGATACTAAGGAAATTAAAGAAAATTACTCCAAAGGTATTCAAGAAATCCCACGAACAATTGAATCTATGAAGACTCCACTTATTGCAATGGTTAACGGTGCTGCCGTTGGAGCAGGCTGTGATCTAGCATGTATGTGTGATCTGCGAGTAGGCTCTGAGCATTCTGTTTTTGGTGAAACTTTTGCCAAGCTAAATTTAGTTTCAGGTGATGGCGGTCTTTATTTTCTAGTTCGTGTTGTAGGATACGCTAAAGCTTTAGAAATGAGTTTAACTGCAGCTTTGTATAAAGGTCAGCAAGCTAAGGACTTTGGCCTACTAAATTTTATTTATCCTTCTTTAGCTCTAGAAGAGAAAACTCTTGAACTTGCTTTAAAAATATCAAAACTTGGCCCCATGGCAATCCGTAGGACCAAAAATGCTCTAAAGAATGTCTGGTACGCGAGTTTAGAAAATCATCTTGATGAAATAAGTAGTTTTCAAAGTGAATGTCAGACAAGCTCTGATCATTTCGAAGGTCTTAATTCTTTTTTTGAAAAAAGAGATCCAAACTTTAAAGGCAAATAGCTCTTTTGACATCTTAGATATCACTCGCCACAATTAAATTAAGTCATAGTTTGGGAGTTATATTGAATAGGGGAGCCATTTTATTTATCGCCTTTCTCATTAATGGTTGTATGACCATCTCTTACGAATCTGATTCTATTATTGATGTAGATATGAACTTAAAACAAAAACATCAAAGACCCGTTGAAATTTCTGGAACTAAATATTTTTATTTATTCGGCCTTATACCTGATGAGTCTATTGTTAGGCTTGATTATGATTTTGCATATGAAGGTTATAAAGAGGTTTCTGGAATAGAGATAGAAGAAGGTCCTAGTCCTGTTGATAGTCTTGTAACCATATTTAGTCTTGGGCTTATTGGAAGAAGGTCTTATGTGGTAAAGGGATACACAGAATGAAGTATCTATTACTTGTTTTATTAACAATGGGCTGTACTGGCCATTATAAAATAAGTTCTAAGAATCAAAGGGGGGATCTTGGGTTTGCTAATAAAGATGAGGCCCTTTTTGAAAGAAAGACAATTGAGCTCTGGTCTTATTTTGGTAGTTATGACAAAGGGGAAGCCATCCTTCCTTATGATATTGGCTTCAATAATAGAGATATTTCTCATTTGAAAATTAAAACTTATTACACATTAGCTGATTTGTTCTGGGGAGTTATCCCTTTTGCGCAAAGAAGACATATAGACATATTTTATAGCGATAAAAATCAGGAAGATGGGACTATGGAAGGACCCTAGGGCCAGGGATGGCCTTTTTTTGTTGAGTAAGTGTTCCTAATTCATAAGAGCTTAATGTCCAACGGCGGGAGTAGTAGCCTAATTGCTCATCATATCCGCTAGATATGTACTTAACAAAACCAAAAGGAACCTCTGGATAGATCCAAATAATATCTCCGTTATCATAGGTATAACGGCAAGTTTCAAAATAGCCGGCCTTGGTTTCTAATTCGCTTAAAACACCACCAGATCCTGAACAGTTTTCATAAGTCTCTGCAAATTCGTTATAATCTTTTTGGAGCTCATTAAAACTTACTTCGTAAGAAGATTGATCAACAAGTTTTTGATCTTGATATTCATAACTAAATATTGAAAACAAGTCTAAGTTTAATGAATCTATAATATCTATAGTTGTGTACTGGTAGGAAATTGTTTCAGTATCTAAAATCACATCATACTGGGCCAGATCACCAACTTTAGGAGTGAAAGAAAAAGCGGTAGTAACAATCAATAAGCTTAAAAATATTTTCATAATCATAATACTAGAGTGAATAAAATGTTTTTGGTATGAAACATGCGTCTAACGCAGGACTTATTCATCAATCAATGCTGAAAGTCCTGTAAAAAAATCTGATTTATACTCTTGTGCCTCTTGTTCGCTCATATGGCCAAAGCAAGTTCGATCTTGTCTTATAAAATGCTCATCAAGTCCCATAAGAAACCTTGATGGATGCCGCTCAATCATCTTTCCATAAAGCTTTCTTTCTTTGCTGTATGTCATAACAAGTTGTTTTCTGGCCCTTGTGATTCCCACATAGGCAAGTCGGCGCTCCTCTGAAATATCTTCACCAAGCTGGATGGTTCTTTTATGGGGAAGGGTTTCCTCCTCCATGCCAACAAGAAAGACATGATCAAACTCCAGGCCTTTTGAACTATGAAGAGTCATAACAGAGAGCTCACTATTTTGCTCAGCCTCTTCCTTATCTCTATCATCTTGAGAATCCTGTAAGAGCATTTTTTCCAAAAAGTCATAAAGTCCTGCATTAGGAAAGAACTTTTCGAATCTTTTGCATGAATCAATAAAGCGTCGTACATCATTTTTTCGATGCTCAATCTGTCCTGCTTTTTCGTAGGTTTTTTCTACATGAGAGAAATAATTAATTTCTGTAATCAGTCCTTCAACAGCTTCGGAGAGACTTTTCGTTTTAAAAAGAATCTGAAGTCTTGTTATTAATTCGCAGAAGTTTTCAATGTTTTTTTGAGACTTACTTGCAAGGTGGGCCTGTCCTTTTAGGGCATTATAAAGAGTCATTTTGTTTTGTTGAGAGAAATCAATAAATTTTTGTAAACTAGTTCTTCCAATTCCTCTGGCCGGAACATTTAAAACTCTTCTGAGAGAGATTTCATTTTTAGTACTATTAATGAGACTCAAATAGGCGAGGAGATCTTTAACTTCTTTTCTTTCATAAAATTTTTGTCCACCAACTACTTTATAAGGGATCATCATAATTTTTAATTGGTCTTCTAGCGCATCCATTTGTGTGCTAGAGCGTACTAAAATAGCACATTCATTTAGATCAACTCCTTGAGCGCGCAATTTTGATACTTCATCGGCAACCACTGCTGCTTCATGGTCAGTGTCACCTGTGGCCCAAAGGCTTGGTTTGGATCCCTCAGACATACTGGTCCACATTCTTTTTTCTTTACGTAGTGGATTGACCTTAATAATTTCATTAGCAAGTTCAAGAATGGGAGCAGTGGAGCGATAGTTTTGCTCTAGTTTAACAACCGTTGCCCCTTTATACATTTTTTCAAAACTTAGAATATTTGAAATATCGGCTCCTCTAAATGCATAAATACTCTGGTCATCATCGCCTACCACGCAAATATTATTATGAGTTGATGTTAGGGCCCTAATGAGTTCGAACTGCAAAGGGTTAGTGTCCTGATACTCATCCACCATTATATACTGAAAGAGTTCAGAGTATTTTTTTTTGATTTGTGGTTGTTCTCGAAAAAGTCTTGCTGTTAGCAAAAGAATATCATCAAAATCAATAGCATTATAAAATTTTAATCGGTCTTGGTAGTAATGATAAACATGCTCTGTTGCATGATCATACATGTCTTCTGAGTCGAAGTATGGTGAGTTCGCAAACTCATCTTCAGTTAAACCTTTATTTTTTAGGAACCCAATTTTTGAAAGTATTTGTTTATGATCATAAGATTTTTCAGTTTTGAAATTTTTCAATGCTTCTCTTACTATTGATACCTGGTCACTGGTATCATAAATAGCAAAACCTTTTGAGTAACCAAGATGAATAATTTCTTCTTTTAAAATTCGAAGACCTAAAGAGTGAAAAGTTGAAAGGGTTATACCTTTAGTTTTCTTTTTCCCAAGGAGTTTTCCCACTCGCTCACGCATCTCACCAGCGGCTTTATTAGTGAAGCTAATACCCAAAATATTTCTTGCTGGAATGCCAAGATTTTCAATCATATGAGCAACACGAACTGTGATCGTTCGAGTTTTTCCTGAACCTGCTCCGGCCAGGATAAGAACAGGGCCTTTGACAGTTTCCGCAGCTTTTCTTTGATTAGGGTTGAGACCCTTAAGAGAAATCATGGGCAGAGTATATGGATATGGATGGAGGGTGTCAGCACCTAATTTTGACACTGCGCAAACCTGAACCTTAGTTAACTCTTTTATGAATAACTGACAGATCTCTAAGGGCCGTATATACTCTCTAGCACGAAAATATTGAGGGAAATATGGGTAGTGAACTATTGTGGAGTCCATCTGAGGAAAGAAAAAATAATTCTCAGATGCAAAAATTTCTAATCCGAATTGCAAAAGAGTACCAATTAGAAAATAAGGATTATTTATCTCTTCATAAATGGAGTGTTGAGAATCCTGGTATTTTTTGGAAAGAAATTATTGGAGAATTTAAATTAATTGGAAATGGTTTTGATGAAGATCATAATGCTCTTAGTTTTTTGGATTATCCTTGGTTTCCAAAAGCCACACTTAACTTTGCAGAAAATCTTCTTCAACATAAAAATAGTGAACGTATTGCTTTAAACTCAATTCATGAATCTGGAAGCTTAAGAGAGATGACATATAAAGATCTCTATAGTGAAGTTTCAAAAGTTCAAAAATATTTTAAAGAATTTGTAGGTAAAGGCGATATTGTTGCCTGTTATATGCCTCATATTGCTGAAACGATAGTTTCTATGCTTGCAACAACAAGTCTTGGAGGAGTCTTTACTTCTACAAGTTGTGATTTTGGAGTGCAGGGAGTTCTTGACCGCTTTGGACAAACAGAACCTAAAGTTTTAGTGACAGTGACAGGTTATACTTACAACGGTAAGTATTTTGATCTGACTCCAAAAATCAAAGAAATCAAAGAAAAAATTCCTTCTATTGAGCGTGTGATACTCGTTGATTTCTTAGGCATTCAAGGTGAAGTTGATATTGATGATTCCATAACTTACAAAGAGCTTTTGGAGACAGTGGCACAAGAGATTAAGTTTACCCAGGTGCCCTTTAATCATCCCCTTTATATTATGTATTCTTCTGGTACTACAGGAAAGCCAAAATGTATTGTCCACTCAGTTGGTGGAACTTTAGTCCAACATGTAAAAGAGCTTGGGCTTCATTCCGATTTAAATGAATCAAAAAATATAATGTATTTTACGACATGTGGCTGGATGATGTGGAATTGGTTAGTCAGTTCCCTTTATTTTGGTGCCACAATCACACTTTATGAAGGCTCACCTGCAAAACCTAGTTTAAAAGAATTTATTCATATTATTGATCGTGAAAAAATTAATATTTACGGAACTTCTCCCAAGTTTTTGCGCGCTTTAGAAGATAGCTTGGGTGCAGACTTAGCTTCAGAGTTTGAATCTCTTGAAACTATTCTTTCTACAGGAGCTCCATTATTAGCAGAGCAATTTGACTATGTTTACAAGGCCTTTAAAAAAGATCTTATGTTGGGCTCTATTTGTGGTGGAACTGATATCGTAGGTTGTTTCATGCTGGGCAATCCAATACTTCCTGTTCATAGAGGAGAAATTCAATGCCTAGGGCTTGGTATGGATGTTAGTGCTTTTAGCTCTCAAGCAAAAGAGCTTAAAGGTGAACAAGCAGAACTTGTTTGTAAAAAACCTTTTATTTCTCAGCCTATTGGCTTTTGGAAAGATAATAATAAAGAAAAATTTAAAAAAGCGTATTTTTCAGTCTTTGAAAATATTTGGCATCACGGAGACTTTATAACATTGACTGAAAATGGAGGAGTTAAAGTTCATGGTAGATCTGATGCAACTCTAAATCCTGGCGGTGTGAGAATTGGAACCGCTGAAATTTATCGTCAAACAGAAAAGCTTGAATACTTAGAGGATAGCATCTGTGTGGGTGAGCAGTTTGACGGAGATGTGAGAGTTGTACTTTTTGTAAAGCTCAAAGATGGTGAAGAGCTTACGGATAATAGAGTCAAAGAGATACGTGATCATATTAAAATTAATACAACTCCAAGGCATATGCCTCAGGTCGTTCAATCAGTAACAGGAATTCCATATACTAGGTCTGGTAAAAAAATGGAAGTTGCTGTAACAAGACTTATTAATGGAGATGAGCTTACAAATTTAGAAGCTGTCATGAACCCTGATTGTCTTGATCAATATAAAAAGTATCATGCTTAATTATTGAGGAATTCCTACACCTTGAGGAGCATACTGAGCAGGATAGCCGTTTATGATCTGTCCGTTAGCCGCTGGTAGTCTGTATGGGTTTAGGTTTTCACCATAAGGGTTTCCAAAACCAGGGGATTGATTATTGATTGCTGTACATGGTGGCATTTGAGAACCTTGCCCCATACCTGAAAGTATTGCTGTACGTCTTCCAGATGATATTGCTCCTGCAAGAATTTTTACATCACCTAGAGTACTTGATTTGATTGTTTTTTGAATAATATCGTCTCTACCATCCACAACACTACTCTCTCCATCTTTACTAGAACCTCTATCTGCAAGGTTTCTTTGTAAGCGTTCTCTAAACTTTGTACATTGACCTACGATTACATCTTTTAACTGCCAATTTCTAAGAGTGCCAATAGTTCCCGAAACTTGTGGATGTTGACTATTAGGACTTTGCATAATTTTACCAATGACTTCAGTATTACCTTGAGGGTTTCTAAGGTAGTTTGCAAGTTCACTTTTAGTAACGCCAGTAAGTTCTTCTAGAATAACAGGGTTAATAGAAAATTTTTGAATAATACGATCATCATTTTCTGGAAGAGTGAATGCAATTGGTATCTCTCCCATTTTATGAGCTTCTTGAACTTCTTGCTCATCACAAAATCCAACAGCTTCGTTTGTAGCATCTGATGCATCGGTATTAGTTGTTGTATCTGTTACACTACAACCCATTCTAAAAGACTGGTAGCGGTTATTTACCATTTGATTTTTTAAATAGGCTTTACTTATTTGATCAAGGGCATCGTCAACTCGTGTAAGAGATTCTTGACCACAAGAAAATGCATTGGCCACAGCAGTTTCTGCACAGAATTTTTCTAGAGCAGCAATTCCATCATCATAATTTTGGATTTCTTCATTGGCAGCATCATCTAATTGAGCGTAATAACTGCTACATGCACCAGCTCTTTGGAGCCAGATACCACGTTGCTGATTATAAGCTGTACGCCTTTGGTCAATTTCCTGAGCAATTTTTTGATTCATTTCTGCAGTTCTTTCCTGCAGAGCTGTTTTAATATTTCTTCTTATAAGATCATCAAATTGGGCCATTAAGATATCTGGGTTAATCTTTTCCGTTTCTGAAAATTCAGGAATAACAAGATCACCTTCATTAAACTTAAGATCATCTAAAAATGAAAAAGCTGGATTGGCCTTCATTTGTGCATGTTGTGCTTTCAAACTAGCAACGATTCCCTGCAGTTGAGAGTTTAAAGTTGTCCTAAGAGTTGCCATTGAGTTCTTTCTTTCTTCTTCTTTTGTTTTTACAAAGCTATCAATCTCATTAAAGCAACCAACAGTGGATTGAGCACAGCTCATAGAATTAGCTCTGCAAAATCTTGGGCTCTCAGGATTTAAAAGAGCTTGGTTACATCCATTAGTTGTTGATGCATCTTTTGAGTAAGATGAGCCTTCACAAGAAAGAAATGCTTTTTGAGCTTGCTCTTGAATACGAGGGCCAATCTTTTTATAACTATCAGTTAAACTAGCAAGTGTTTCTTTTACTCTGCTATGAGCTGCTTGAACGCTAATGGTTGATCCTCTTGCTTCAGGATCAGAAAATGCATTATTAGATGTATACTGGGCCACACATTTTGTTTTTTGTTCTTTTAAAAAAAGTAGGGGATCCGTATAACCACCTGATGCATTTTGTACCGCAACAGGGTGGGCTTTTCTGGCCCTTTCACTATGGAATTTTTCAAACTCAGAAATAATTTGGTCAATAGAAAGATTAGAGTCTTCAGTTAAACTTTTAAGTTGAGCTTTATAAGATGTAACAAGGTGTTGATTATCAATTCCAGGTCTTGTCAGTCTATCAATCATATACTGAAAGCTACCTTCTGAAGCTGAGCCACTTACATTTTTATTGATACAACTTTTGATATAATTATCATACCAAGTACCATAACCTGTTCCATTGGCCGTTGCTTTTATTGTGGCAAGATTTGAAATAAAGTTTTTATCTTGTTCTGGAAGAGAGCTTCCAATATATCTTTGCAAGTCTGCCTGAGCATCACTAAGCTCACTTTGTACGTCACTCATAATTTTTGCATAGGCCCTTTCCATGACTTTTCCGTCAGCTCCAACCTCTGCTCCTGCTGTTGCTGAACTATATCCACCAGCAATTCCTCTTAAACCTTTGTTTCTAAGATTTTCTCTGATGGCACCCATTCTTGAATTAAAAATGCCTACAAAGTCATAATTTATAACTGCATCTGATGCTTCTTTACGCCCTTCTAATTCATTACGAATTCCTCTAAGACCATTATTAGCACCAATTTGTCGGGCAAAAGTTTGCTGAAAGGACTCATTACATTGAGGAGAGCTCACAAATCTTGCAAAATCGATTGCTTGATTATCAATTTGTTTATTTGATCCAGCTTGGCCGTCTAGCAATGCTGTTAGGTTGTTAATATTATTAACTATATTATCAGTAGCATTTTTAAACTGATTTAAAAGAGCTTCTAAGTTTTGCTCCATATTCTTGAGGTTACTATCAAGTGTTTCTTTTCTTTCTTCTAAACATTTAAGACCAAAACTTGTTCCCTTTGGTACTCCCATATTAAGGGCCAATGAATAAAGTTCAGCATTTTTATTAAAAATACGTTCAAAGTTTTCAGTTTGTGCCATTAATAATTCAACATTTTCACCAGGCCCAGGAGCTCCCTGACAAACATTAGTCTGCGGGCTAGCAGGTTGAGCAGATGGCAGAGTACAACCAAAAGCTTGATCTTGACCAAACTGAGAGTCAGCACTTAATTGGAAGGCCAGCTGATTATTCATTTGTTGTCCCAAACTTGCTTGAATGCTTTGATTAATTCCCTGCATAGTTTGATTGATGATCATTGAAGCATTATTAGGATTATAATTTTGCTGGGGCAAATTCATGCTCTGAGAAAAGGCCAAAGGAGAAATAGTAAGTTGTAAACTTACAAAGGTAGTCCAAAGACTCTTAAACAATTTTAGCTTCTTACGATTTTTCATAATTCTCGCCAGTCACAAACTTATCGGTATGTTTGGGCTAATTACTTAGGTATTAGACCAATTAAATTTGTCTTCTTTTCTATTTTAATGACTTAGCCCTCTCCACCCAAATAAAACCTTTTTAAAACCCAAGAAACTTGAGAACTGACTTAAATAAGTTACAATAAAGATAGTAATATTAAGGGTTTGGAAGAATTTTATTTAAACACAATTTATTTGTGACTCTGAGGTCTCTAGGTGCCAACAAATGATGACAATAATAAGCCCCCTAAGGTCTCATTAGGCCCTGAGGTTCAAGATGAGCCAACACTGAACCTTGCTCTTGATGAGTTATTATCAAATAATAATCAAACAGATGAACAAGAGAATAAAACGGAAGATGAGTCTATCTCCACCGATGCAACATTAGTTTTAAGCCAGGATATACTAGAAAGTTTAGAGATGAATGAAATGCTTGAAGCACCTCCTGCTCCAAGTGAATCAGTAACTCCACCTGATTGGGTTCCTGATCAATCACTTAAAATTACAATTATTGACCCTAGTGAAAATAAATTAATTGCAGAAAAGTTTATTGGAAAAGGTAGATCAATCATTATCGGCAGAAGCTCTGGAGATCTTCTTATTAATCATAGAAGTGTTTCATCTGAGCATTGTACGATTAGCTTTGATAATAATTTACTCTCTATTATCGACCATAATACAACAAATGGAACTCTGGTTAATGGAGTTAGAATTCGTCCTCGAAGAATGGTTCTGCTAGAAGAAGGGGATTCTGTTTTTCTAGGTCAGATAAAGCTTAATTTTTCACTACCCACAAAAAAAGTATCTTCAGCATCTAGTAAAAGAGAAGTACAAAATATTGATCATTTATTTGAAAGTGAGGACCCTCAGCCAGAAGAAAAGAAGAAGAAAAAGAAAACAAAGAAGTTTAAAAAAGATCATAAAAAAACTCAGAGTAGATCAATTAAAAAAGCATCGAATTCTAAAATTGATATTGAAGATCCACGAATCGTTGGTCCTTTCCCAAGAGTTATGAGTATGTTAGGTGATTTAGCACTCTCTATAATCTTAATTGGGATTCTTAAGATTAATTCAAACGCTTATTGGGTACTTGCAGATTTAGGAAAGCTAAATAATAAAATTTTTACTTTTCTTCCAGATGCTTTACTTGAGTATTCACTTTATTTTCTTGTTTACTTATTTATAAGGCTATTTTTTGCACTTGTCTTAGGCGTCAGTCCACTACAATTCCTTATGGGCATTCGGAGCAAAGGCCAGAAGGCCCAAACAAGAATCGGCTCATTTATAAGAGAACTGATAGGACCGCTATTATTACCGTTTTTTATATTTGATGCCCCTTTGCTTTCACTTCGACCTAGTTTTAAAGAACGGTTTTCTGGAACAGTTCTAATCAATATTTTTCCTGTTAATAAAATTATTGTCATTGTCTTTGTTGTCCCTATTCTTCTTATTAGTCCTCTTTATTTGCAGTTTTTAAGTAATTGGGAATTTAAATCTGGGATGGTTATTGCTAATGATACTCTTTCGGGTAATAGATTTCTTGAGTCCAAAACTAAAGGTGAGACATTATTTAATTCAAAATTTTTCCAAATGGAAGGACGATTTCAAAAAAACAGCCGCTATGAGATTTTTATTGGCTACGATATTTTATCTGAGAATAAAAAGAAAAAGCTATCTCCTTATTTAGCTATTTTGGACAAGGAAAATGAAAATAATATCTCCATACGTGTAAGGTCCAAAAATATTCTCTATGCATTTTTGAAAACAGCAAAAGAGCAAGACCCTGAGTTTTCAAAAAAGTATCCCACCCTTGAGTTTCTAATAAATAAGGGAAGAACTTATTTTGGACCGATTCGTGGACTTGAGCCACCGGCGAAAATTCTTGGAAATGATATTGTGATTGCTATTAAAGATTTCATGAAAAAATCTTTTGGGTTAAACCTAGAAAAGCTACAGCATAGAATTATGGATCTAAGTTTTTTTATTCAAAGTGAGTTAAGTTTTAGAGATCAGTTTATTGCTAATTTTGGACTTAATCCAAAATCAAGCCTTTCTTTTATTAAGCTTAACAATACTGAATTTTTAAGAGTACGACCTAAAGTAAGAGGTGACTTTATTGATCTAAGAGGAAAAGAATATCTAGTCCCTATTGATACAATTAATGGGCTAGTTTATGAAATAACTTATGATCAAAAACCTGGTGATAATAAGACATTAAAAGATCTTTACCGGTATATTCTAAGTTTTAATTATTTTACTTTTGATTTAGACCTTCCAGGTTATAACTTAGCACCTGAAGGCCCTGTTATTGGTGATTTTCAATTGGGTCA
This sequence comes from uncultured Bacteriovoracaceae bacterium, assembly GCA_964350135.1. Lineage (GTDB taxonomy): Bacteria > Bdellovibrionota > Bacteriovoracia > Bacteriovoracales > Bacteriovoracaceae > CAYGJN01. The sequence continues at coordinate 2,037 of CAYGJN010000057.1, read as the reverse complement.
TATACCGGATGAGTTTCATCGTTTTGATATTTCAGTAAAAAATATGGATAGGCTTTTTTTATGGATTTCACATCAAATGTATTTAAGAGGCAATAAATATTTTACCGACGAGAAGTACTCTAAGCACGCTAAGGCCGTTAAGGATTTTTATGTTGATGTTTGGCGTTCAATTTCTGAGGTTGCAAAAGTTTTAGAGAAAGTTCATAAAGGTCGAGGTGGAGACATCTTTGCAAAACATGGTGGATATTTCTATTTTCGTGACTTAGAAAAAGATAACTCAAGGTCTTTTGGAGTAGAGGATAAATGAGTTATTTTGAATCATTTATTTATGGATTAATTCAAGGGATTACTGAGTTTCTTCCTATTAGTAGTAGTGGACATTTGGCTCTTTTGCCAAAAGTTCTAAAGATAGAAGACCCTGGGGTCTTCTTTGATCTTTTTATGCATATTGGAACTGCTTTAAGCGTAATTATTTATTTTAGAAATGATTTGATAAAACTTATTCGTTCCTATTTGAATCTTCTCTTGCGAAAAAAAGGAGGAGAGTGGGCCTTAAATTTTACTGTATCAACAATTATAACCTTATCAATTGTTCTTATTCTAAAAGAGATTGCTTTAAACCATGGAAGGTCTATTTTTATTATTGGGGTTAACTTGATCTTTTTTGGTTTGCTTATGTACCTATCTGATAAGTTATTTCCTCAAAAAAAAGAATTTTCATTTAATAAATCTATTCATATTAAAGAATCAATACTTATTGGTCTTGCTCAAGCACTTGCTATCTTTCCTGGTGTAAGTCGCTCTGGTGTGACGATTACTATGGCAAGGTCACTTTCTATAGGTCGTCTTGAAGCTTCTCGATATTCTTTTTTATTATCTCTGCCAATCATTTTGGGAGCAGCTCTTTTAAAATTACCAATCCTTTTTGAGACCCAAAAGAGTTTTGATCTCACTAGTGCAGGTATTGGAATAGGTGTCTCATTCATAGTAGGCCTTGGTGCCATCCACTTTTTTATAGAGCTGCTCCAGCGCTTTGGGATGATTTATTTCTTTCTCTACCGACTTATATTAGGTCTTTTGATCTTTCTAACTATTTAAAACCATTATAAAGAAGGCCTTTTTAGTCAAGTTTTAAGAGGTTTGGCCCGTTAAGTATCTGATGAAAATAATCAGATACCTTATTCAACTTTTACTGCTGATTTCCTTTTGCTCATGCGCTCTAACGGAAAATAGATCTATCGCTAGTGATGGTAGTGAGGAGTTTAGCTCTAATAGAGATCCCGCTATTCAAGAGGGTTTAGATGAAGAGAATGGTCTTAAATTTTACAGAGGTAAGAGTTATCAAGAGATAAACTACCAGGTCGGGGATATTTTAAAGTTTAATAGTGAAGCATCGACTAATTAAGAGTCGGAAACATTCCTTTCAACCCACCAACAATAAATTCAACTGACAGGGCCACAAGAATAAGACCCATAATTCTTGTCATTACATTAAGCCCTAGAGTTCCAAGCTTAGTACCAATTTTTCTGCTAAATAAAAGAACTATTTTTATAAAAATGGCTATAAGAATGACGGAGACGAAGACACCAACCCAAGTGCCTGTTCCATGAATCTCTTGAGCCTTAATAATACATGTACTTATTGTTCCTGGCCCTGCAAGTAAGGGGATGGCCAAAGGAACGATACCAATTTCATTAGGGTCGTGTTCTTCAATTTCCTGAGTTGTAATTTTTGAGCGAGGATTTTTAGCTGAAATCATACTGAAGGCCATGGTGAAAAGAAGTAGACCACCACCAATTCGAAATGAGTTAATTGAGATACCAAAAACAGAGAGAATCTTTTGTCCTAAAATTAAACTAATTATAATTGTTATTGCGATAGCAACAGAGCAAGATGATGAAATTTTCCTGATTTCTTTTTCTGAGTTATCTTAAGTCATGGCCATAAAAATAGGGATGGCACGATTTGGATTTATATTTGATAAAAGAGCTATTGAAAATTTACCTATTAGACCAGATGAAGTTTACGTTGATGGT
>CAYGJN010000056.1:0-17254 GCA_964350135.1 uncultured Bacteriovoracaceae bacterium | reverse complement strand
CTTTCGGTCTGATAACATATACTTGTGGCAATTTTTTGATTCGTATTTAAAAAAGATAAAATATCTTTAGCCTTTAAAGACCCTTTAGAAGATTGAGATATTGATTTTCTTAAAAATGATTTAGATTGCTCAATAGGAACTTGCAAAACAGTTGTATCATTAAAATCTATACCAATGTTTAAGAATTTAACATCTAAAGACTTAAGCTTTTGAAGCAATCCAAGGTCATCAAATGAAAAAATTTGCCCGTAGTCTTGTAGTAGAATTTCATTATCTTCATTTTTATAATGTGATTCGAGATCTTGGTGAATAATTTCCTTATACTCAGTAAGAGATTGCTGGCAAGCAGCTAAGTGTAAAAAAGTAATGATATAATTATTCTCATTAGAAATATCAGCTAACGTTGTTGTTTCATCAAGAAACAAAGGACAATAAAGAGAATAGTTTTCAAATAAAAGACCTTGAGATAGTTTTGCAAAAAGTGATTGTCTAAAATCTCTTCGAATAGGAAACTTTTGAGAAACAGGACCTATCTTGCTTCTTAAATTCATTGAGAATGTATTTCCAGAAAAAATTTGAGGAGAAGGATTGATGGTAATACGCTCAAGAGCTTCATTTGTATTACTAATCTGTGTTTCAAGATCAAAGGAATAAATTTCTTCAATCATATCGTCAAAATATGAAATCCTAACTGGTGCTCCGCCAATTGGAAAAAGGTCAAAGATCTCCCCCTTACGAGAAAAAGTTCCGGGCTCCTCCACAGTGGAGGATGGGGAGTAACCAATTCCTGCTAGTTTTTCAGATAAATCTAGAGGAGAAAGAATATCTGAAACTTCCAGAGAAAAAGAATATTCTTTGATAAAAGAAAGTTTTGGCCCCTTTAGAGACAGAGCTTCAAGAGATGTAAATATAAAAATATTATGATCATTAACCAGTGTACAGAGTGTTTTAAATCGCTCCAAAAGCGGAAGTTCGGAGAATATATGGCCACTGTAGGGCGATACATCTAGGCCCGGAAAATAAAAAGATTGTTTTGGCAGACAGTCTTTGAAAGCTTCGTACTTCCTTTCCGCTTCGTCGTTATCCTTGAACACCAAAAGATTTCCAAAGTTTTTAAATGGCTCATTAATTGCAAATTGCTTAAACAAATAAAACCATTGATCGATCACGACACCATGTACAGGAACATTAACAGACTCTTGGGAAAACCTTTCATTGATATAATTTTTTAAAAGATAGGAGAAATTCATGTGGAAAAACTATTTGCTTGAAGTGAACTTGTCACGATCTTTCTTTAAAAAAGTAGTTTGAATAAACTTATTCACGCACAGTATAATTTCATTAAAAATGAGGACATAGAGTACTTTGTGTTTCCAACTGGGCAACATTTTTGTAAGCTATAGTACACATTATATATGTTAATTTTGTGAGGGGAGTCACTATGATGTCGAATCATCTCGACGGATTCATGCCGGTGCTAATAATAGCAGTTGTTGTTACTGTCGTTGTATTTGCAACATTTTTTATCTCTAAATTGATAAGTCCTCAAAAACCATCTGAACTAAAAGAAACACCATATGAATGTGGGGAGCAACCTGAGGGCACTGCTTGGTCCATGTTTAATATAAGATTTTATGTTGTTGGATTAATTTTTATTATCTTTGATGTTGAGTCAGTACTTATGTTTCCAGTTGTTTCCATCTTTAAAAAATTTAATGAAATGGGAAGAGGTGGGTTAATACTAATTGAGATTCTTATTTTTATTACCATCTTAGTTTCAGGAATGGCCTATTGCTGGAAGAAGGGTGATTTGGATTGGGTAAGAAGTTTTCAGATAGACGATAAAAGAAAGTAGTTAAGGATATATTATGAATGGTGGATTAATCTCGTACCTTTCCCAGTTTAGTTGGTATGAAAATATTATTGCAGGATCTAGCCAAGCACTAGGTTTTGATACTACGTCTTTGATATCATTTGTTGCCTACCTTTTACTGATTAAAGTGCTTATTTTATTTGTACTTTTTCCTATAGGTGGACTTGGTACTTATGCAGAGAGAAAAATTTCAGCAGACCTTCAGGCCAGAATGGGTCCTAACCGTGTTGGACCATATGGACTTCTTCAGTTTTTAGCTGATGGAGTAAAGATGCTTTTAAAAGAAGATATACGCCCTAAAGGTTCAGATAAATTCTTATTTTATTTAGCACCACTTTTGGCCATGCTTGGAGTTTTTCTAACTGTTGCAGTTTTACCAATTTCAGAAGGTTTTACTCTTTCTCATTTAAACGTAGGTGTTTTTTATCTTGTGGCTGTATCTTCTCTTGTGGGAATTGCAGTTTTTCTTGGTGGGTACGCAGCTAATTCTAAGTGGTCAATGTTAGGTGGAATGAGAGGAGCCTCACAGATAATAAGTTATGAAATTCCAGTTGTTATCTCTATATTAGCAATTATCTTGGTAGCAGGCGGACTTGGTTTTGATACGATTATTGCAGGTCAGTCTCATGGTTTTTCTAGTTGGTATATATTTCATAACCCGTTCACTTTTATGGCCTTCTTTGTTTACTCTATTGGCGCATTGGCAGAAGCAAACCGTGCACCTTTTGATCTACCAGAAGCGGAATCAGAGTTAGTTTCTGGGTATCACACTGAGTATACTGGTATGAGATTCGCATTTTTTGCACTTGCTGAGTATGTAGAAGTTTTTGTCCTTTGTAGTGTTGCTGCTGCTTTATTTCTTGGCGGATATAATGTTCCAGGAAATTTATTTCATGACAAACCTCTTGGGCAAGTCTTTCAGGTCATCGTCTTTTTTACAAAAGCTTTTTTACTATATTATGTTGTTATTTGGATCAGATGGACTTTTCCTAGAATTAGAGTTGATCAACTTATGGTTGTTTGCTGGAAGTACTTAACTCCAATAGCTCTGTTTAATTTGGTGGGAGTCGCGATGTGGATGTATTTTTTCGAAAATAAATCTTTATGGAACTTAATCTTTTCTGGTGCTAAAGCGGCCGGGGGTCACTAATAATGTTGTTTGAACAAATTTTATTCTTTCTGTCAGCAGCTCTAACAATTGGTAGTGCTGTGATGGTTGTTGTCACAAAAAATATTATGCACGCCTGTGTATATTTACTAGGAAGCCTTATCGGTGTTTCCGGTCTTTATGTAACATTAGGTGCAGACTTTGTAGCAGCCGTTCAGTTTATGGTTTATGTAGGCGGTGTAACAATTTTAATGCTTTTTGCAGTAATGCTTACAGGTGGTCCTGACTCTGAAAATAATCGTAGCAAGCTTTTATTTTTATCTCCAATAATGGGCAGTAAAAAATCTTATATTTTTGGTGGTTTTACAGCGGTTGTATTTTTTGCATCTATATATGGAATTGTTAAGAATGTATGGAGCTTTAGTAAGATTAAATCAAATCCTAGTGCATTTGAGCCAACGGTAGAAAAAATAGGAACATTACTTGTAACTGATCATGTTCTCTCTTTTGAATTTGCATCTATCTTACTTCTTGGCGCTTTAATAGGAGCAGCTATCATTGCAAGACCAAAAGTTTTACGAATTGGTGTTAAAAAGGATTAATAATGACTTTACCTGCATATTTAATTGTTTCAACGATACTTTTTCTTACAGGCATTATTGTCATAATAGCGAGAAAGAATATTGTTGCTGTATTACTAGGAATAGAGCTTATATTAAATGCTTGTGCACTTAATTTTGTTACATATAGTAAGTTCATTACAAATAATCTTGATGGTCATATTTTTACATTATTTATTATTGTAGTCGCTGCAGCAGAAGCTGCTGTTGGATTAGCAATTGTTATACGTTTTTATCAAATTAGAGAATCCATTCATATTGATAAAGCTACGTTATTAAACGACGAGGTATAAGGGTTTAAAATGGAATACACACTATCTTCAGTCGCACCAATATTTCTTCTACCGTTTTTCGCTTTTGTCGTTAACGCGTTTATTGTAAAAAAGTCAGAAAAGCTTGCAGTCTTTATTAGTACAGCTGCAATCTTTATAGCTTTTCTCTACTCTGCCCGAATTTTTTCTGATTTTGTTTTTAATACATATGCTCAAGATTATTATGTTCACAAATTCTTCACATGGTTTGATTTGGCCGGTGGTGGAGTAAATTTTAAAGTGGATATGGGAATCTATATCGATAATATGACGGCCATAATGCTACTAATGGTAACAGGGGTTGGAACTCTTATTCATGTATTTTCAACATGGTATATGGCAGAAGATAAGAAGTTTGGAAAATTCTTTGTCTATATGTCTCTTTTTACCTCGGCGATGCTTGGTTTGGTTTTAAGTGACAACTTGCTTTCACTTTTTATTTTTTGGGAAATCATGGGCTTTTGTTCATACTCATTGATTGGCTTTTATCATGAAAAAGAAAAAGCTGGGTACGCATCCATTAAAGCGTTTATGACAACAAGAGTGGGAGACGTTATTTTCCTACTTGGAATTATGGCTCTTTGGACAGCGATAGGAAGTGTGAGCTTTGTAGATATTTATGCAGCAGTTGCAAATGGTGGAATTGAAGGGCAGACGGTACTTGGAATATCGCTAGCAAGTTTTGCTGGTTTTTGTATCTTTTGTGGAACAATTGGAAAATCAGCTCAGTTTCCTCTACAGGTATGGCTACCTGATGCGATGATGGGTCCAACACCTTGTTCAGCACTTATCCATGCAGCAACAATGGTAGCAGCTGGGGTTTATTTATCATTAAGAATGTATCCTTTAATGGAGCTTGGAGGACTGACACCATTTATTGCTTATATCGGAGCAATAACAGCTTTTGGTGCAGCTACTATCGCTCTTGTTCAAACAGATCTTAAAGCGGTACTTGCTTATTCAACAATATCCCAATTGGGCTATATGGTTCTAGGAGTTGGTGTTGGATCTTATAACGCTGCCTTTATGCATTTAATTACACATGCTGTATTTAAGGCCTGTTTATTTTTAAGTGCAGGATCAGTCATTCATTCATTGCACGATCATCATACACACGAGCATGTTCAAGAAATGCCAAGAATGGGTGGATTAAAATCAAAATTACCATTTACCTTCTGGGCAATGATGTTTTGTACTCTTGCAATTTCAGGAGTTCCATTTTTCTCAGGATTCGTTTCAAAAGATAGAATATTAGGTGATGCTCTTTTTATGGCCATGAAAAATAAAGTTTTCATAGTTCCATATGTGCTAGCAGCAATTGGAGCCGGGTTAACTGCATTTTATATGTTTAGAATGATGTTTCTTGCATTCTTTGGAGCTCCTAGAGACAAAGATGTATTCGATCATTGTCATAAAGAAAAATTAAAGTGGAATAGAAATATCCCATTATTAATTCTTGCAGTTTTTACACTGGGAGTTTTCTTTTCAGGTTCACTTACTGGTCAGGGAATTATCAATTTAGCATCTGAAAAGAAAGAATGGTTTAAAGTTTTAGTAAGAAAACCTGAAGCTCAAAAATTTACAAGCTATGTAAAAGAACCATTTAGCTGGGAAGACTCTAAGCAGGAAACAAGCATAATGCCATCGACTTATGCAGAGTACAGTTATGGCCTATCTGAGCATGATGAGCACCTACTTCACAGTGCACACGTCATTGGAGCAGTTGCATCTATCATTATTGCCTTTATCGGAATTTTTCTAGCATTTTTAATGTATTACAAAAAAGTAATAAACCCAGCCAATATAGTTAACAAGCTTAATGGTTGGTACAGATTACTAGTAAAAAAATATTTAATGGATGAACTATATATAGATCTAATTATAGGAAAAGGTCTTTTGAGGTTTAATCAAATGCTGGCCAATTTTGACCTGGGCATCTATGACAGATTTGCAGTAGATGGATGGGCAAAAGTATCAGAGGTTTGCTACAAATTTGCAGATGCCTTTGATAGAAGAGCGATTGACCAAGTCGGAGTCGATGGTCCAGGCTTTGTTATTAAAAATGTATTTAACAAGGGAATCCGCTTTATATTAACAGGGCGTATTCAGTTTTATTTTGTAATTTTATTTATATTTTTAGCATTTTATATGTACAAAATTTCTATGTAATAGAATATTTAAGGAGTAATCAGTGAGTCATTTATTGAGTTGGATTTTATGGCTGCCAATGGTTGGAGTTTTTGCGGTTCTGCTTCTCCCACGCGGCAAGGATGATCTAGTAAGGTGGACTTCCTTAGTAACAACTTTTATTACCTTTGTTTTGACAATTGTACTCTATTTAAATTTTGATAATAGTGTTGCAGGAATGCAGGAACAGTTTAGTGTTGCGGTTCCATGGATAGAGCAATTTAATATATTTTACAGATTAGGCGTTGATGGTATTTCGCTGCCAATGATAATTCTAACAGCATTGTTGTTTTTCATTTGTATCTTAAGTTCGTGGACAGTAACAAAATCGGTTAAAGCATTTTTTGCATTACTGCTAATGTTAGAGGCATCAGTCTTCGGAGTATTTTTTGCATTAGATTTCTTCCTCTTTTATGTATTTTGGGAAGTTATGCTCCTGCCAATGTTTTTCCTTATCGGAGTTTGGGGTGGTGAGAATAAAGAGTACGCTGCAATCAAATTTTTCTTATACACATTTTTTGGATCCATTCTCATGCTTGTTGGTATGATTGGGCTTTACTATGCTGCTGGTAAAGGTGTTGATTCTTTTAATATCCTTGCACTTTCAGGCGGTAGATGGACTGAGAATGTAATACATGTTTTTGGGCAGGATGTAGCATTTAACAAAATATTCTTTTGGTTTATGTTTATTGGTTTTGCAATTAAGGTACCAGTATTTCCATTTCATACATGGCTACCTCACGCTCACGTTCAGGCACCAACGGCGGTATCAGTAATACTTGCAGGTGTATTACTTAAAATGGGAACTTATGGATTCTTAAGAATTGCTTTTCCGATTTTTCCAGAAGCATCAGTAAGCTTTGCAGATATTATTGCAGTACTAGGTTTGATTAATATTCTATACGGTGCATTCTGTGCGATGGCGCAAACTGATGTTAAGCGATTGATAGCATATTCATCCGTGTCCCATATGGGCTTTGTAATGATGGGTCTAGCTGCAATGACAACCCAAGGTATGAATGGTGCAGTTTTGCAAATGTTTAACCACGGTACATCTACTGCAATGATGTTTCTTCTAATTGGAATTCTATACGAAAGGTCACACCATAGATGGATAATAAGACCTGACGGATCAAAAGGTTTTGGAGGACTTGCAACTCAGCTTCCAAAATATACAGTAATCTTTATTATAGGTATGTTTGCTTCGCTTGGGCTTCCTGGACTTTCAGGTTTTATTTCTGAAGCATTAATCTTTCTTGGAATATTTGAAAAATATACAACTCTTACTGTGTTAGCTGCATTTGGATTATTGATTGGTGCCGCTTATCTTCTTTGGATGTATAAGAGAATGTTTTTTGGAGACGTTAATCCGGACGTTAAAGATTATAGTGATGTAAATGCTAGAGAGATTGTATATATGGTTCCACTTTGTGTAGCTGTAATTGTATTTGGTATTTTTCCATCACCTCTATTAAACATAATGAAGGCTTCAGTAGGTCAGCTTGTAACTTTACTGGCTAGATAAGGATTGCGAAGATGGTATCAACATTACTTGCTAATTTAAGCTATTATATTCCCGAACTGTTAATTGTTACGACGATGGTTGGAGGACTATTTCTTGAAGCAGCGTATAGCAAAAAAGAATATAGCGAGTCATATATATTTTATGCAGCAGTTGCTGGCCTAGTATTTGCGTTTATTTCTCTAATATCGAATATAAATTTAGCTGCAACGCCCATATTTACAAATGCAGTTGTAATAGATCCATTTAGTACTTTACTTAAAATCGTAATGGTTCTTGGTACATTAGGTTCTATCTTTTTATGTGCTACATCCTCAGATATCTATAAAGAACTTAAGAGTGAATTCATAATTCTAGCCTTAGGTGTTCTTCTGGGTGGGATGTTATTAGCCTCGGCAAACAACTTACTAACCGTTTATCTTGGAATCGAGACATTATCAATTCTAAGTTACGTACTAGCATCGCTTAAAAAGAATGATGGTAAATCTACAGAAGCTGGTCTGAAATATGCTATTTATGGTGGAGTAACATCTGGAATAATGCTATTTGGTATGAGTCATATTTACGGGGTACTAGGAACGATCCAATTTAGCGAAATAGTAGGTATCGTTCAGGGCATAGATAAAACTCAAGCATTAATTCTTCTACCATCCTTTGTATTAGTCTTTGCGGGGCTTGGTTATAAAATAGCTTGCGTGCCATTTCATATGTGGTCACCTGATGTCTATGAAGGTTCACCAATCCCTGTCACAACATTTTTTGCTATAGTTCCAAAGATTGCAGGGATAGCAGTACTTGTGAGAATTACATACACATTTTTTAACTATGAAAGTGATATTAGTGAAGCATGGTCTACGCTGGTACAATTAGTTGCAATACTTACAATGACCATTGGTAATATTTTGGCCATTGGACAAAAATCAGTGAAGCGAATGCTAGCATATTCATCAATCGCACATGCTGGATTTATGTTGATGGGGGTTCTTGTAATAGACATAGCAGGAACATCAGCACTAATTTATTATTCTCTAGCTTATCTTTTCATGACATTGGTAGCATTTGGTGTCGCAACCTATCTTGGCGATTACTATGATTCTGATAGGTTTGATATATTTAATGGTCTTTCTAAAATTCACCCAGTAATGACAATAATAATGGCGATTGTAATGTTTTCATTAGCGGGAATACCGCCATTTAGTGGATTTGTAGCAAAGTTTGCAATACTTTCAGCGGTGATCCAAAAGTCCTATTATACTTTAGCTGTATTTGCTGCTTTAAACTCAGTGATAGCACTTTATTATTATCTAAGAGTTGTAAAATTAATGGTTTTTGAAAAGAGTGATTCTACAGAAAAAATAGAGAATTTCTCTTTTGTTAATCAGGCAGTCCTTGTGGCATTTTCAGTACCAGTCGTATTTCTGGGGATCTTCTGGGAGAGCATTATTAAAATTGCTCAAAATGCGGAACTTATTGTTAAGTAAATAGTCCACAGAGGTACCGACAAGGATGTATCCAGAATACTATGAGCTAAAACTAGCCATAACTTTATTCATATTCTCAATAATAATTTTTCTTCCAAAGATTAAGAAAACAAAAATCAGGCGCGAAAATAGAGAAGTTGTTCACTTCGATGGAAAATTAAAATCTAATGGAATGACTAGGTTTGTTTTACTATTCGTATATCTAATTTGTTTTATTGTTATACTGCTCTTTAGCTCAAAATATAAATCAGAGTTAGGGTTAGATCAGAAAATATTTTTAGTAACTTTTTATACAATAATATCTTTCTCTCTACTTCTAAGGATTAGTAAAAATAATGAATAATATATTTTTATCAATTTTTATAAGTGTATTGATTCATTTTTTCATAGATAGAATATTCGTAAAAAGAAGTTCTGAACAATCATTAACAAGTTATATAAAAGAAAACTTCTTGACTAAAAACTTAAGGACAAAGGAAGGCCTATTGTTTGATAGCCTTCTTGTAATGTCAGCCTTGCTACCATTGTCGTATTTAGTATTAATTTTAATCCTGCAAGATGAGAATAATCTACAAGTAAAGATGTCTACATTGTTTATTGGATTTCCAATAATTTCAATGATGGCAAGAGGCGAAGGCTCACTTTCAATATTTTATGACAAAAATTACCAGTCAAAAATAATGATTATTCTTTATGATTTATTATTTGTGTTTTTAATTTATACGATAGAAGTTTTTAGCAATATGATGATTAGTAGCATAATTTTTGGGATCGTAATGCTGCTGATTTTCACAAATAAAGCAAGTTTGATAATGCAGAAAGATTCAGCAGGCTTAACTGAAATTGGTAAAAGGAAGTTAAGGCAGGAAGCAAAAGTATTTGAAAAAATTTACTTTAACAGTCAAATAATATGCTTTGTAGGCTTATTGCTAATACTAAACAAAAATATAACTATCGAAAACAGTATAGTGAAAGGGAGTAGTATTTTAATATTCTCTTTATTGATTGCGATATTATTAAATGAAGTATTTAGGAATATAAAAAAAATAACTGTAGAGCCAAATGAAAAAGGAACAATAAGGCTCTCTTCGCAGTATCTAATAGTAGGATGCATTATCTCTATGCTGAGCATATTTTTATGAGCTTTAATCAAGATTTGATATATTTACTATCTTTTATATTGCAAATTTTTTTGTTAATAGATTTCATTTTAACAAAAGATAACAATAAAGTTGTTAGTCGATTCGTACAGCTTAGTGTGTTGATGTCTTGTTTTTTATTATTTACAAGTCAGTTTATTGAGTTTCTTGTTTCAATATCAGCAATAGGGTTAATATATATAGTTGCAAGAGTTATTGCACGTGAGAGTGATACAATGAAGTCACGTGATGATGGCATAATAGATTTAGCAGCAATTATAATAGTGCTATTTCTTATAGGGCAAGGCCTGATACTAATATTCAAAAGTCTAGAAGTGTTAGATGAAATAACAAGCAAATCAGATCAATTGATAAAAAGTGATCTTGGAATGATATTTTCTATGCTTATTATATTCATAACATTATGTTTTTATATACTTTCTAAAGTCGATGAAGGAGAGCAAGAAAAATGAAGTTTCTTCTAATCGCAATAGTAATGAATTTTTTTATTGGAATACTGGTGTCTATCTTAAGAAAAAAGCCTTTTAAGAAGATATTAGGCTTAGCACTCTCAATTAATGCCTGCACAACTGGAATTTTTCTTGTAAGAAAAATAGAGCATAATTGGAGCTATGGGCAAATAGAAACAATTTTGTTTGCTTTAACTTTATACTTGGCCCTTATAATTGCCTTTATACTCTGCAAGAGGATGAATAGGGCATGATTATAATTGTTTATGCATTAACCTTTATTAGCGCGCTTATAGTTGAGGCTAAATATAAAGTGCTCAACCTTTCCAAGTATTTTTATCTACTGATGATTGGTCTTATTCTTTTCGGTGATCTGATTCTAGATATACCACTGCTTAGTTTTCAAAATACAAAGCCTACAGGTTTGTCATTTACAATAATGTTAGTATGGGGATCCCTTTCATTATTGTCTAAAAATAATGAAAAAAACTATCTAAAGATAATTGATATATGTCTTGTCTCATTTTTAATTTTAAATCCTTGTCTCGAAATGGCAATTCTAGGATTAGGGTATAATATATTTTTAAGTGGAACCAAAAACTCTGCATCAAGGCTAATTTTAGTTTCGAGTTTAATTATTTACAAAATCCTTGAGCAAGGTAGTGGTAGTAATCTCTCTTTAATTATTATGCTAATCTTTACATTTTTAGCATTCATCACTTGTTTAGACGAGGATGAGTATAATGGCCCTAATCTTAAAAGAGAGTTGGTTTCATGGATTATTATAGCAAGTCAATTCTATGAAGAAGTAAGTATTAATAATGAATTATTGATCGCCCCCATTGTTTTATCTCTTATAATTTCAACATGGTTTACTTTAAAGTCTTTAGGACAGACATCTCAAAATAGAACCTTGAAAAATATTGCTCTTGTTTTTCTTTCGATATGCCTTATATCTGATCCCGAGATTGCCAGAGGAACTTTGTGTATATTGGTGGTAATTCTAGTTACAAATACTCATAGCAATTTTAAAGGAAGAGAAGAAGTAGGAGTAGTCTTGGCAGCAACTCTTTTGCCAATGCTAGCTCTATCTTTTGAGAATAGTCTGTTGGGCATACAAAGCATATCGACAAATTTATTTTCAAGATCCTGGAGTATTATTATTTTTATATGCTTTATCCTGACAGCTGGAAAAATTTTTCTAGTTAATGTTTTCGAAATTATAGAACAATCAAGTAAGGAAAATAAAAAGGCAAAGATAAATTATTTTTTAATTGCACAAGGTTTAACGATCTATGCAGTTGTTCAGTTTGGTAACTGGCCAAGTGATAGTAGGACTATGGATTGGAAAAATGGAGTTATTATTATCTTTGCATTGATAATTTTATTTTTAATATCATGGACTTTTTCTAAGGAGGTAAGAAAAAACTTTAAAATAGAGCAAAAGAATACTTTTCCCCCATTGGTGATCGGGAGTATTTTTGTCTCTTTTATTCACCTCGCTCAAAATGTTTTTAATGATTTTTCCTTATTGGTGAGAAAAGCTTTATCCTTGGTGATGTTCATACTATTTAGAGGAATGACTTCTTTTGAGAAAAGATCTCAAATACGTACAGACAATAGATACCATATAGTTGCAATAACAACCCTTGTGTTGCTTTCAATAACATGGTTTACAGTGTGGAAGGATTGATAATGGTACATGATTATATATCAATACTTCAGATATCATTTCCCTTCGCCGTTTGTCTTTTGAATTCAATTGGGGCAGTAGGTGTAAACCAGAGGAATCTTAAATCGTTAAATATTATATCAGCTTTTCTTTTTATAATAATAAATCTTGTTTTGATAAAAATGACTGAAGCGTCAGCAGAGAATCTTTTTTCAATAAAATTCAGCAATCTAGAAGCAATTATAATTAGCAATAATCAAGAGTATTGGATAATTAGAATATTTATAAGTGTCCTGTTGCTTATTGGTGTATTTTTTGAAGATGTGAAAAAAAACCTTAGTAGCTTTTATTTGTATATTGGACTTTTTAATATCTTCACATATAGCAGTGGCATTTTTCAAATATGTGTGTTTTTAGAATTGTTATTTTTAGTAAGTCTTTTTATGAAAAAAGCTGAAAAGGGAGAGTATGCTTTAGAGCTAGCAGCATTTTCAACAGGGATGATTTTATTTGCACTTGTTTCAATTAATAGTGGGAAGTTTAGTGATTCAGGCTTAATAGTATCAATAGCATTAGCATTCTCATTAATTATAAAATCAAGGTCTTTTGATAAACTAAATAACCAAACGCAGATTTCTCAAACTATAATTCTTCTAATGTTAAGATTTATCGTTCCTGTGATTTTTGTACTTGATGACTCAATACGATCAATACTCACTAGTAGCTCTCTTCCTCTAAACATAATAGCAGTGATAATATTATTTTTTGGTCTCGTATTTAAAAAGTCTAAATATACAGACCTAGTTTCCTTTACGAGTCACATGGCCATATGTTTTATTGCCCTATTGTTAGTATCAATAGAAAGTCCCTCAGGGGCATTTGTGCTTTATTCGATCTACTTGGTTTTTGCTAATTTGATTTACTTGATATTCAAACAAAAAATTAACAGAAATTTAGGGGAAATGAGAAACTTTATAGAAGTAATAATAATATATTTTTGTTCATTTATGCCATATACGGGATCGTATTATTTTTTCAAAGAACTAAGTTTAGGCTTAGATGTATATATAATCCCAATGTTGGTGATTTACTTAGTTCTAATAACAAGTGTGCAGTGGAACTTGCTTAAGAAAACGAGAAGGGAATTAACAATATGATTCTCTCTGAATTTATCATGCTATTTTTAATAATTTTCCTATTTGTAATTATTACATGCATGAACATGAATGAGCGTATTGATCGAAGAGTTATATATTTTATAAATATACTAATTGGATCATCCCTATTTGCTTTAATTAATAAGAGTGAAGATAGTCTGTGGTTGCAGGGATTTAACCAAGTTCAAAATTATAAAGGGCCTGCAATTGCAACCGTTCTTTTTTTCTTAATGTCCTTGTGTGCTGCAAGAGTAATTAAGAATAAGGATGGGAAAGTTTTATTAACGGGTGCAATGTATTTAGTCCTTGGGTTTTCAATAATAGGTATTAATAATCTATTTCATTACACGTGGTTGATAAATTGTTTTTTATTAGTTGGTTTAGTTAGTACTAGTCTAAGTCATAGAGGGTCTACCGATATGATTTATATCAGATTTTTCAAAATAGCTTTAATAACAATGGCTTTTTTAATATTGAGTTTGTCGACAACAGGTACAGAGTTGAAAGATATATCAATAATTAACGAGCAGTTATATACAATAGCATTATCACTTTTTCTATCAGCAATACTTTTACTTCTGTTAACTCCTAAATATATTTTTAAACATGAAAAAAATGAAAAAAACCTTGCTGAAATTATTGTAGAAATTATTTTAGAAAGAGTAATAAGTGTTCCGGTGTCACTCTATATTGCAAGGACACTTATTATTAATGCCTCTCCGGAAATACAGACAAAGATTTTAGATTTATTAACAGTTTTAATAATTTGTCTCACTGGTTATATTTATAACCGTGCCAGAAATTCTAAAAGCTTTAGTGATATGATCAGCAATATCTGTCTTCTAAACACAGTTGTACTGATTGTTTTTTTATTTGATTATGAAGAGATCATTGGGTTCGAGGTTATTTTTTATTTTAATTTAATTTGTACAGCTCCTTATCTTCTAATCTTCTTTGATAGATGGGATATGGAAAACCCAATTCTTTCAAGATTTTTTAAAAAATATCTGCCCGTTGGCATGAGTATTGGACTACCCTTTAGTCTTCTCTTTTCAATTCGTTATCAGGTATTTACGTTATTCTATAATGGATCACCATATTTCTTTCTTTTGTATATTATTTTATTCTCACTTACGATATGGGTCGTTATACAAAAGCTAACTTTAATAGGTGATAAAGAAGCTATGAATAAGACTGCTTCTCTTGAGATTAATGAAAAAATAACCCTATCAGTACTCATTACTATTTCTATAATTTTTAATTTTTTTTGGTAAATGAGCTATAATTAATTATGGGTAAAGCTTATCGAGTAAAATTAAATTCAGGCAGAATAATTGGACCATTGCACCTAGAAGAAATAAAGAGTCTTTATAATTCTAACAAGCTAAGTTTGGATGAGGAATACCAGAGTTTTCCTGGTGGTGATTGGCTTAGGGCGACAAGCTTTCCTGAAATAATTTCATTTGTTGAAGAAGTTGATGAGGTCGAGGGGACTGTATTTAGAGCAATTCGCGATATTCAAGAAAAAATAAATAAGGATGACTTAAAAAACCAAGAATATTTAGATAGCAAGTTTGAAACCAAAAGTAGAAAAAGAACAAATATAGCGGACAGCCTTGATAGCACTCAAAAAGATATTCAAGAAACAAACTTAGATAAAACTAGAATTCGCCCTTTATCAGATGAGGATAGAAAAGAGCTTAAGTCCTTTCTGGATGAAAAAGACGAAAGTGATGAAGTAACTCAAAGTAGGCCCAGTGACAAAGGTGAGTTGGAAGAACCTCCCCTGGTTCTAACGGAAGAAGTTGAAAAAGAAGTTGTAAGCTTTGAAGATAAAACCCAGGTATTAGATTTAAGAGTTGAAAAAGAAAATATTATTAATGAATATAAAATAGCGGAGCAAGAGAGAAAGGAAAAACTTGATTTAGACCCTCTTGAAAAAGTTCAAAAACAAATCACGGAAGAAAGTACAAAAAAAACTAAAAAGAAACCATTACTTCTTTTTGTTGCAATTCTTGCAGCAGGCTTAGCGATATTTGAAATTGTAGATACAAAAAAGGAAGAAAATTCGGTTGCAATAGTGGCTCCGAATATTGAATACCCTTTACCATTCGAAGTTGAAAATAAAAAGCAATCAAGGTTGTTAGAGGATGAAGGTGATAAGTTATATGCAAAAGATAATTATATTTCAAAAGTACAGGCATCAAAAAAGTATAAAGCATCCCTTGAGCAGAGTTTTGATAACAAGCAAACCCTAGGAAAGATTATTAAGATTTATGCTGAATTATATAGGGATGCCATTAATAAGTCTGAGGCTAGACAAAATATAATGAAGCTTATTCAAATTGCCAGCAGAAGAATTCCACAAAATATAAATTATATATATGGAAGGGCCTTGTTTTTCTATGAAATTGAAAGATATAAATCATCGCTGATAACAATTGAAAGATATATTAGAATTACTAAAAAATCTACACCAGATCTTATTGCATTATATCTGAAAGGTTTAATAGCCGATGGTCGCTTTGATGATGCAAAGAAAGCATATGAGAAACTGGAGAGCAGTGAAATTAAAAACATAAACGTTTATCTAGCACTGGCACATTATAATAATGCTTTCCAAAACTTAGAGAAAGCTCGAGAAATTTATAAAACAGCGAGTAAGAGATACACAGAGTCAATAGAGTTATTGACAGAATATGCTGAAATTGTAATTCAGCAAGAAAGTTTTGATATACTTGAAGATATAGTAAAAGGAATTGAAGTTGTTAAGGCCAATAGTTCTGTCTATTACTATTCTCAGTGGCTAAAGTTTAAAGGTATCTTGCTAGCAATTAATGGAAATCAAAAAGAAGCAATTTCATATTTTTACAAATCTTTACAATTAAATGAAGATGCAAACCTTAGAAACCAATTAGCTGAAGCAGGCGATAGTTTTTCAAAAGGTAGTGCAGCGAAGGTCTTTATAAAACAAAATAGAGCCAAGATAAATTTAGAAAAGTCTAAATCTGAGCAGGCCTCTGGCAACTCTGCTGAAGCTCTTAAGTATGCAATAATAGCAGTTGATGAATCCGCCGATTATTATCCTGCCATACGTCAGTTATCAGAAATTCAAAGAGAAAGAGGGCATTTTAAAAACTCCATCGATATGTTGCAACGATTTATTGAAAAGAACCCTGATCATATGGGGCCACGTTTTGATTTAATAGATACTTATGTTGCTTCATTTAAAATTAATAAAGCAAGACAAGCACTGGCAAAGTTAAAAGTATTGCAACCTGATGAAAAGAAAAGGTATGCCCTTAGCTTGGCAAAGCTTTATCTACAACAAAAAAGCTATCTTGCAGCAGTTAGCTGGCTCCAGAAAAGCCTTGGTGAAGATCCACTTAATGATGAGTCACTTTTTTTACTGGCAGAAATTTACCGTAAGGCAAATAATTTTAAGCAGGCAAAAAATTTAATTAATAGAGCGATAGAAATTAGACCTGGAAGTGTTCGTTATAGATCAACTTATGCAGGGATACTTTATGAAATGGATGGAGCAGAAGTGGCGATTGGTTATCTACGGTCAATACTTGAAGACTTTCCTGAGCACCCACTTCTCTTAGGTGATATTGCAAAATATTATTATAAAAATGGTCAGCAGAAACAATTTGAAGATCAAATAGCTTTGCTTAAAAAACTAGATAAGCAAACCCCTGAGTTGTACGAAGC
>CAYGJN010000055.1:0-17552 GCA_964350135.1 uncultured Bacteriovoracaceae bacterium | reverse complement strand
GATCTCCATTACGCTCAATTCTTGAAAGTTGCAGCAATTTATCTAATTCATCTTCTAGACGTTGAGCATCCTCAATAAGCCTAGCACCTAACTGCTTAAAGTGAGGTGGATGATCATTATGTTTAGTACCTTCATTTAAAATTTCTGTTTGAAGTCTAATGCTTGCAAGCGGTGTTTTAAGGTCATGAGTTAGAGAAGAAAAAAATGAACTTAAAGATTGTTGCTTTTTAAGGTCTTGGTAATAGAAATAAAACAAAGTGCCTGAAATTAGAAACTGCAGAAGAATAAATGTACTTCCTTCCCATTTTGCAATCCTAAAATATCTTTTGGCATTAATAACTTCTGGGGCGAGGGCCTCAAGTTCATGAGACATTTGAACAATCAGAAAAAGCCACCAGCCAGCAAGGGCCAAGCCTATAACTAGCCATAAAAAAGAGAGGTAAAAAAGTATTTTGCGAGACTTTACTTCCATAGTCGACTTTTAAGTTCTTCAAGAAGTTGGTCATCATGAGCGATACTCATAAAACCGACTTCGTAAGCATTAGGAGCAAGGTAAATTCCCTTTCCAAGTAAGTCTTCAAATAATTTATAAAAACCTTCAGCAAGATTAGTCGGAATATCTACTGCTCTGTGAAGATTTTCTGTTTTAGGATAAATCCAAAAAAGTGATCCAAAGTGTGAGATTTGTAGATGAGAAAACTCTGTTCTTGATTTAAAAAACTCAGTAAACAAGGAAACTAGTTTTTTTGTTTGGTTTTCAATTTTAAGATAGAACTCTGGAGTTAGCTCTTTTAAAGTTGCTAGTCCTGCTACCATGGCCAATGGGTTTGCGCTCAATGTTCCTGCTTGGTAGACATCTCCAATAGGAGCTAAGGAGGCCATTATTTTTTGTGTTGAAACAAGCGCTCCAACAGGAAGTCCCCCTCCAATAATTTTTCCATAAGTTGCAATATCAGGTCTTATACCTGTGATCTCGCTCATCCCACCAAACGAAACTCTAAATCCAGAAATCACTTCATCAAAAATGAGAAGACTATTATTTTTTTCAGTTATATCTCTTAAAAAATTAAGAAAGCTTTCCTCTTGAATAAGTAGACCGTTATTGGCCGGGAGTGGCTCAATAATAATACAGGCAATTTCATCTTTATATTTTTCAAACGCGTATTCAACAGCTTTTTGATCGCCTAATTCTAAAACAATAGTATCCTGTGCTATGGATGCTGGGATTCCGGCACTTGTCGCTTCACCAACTCCAGCGAGTCCTGATCCTGCTTTGATAAGCATGCTGTCCACATGTCCATGGTAGCAGCCATTGAATTTAATTATCTTATCTCTTTTAGTGAAACCTCGGGCCAAGCGCAGGGCCGTCATAACAGCTTCAGTTCCGGAATTTACAAAACGTATTTGTTCAGCAAAATCTAGTCTATCTAAAATAAATTGAGCGAGGTCTACAGAGTAGGGCTCGCAAGCTCCATAACTCCATCCTCTTGTTAGTGCCTCTTGTAATTGAGTGTGGACTTTTGGATGGGCATGTCCAAGAATAAGTGGTCCAAAGCTCATACAGAAATCGATATAATCGTTTCCTTCAATATCAGTAAATTTCGCACCATGTGCTGATTGAATAAAGCGCGGAGTTGTATGAAGTCCCTTAAAAGATCTAACTGGTGAATGGACTCCACCTGGAACAATTGTTTTTGAATAATTAAAAATTTCTGTTGAGTTCATAGAACCTCATATTGTAAATTGCTGAACAAAATCTTTTACAGAGCTAAATGGCAAAAACTTCATACCTGATTTGCTAAATGAGTCCATAGTTTTACCAAGGCCACAGCAATGATAGAGATTTGTATCATCTTTTAGAAAATCAAACTCTTGTGAGTAGATTTCATATTGAGCAAAGCTTGTCCAATAAAAAGCCTTGCAGGCCATAAGCCTTTCTTTATATTCATTAGATACTTCTTTCGTTTCTCTCTGGTAGCACTCGATGAGTTCACCTTTTGTGACTTTGCTACCTTTAGCGCTAAGAGTAGCAAGTTTTATATCTGGATAGAAGTTTTCTAATACCTTTGAGTTTAAATAATCATATAGCTTTTCATGTCCTAGCGAGTCTGCACTACCATTAATCCAATATCCTTTTTGGGCCAGTTTTTTCCAGGTCGCCAGCCCTGAAACCCAGCAGGATCTTGGCTGAACTTTCTCTAAGGCCTTAAAGGTGTAGGAGCTTGTAATAAAAACATCTCGAGGTCCATCCGGTGGAGATTCGATTTCTAGTGGGGATTTTTTAATAAGTTCATCGCAGACAATATCTAACACACTGTTAGAATACTTCTCTGGAGGAAGGCCTACAAATAGAGTAGAGAGTTTCTCAAAATTATGAGCAGGGAGAATCATGCTTGTATCGATAGTTTTACCTTGAGTTAACCCTTTTTCATGTTGAACAAAATATGAGCCTCTTTTTTCTACATGGATACCAACGGCCAAATGGCATCCTCCGCCGTATGTTTGAAATCTATCTCTTTCAATTAAAATTTCTTGAGCTGTTTTTTTATGATGAAGTTTAGAGAGTTTTTCCTTGAGTTCTGCATTCTTAGGACTATTACTTGAAACCTCTATGGCCAGAGCTCCCTGAGCTGCAGCAGAAGGAAATAAAGAGCTAGGGAGAATCATGAAGTCTAAATCTTTTAAAAGTTCTTCAATAATTAATGAAGCCGTACTTTCTAGGCTTAGTCTTTCCAGACCGGCCATGGCCAAGATTATTGCATCATAGTCTCCATCTTTAAGCTTTTTAATCCTCGTATTTACATTCCCTCTTAACATTTTATCTTTTATATCCAACTTATTATTAGGAAATAGCCCCTTTAAGGATTGCAGACATGCAATTCGACGAGGGGAGCTTGTTCCAATAGTAAAAGTTTCTAAAGAATTTATTTTTGTAACAGTCTCTTTTTTTATAAGAAGTATATCTTCGCCAAATCGCCTTTGAGTTAAACAGGCTAGTTCAATGCCTGCAGGTCTAGTACTTCCTAAGTCTTTGTAAGAATGGATAACAAGGTCCACTTCGTTGGCCAATAGTGCATGATCAAGCTCTTTTGTGAAAAAGTCTTTGCCGTCAAGTTGCCAAAGCGGCTTCGAGGTATCTAGATCCCCTTGAGTCTTAATTGTTTTAAGATTGAACTGGTCACCAGTTAGTTCCTCTAGTGAGTTTTTGATTAATGTAGATTGAGCAACAGCTAAAAGAGAGCCTCTTGTGCCGATGGTATATTCATTAGGCAAGACTGGCACCTTTTTGAAGTGAGGATTGAAATGCCTTTAGTCTTTTTTGGGCAACAAGCTTAATTGCTTCTTTGGCAGTTTCTACTTTTTCTAGTTTTTCTTTCTCTTTAATAATTGATTGTCCAAAAACATCTTCAAGTCTGAGAACCCCATGCTCATGGGAGAATCTAGTATCAATAATAGAAGGGCTTCCTAAATCAATAAAAAGGCAATTCTCAGAGTGAATCTCACGCCAATGATCAAAAAATGTATGTCTAAAAAGAGTAAGCTCTCTTACCCCGATGGTATTTACGATGACATCAAAATGTCTGTAGAGGTCAAAATCTTTCCATGAAAGACTGTAAGTTGAATGTTTCTGGCAGAGTGTTTGTACTTTATCTATACTTCTTCCAGAAATAAAAATCTGCTCTACTCTTTTTTTGAGTTGGTTCACGATATCTTCAGATAAACTGCCTGTCCCCAGTATTAAGACTCGTCTTGGAAGTGAGTTTTGGTAAACAAGTTTTCTAACAATAGAAGCATAAGTTTTTTGCCCAATGCCTTTGAGATAGTGAGTTCTAATTTCTTTTGCATCTTTAAAAAGTTTTTCAAGAACTCTTATCATAGATGGGTCTCTGTACTCAGCCTTAAGGTATAAATAGTAAGCTTCTTTAAATTGACCAACAATTTCAGACTCTGCGGTAAATTTACTTTTGATTCCACAGATAATTTCAAGCATATAATGGTAAGCTTCAAGACCTTCCAAATAGATATCTTCTTGTGAGTTTGTGAGTACTTGAGGTTTTTCAAAGCCCACAAACAAACTTCTTTGGCATGTTTTAAGCACAAAGGATTTATCACTAGGAAATTGTTCGACCTGGTGATGGCTGTGGTAATCGATGAGATGAAGCTTTTTTAGCATGTTAGAGAGTATAAACTTTCAAATACGATTTTTCATCAGTGAAATAGCAATTTTAATTAGTTAAATGCATTTTCAATCAGCCAAGGAATTGGTATTTAACTAGCTGAGTAAAAATATGAGCGTTTTAAAAGAATCATTTCACAGAATAGACACAAAACTCGATGGCAATATCTCGTTTTTCTTCAATCATTGGGGCAAAACAAAATTTATGGTGGCCATGAGTAAAAAGCTTCAATATCACGGCATTGAAAAGCTCTACGAGATGGGAGTTAAGGATTTTTGGTTATTCTTTTTTCTTTATTTGGTACGAGACAGCATTTTTTATATCATCATTCCAATTTATATTGCCAAATTAACTGTTTGAGCGACGCGTTGTTATCTCTGAA
This sequence comes from uncultured Bacteriovoracaceae bacterium, assembly GCA_964350135.1. Lineage (GTDB taxonomy): Bacteria > Bdellovibrionota > Bacteriovoracia > Bacteriovoracales > Bacteriovoracaceae > CAYGJN01. Next base: position 12,992 of record CAYGJN010000055.1, on the reverse strand, counting down.
GTATTCTCTACTGTTTAAATCTCGTCTTTTACTGGGTATAACTTTTTGTTATTTAATTTGCTTTAACGGGGGATGTTATGCAATTGATGTTTAATGCTGATTCAATTTTAGAAAGAGGAAAAGGACTAACATTTGATGATGTATTACTAGTCCCTAGGCATTCGGAAATTGCTTCCAGAAAAGACCCCGATCTTAGTACTAAAATCACCAAAAACTACAGCCTTGAGCTGCCTATTGTAGCTTCTAATATGGATACGATTTCAGAGTCTGAGATGTGTTGTGCTATGGCGAAACTTGGAGGTATTGGAATTCTTCATAGGTTTATGGATACTGCAACACAAGTTGAAGAAGTTAAAAGAATTTTAGATTTTCAAAAACAAAATAATCTTCAAACACCTATTGCTGCCTCAATCGGAGTTAAAGAAGCAGGAAAAAAAAGGGCACATGCATTAGTTGAGGCCGGTGTTAAAATTCTAACTATTGATATTGCACACGGTGACTCTGTGATGTTGATCGAAATTCTTGATTATGTGAAAAAACAATTTCCTCAAATCGATGTTATTGCTGGCAATACAGCAACAGCGGATGGGGTGAGAAAAATGATAGATCATGGAGCAGATTCAGTGAAAGTTGGAATTGGCCCTGGTTCAATGTGTACGACTCGGATTATTACTGGTTGTGGGGTTCCACAATTAACGGCCGTTGCCTTAAGTGTCCAAGAAGCTAGAAAACATGGTGTTCCGGTTATTGCAGATGGGGGAATTAAGACAAGTGGTGATATTGTAAAGGCCCTTAGTGCTGGATCTCAAGCTGTTATGCTTGGCTCTATGCTTTCAGGCACTCTTGAAACTCCAGGTGAGCTCAAAGGTGGAATGAAAAAATACCGTGGTATGGCCAGTAAAGACGCACAAGTTTCTTGGAGAGGAGATCTTCCTCAAGGAATGGCTCCAGAAGGAGAGGCTACATTAGTTCCATGCAAAGGGTCTGTTAGTGATGTCATAAATGAGCTCGCTGGCGGAATTCGTTCTGGAATGACCTATCTTAATGCTTCTACAATTTTAGAAATGAAACAAAATGCACAATTCATGGAAATGAGTGCAAGTGGTATGACAGAGTCTAAGCCTCACGGAGTTCGCTAAAACCTAATGAAGCATATTGAAAAGATTGTTCTTAGCTACCCAGAATTAAATCAATATATTGGTGATAATGCTTTTGAACGTTCTAAGGTTCTTGCCAACTTAAAAGAAATTAAAGCTGAATATTCCCCTTCTTTTGTTAAAAAGATGGGAAGTTTTCTTGATATGCCTTTTTCTAAACTCTATGACGGCATAAATTTAAATGTTGCCCCTAATGTAGATATTGAAAGGTTGGCCAAAGAGAAATGTTTAATTTTTGTGCCAAATCATCAGTCTCATGCAGATTACCTTGCGCTAAACTATATTATTCATACACGATTTGATGGAAAGGTACCTGTTCATATTGCTGGAGGAATTAATTTAAATATTTTTCCTATTGGCGTAATGTTTAGAAAATCTGGATGTTTTTTTATTCGAAGAAGTTTTCAAGATGATAATAACTATAAACTCACACTAGAAGCCTATCTGTACTATCTTTTAAAAGAAGGGCATCCTATAGAGTTCTTTTTTGAAGGTGGACGTTCTCGTACAGGAAAGCTTTTGCCACCTAGGTTTGGTCTTTTCTCAATGCTTATTACAGCTCATGAGCAGCTTGTTAAAGAAGATCCAAATGCTAAGCCTATGGTCTTTGTGCCTGTTTCAATAATGCATGAATTTGTTCCTGAGGAAAAATCTCTTATTAAAGAATTGGGTGGTGGAAAAAAAGAGAAAGAAAGCAGCACACAGCTTTTTAAACTTTATAAACTTTTAAGTAAAGAACTTGGTACGATTCATATTAATATTGGCAGTCCTATTGATAAAACTTTAAGCTCTGATTTTAAAACTTCAATTCATAAAATGGCATTTAAATGTTACCGGGCCGTTGGTAAAGGTATTTGTGTAACTCCTATTTCCCTTTTGGGTCTTATCTTACTGGATGAGCCTTCTGGTGCTCTCACTTTTAACCAGATCCTAGAAAAAGTTAAACTTGTTCTAATTTATTGTGGGCATCTCGATGTTGAAGTATCAAATTCTCTTTTGGGAGATAAAGTTGAAAAGTCTATAAGGCGTGGACTTGAGCTTCTTATTCGGGATAAAAAAATTAAAGTCATTGAAAAAGACAAACTTCACCAAACTTTTTATGCAGTCGAAACAAATCGAAGAATGGAACTTCTTTATTTTAAAAACTCTATTTTACATCATTTTCTAGTTCCTTATTTTGTTAATGTTCTTCTTATAAGTATTTTAAAAGAAGAGATTGATGACCTACGAGGCGCTAAGCATATATTGAAGCAAAAAATTAACGAGCTTAAATACGAGTTTTACTTGCCTGATATTAAAGAAGTTATTCAAAAAACTCTAAAGATCGTTTCCATTGCTCTTGAAAGAGAAGTTATTACGTTAGAAGAGTGCATGCATCTTCCAGCTAAGGACTTTGCAAAGATTTCAAAATTTATAGGAAGTTTTTTAAGAGGGTTTAGTTATATCTTTGAAGGCTATTATATTGCTGCTTTGGCAGTTAAGCATTTCCAAGATAAGCCATTTGATTTAGAGCAAATAAGTAAAGTCAGTAAAGAAATTCATGACCTAGAAAAAGAGCATGGAAGCTTTATCAAATATCCAGAAAGCTTTTCGTTGGCCTTGTTGAAAAATTCTCTAAAGTTTTTTATCAATGAGGGTTTTTTGCGTAGGGATGAAGCCGGGCAATATTATCAAATTGATAAAAAAGCGACAGAGCTTTTGATTGAAAACACGGCAAATGACCTCACTACACTTTTAACTTTTAATATGAAAGCCTCTTATTAATGAACTCAACGTATCAAGTTCAGGAATTAGGAAATACTCGCTATCTTTACTTAGAAGGATCAGGGATTCCTAGAGATTGGATAACTCAGTATCAAATTCTTCTCGATTATATTGAAAAGTCTCCTCAGCTTGATGAGTTTTCTAATCATTGCTGCCTTTTCTTTTTTGAGCCGCTTTCAGAGATCCCGATTGAGGATATGGACCATTGGGTTGCAACTCCAGTAATAGGCTTTGAGATAGTCCCGGAGGAGTCTGAACTAGCTCTTTTCGATGGCCATAAAGGGGAAGCTTTTATTCGTAGCATTGAAGCTCCAATCAATGAGTTCTCATGGGAGTTAGTACTTAAAAATTGTGAAGAATTTGAGCAGGAGCTTCTTGAGAGCGGTAAAAGTATTGGCAGGACCTGGTCACTCAAGATCTATGATAGTATGGATGCAGTAAGTTGCATTGACATCCAATATTTTAACAAGTTATAAGCTTGATTCTAAGGGTAGTTATCATTTACTATTGATAACTGAATGTTTTTAAACGATGGAGTTAACTATTCAAGACAAGCGCAGAACTAGTAGAGTAACCGGTCCTCGGATTAACCACCAAATTAGAGCAACAGAAGCAAGATTAATAGGAGATGATGGTACACAGTACGGTGTAGTCTCTATGGAAGAAGCCAGGCGGCTCTCCCAAGATCAAGGACTTGATTTGGTAGAAGTGTCTCCAAACGCTAAGCCTCCAGTAGTTAAGCTTATTGATTACGGAAAATTTAAATATGAGCAGCAGAAAAAACTTAGTGAAGCTAAGAAAAAGCAAACGGTTGTTCAATTAAAAGAAATTCAATTTCGACCTAATATTGAAAAGCATGATTTAGACGTAAAATTACGCAAAGCCGAAAAATTCCTTGATCAAGGGGATAAGGTCAAAATGATTATGCAGTTTCGTGGACGGGAGATGGCCCACAAAGATATCGGGATTAATAAATTTAATACGATTATTGAGTTAGTAATAGAGTTTGGAGGGATCGTTGAGAGTGCCCCCAAAATGATGGGAAATCGTATTATCACCATCATGTCTCCTTCTAAAAAGAAGTAATACGCCGTTGCCAGCTTGTGGCGAGGGTGGTATTTAATCAGACTGTAAATTTACACAGAAATTTGTAAACTGTTGAAATTATAATAATTTGGAGCTACTCATGCCTAAAATGAAAACCAAAAGAGCTGCAGCTAAAAGATACAAGCTCACAGGAACTGGAAAGATTAAAATTAAAAGAAATAATTTACGCCATATTCTTACTAAGATGTCTTCAAATAGTAAGAGAGATAAGCGTAAAGCTGGATATGTTCATCAAGCAGACTTAAGACAGGCCAAGAGGATGCTTCCTTACGGTTAATAACGATAAAGAAGTGAATTGAGTAGTGGTTAAGCGCTATTAGGCCCCCTACCAAATGACTTAGGAGAAAATTATGGCACGGGTAAAACGTGGCTTTAAGGCCAGAAGAAGAAGAAACAGAGTTTTAAAATTAGCTAAGGGCTTTCACTACGATAGAAGAAGAAAGTTCCGTCACACAGCAGAGACAGTGAAGAGAGCTCTTCACTATGTATATAAATCAAGAAGATTATTAAAAAGAGATATGAGAAGATTATGGATTACTCGTATTTCTGCAGCAACTAAAGTACTTGGTGGATCTTACTCTAAGTTTATGGGTGCACTTAAGTCTAAGAATATTGATCTTAATCGTAAGATGCTTGCAGATATTGCAGCTCGTGATTTTGAAAGCTTCAAAACAATCTATAACTCAGTAAAATAGTCCAGATAAAATCTGAAATATTCCAATCCTAAGGCGATTTTTTCAAGAATCGCCTTATTTTTAATAAGTTAGCACTTTTTTCTTTGCTCAAAATCTTGTTGTTTGTTAACCTATAAACAAGGGTTTAGGCTCGGTCGGCAATCATGGAGGATCGTTATGGCAATGACCAAAGCTGATATCGTAGAACGGATTTATAAAGAAGCTGGCTTTACAAAAAAAGAAGCAGCGGATCTAGTAGATCTCGTATTCAACACTATCAAAGATACATTAGCTAAAGGCGAGAAAGTTAAAATCTCAGGTTTTGGGAATTTCTCTATAAGAGATAAGGCCACTAGAATGGGGCGTAACCCTCAGACCGGTGATGCTATGCCTATACCTGCAAGAAGAGTTTTAACATTTAAACCATCTCAAGTTTTAAGAGATGATGTTACAAATCGTTATGCTCATAGAGTTGATGAACATGGAAAAGAAGATAAATCTATTCCTCCAAGAGATTTTCTTCCAAAAGCATTAAGTTCATTTCTATCAAATTCAGAAGAAAGAGATGATTGAGTATGAGTACTATTATTCCCCAAAAATCTAGTTTTAAGTTAGACGAAGTTTGTGAAATCACTGGTGTAAGACCATATGTACTTAGGTTTTGGGAAACTGAATTTGCTGAAATTTCTCCACTTTCCACTTCTTCAGGTCAAAAAGTATATGAGCATAAGGATATTGAAGCTATCCTTAAGCTTAAGGGCCTCCTTGTTGATGAAAATCTATCAATGGAGGAGACCAAAAGTATTCTTGAAGGAAAAGAAGTTAAAACATTAGAAAGTTTTGTAGAAAATGTTCATGATTTTTCAGATAAAGAAATTCAAAAGCTAGTATTGGCCAAAGCAAAACTACAAAGTCTTATCTCAAAGCTTGGCCTGGTTGAGAAGCGTTTCTATTCTGTCTAAATCCTCTTCAAGAACAAATCTTCTTATATGATCTTTGTTGGATGTAATACTTTGAAGCTGATTCTTTAAATAATCTTTGATAAAAATTTCTAGATTATTCCCAGGAACTGAACTTAACGATGAGTTAATTTTTTCAAGTTCTTCACAAAAAATATCAGTGAGTTTAGTTTTATAAAGTATAAAAGGATTTTTAGCACTCTCTTTATAATTAAGTTTCTTTTCACCTAGTTCATTTAAGTCATCAAGCAATTGAAAACTAATTCCTAGGCCATGACCTAAGCGGTGGTAAAGCTTTGCCATCTTGAGATTAGTCGTCTCACTAAGCAAATAAGCGCCTACAAGGGATGCTTGAATAAGCCGTGATGTCTTTAATTTATGAATTTCAAGAATATATTCAAGACCATCTTGAGCTGAGTTTTCAAGATCTAGGGCCTGGCCCATAATAAGGCCTTTTGTCCCCAGGGCCCAAGAGTAATACTTTAAGATTTCTTGTTGATTTGCAGACTTAATAAGACTGATTAAGCGGTAACTAAGGGCCTGTAATCCATCTCCTGCTAGCAAGGCCTGCCATTCATTAAATTGTTTATGGGCCGAGCTTTTTCCGCGCCTTATATCATCATCATCCATGCATGGAAGATCATCGTGAATGAGAGTATAGACATGATGTATCTCAAGTGAGGATTCAAAAAGATAATTATTATTTCCAATTCTTTGTTGATTATCAAGAGAAACGGTTCGCGCTAGTAGTGGGCGAAAGAGTTTTCCTGGTGGAAATAATGTATATTCATAAATTTTTGAAAAAGATTGTTTAGGAGTATGAGTTTTAACTAACTCCCTAAGTTGTAGTTGGATATCTTGATGTAATTGAGAAAGATTTAGCATGGGCCAAGAATATTAGATAATAGGGAGCCTGAAAACTATTTTTTTTGAGGTTTAGGGGAATTAAGAGTTCCTGCTAATTTTAAGTTAAAATAATCATCATTTTTCCCTTTATATGGGGCTAGCATCAGGTTAAAAAATGAAAATTGTTTTTCAAGTTCACCTGCAATTTTAAACTGAGCATCTATGTCGAGTTTTGAGTTTTCAAGACTTTTAGAATCAAGGGTGATATTGCCTTTAAAGAGTCCGTGAAAATCTGCATTTTCTTTACCAAGAATAATATCTCTTATAACTAGTTTTTGGCTATTAGGTGTTAATGCCCTAATCTGAAAGTCTCCAATATCAATTGCTGGTATTTCCATCCCTGAAATATTAGATGCTCCAATGGAGAGATCTTTTGAATGAGCATTAATACTGAAATTATTTAATTTTTGTCCAATTGTTTCAATTAACAAGGTAACTCTGGCCACACCACTCAATCTTACAGGAGATTTCATATAGGGCATTAGGTTCTTAAGATTGATCTTAGATCGATTAAGTCTAAAAGTTGTATTTTTTTGATTTGTTGAAAGCTCCCCAGTAATAAATGATCCATCCAGTGAAGTTTCAAAACTTATAATTGGAGAAAGAAGTATCCAGTCAATTCCTCCAAAGCTAAGGTCTACAGATCTTAAATTGATATCTTTAAGTAATGATGATGAGCAAATACTAGGTATTGTGATATCTGAAATTTTTGCTGAAGGGGGAATAATATTAATAACAAGATCATCATAGGTCAGGGGACAGGTTTTATTTTTAGCCAAAGCCGAATCAATATTTGTTTTAACGGTCTCTTCTATAGGAAAACTATGCAATAGCGAAAGAGCAAAGATAAAAATTGAGGCCACTAATGTAATGATGATTACGAAATTGTTTTGGTAAATCTGTGAGTCAATTTTTGATGCTGACATTATTGCTCTGCTACCTCTGCCTTTTTAGAAAAATGAGAGAAACTTAAGATTCCACTAAGAGTACCTGTTTTAGGATCTTTTCTGATCTGAGTCCCAACAAGTTTAAATTTAGAGATAAGCTCAAGTCGTTCAATAATTCTCATCAGATCACCAAGGTTGGTATCCTTGTAAGTAAAACTGAAATTTGTCCTTTGGATATTTCCAAGCTCACTTACTTGTTCAAAGCCAGATGCTGAAAATGTACTAATATTAATCCCTGCTGTGTTAGCGACACTTTGTAGTTCATCGAGAATATCTTTTTCAGAATCAAATATCTTATTGGAGAAAACAGAATTTTCAGTTGCAATCAAACTATTTTGCTCTTTAATAATATTTTGAGTAAGAGTGATAAGTTTTTTCTTCATGACTAGTTCATCCTGAAGAAGATTGCTACGCAGATAAAGAGAGAGAACAACTAATACGGGAAGGATAATAACGAAAATTCCTACTGCTTGTACAATAAGCTTATTAATATCTTCATCGAGTCCTTCAAATGATTCAGTTAATTTTGAGAAAATATCATTTTCTTGAATACTATCGATTAATTGAAAAAGTTTCTCATCTAATCGTTGAAAAAATGTCTTTTTTTCAACTGTAATATCTAGTTCGCTCATAAATCCTCTGCTGAAAACTGTGCTGTAAGAGTCTTTCTTGCAGAGCTTAAGTCCAGTTTTAGATCAGATAAATTTTGACTCTCTAGACTTGTGGAGAGTCGTTTTAAAGTGTCAATTTCTTCAGATCTAAACTCTGCTGTAACGCTATTCTCTTTATTTGTATAATTCATTAATTCAACTTTTAGATTCGGCCCTATAAGTTTACTGAGTTGAGCAAGAGATGAGATTGCATTAATTTTCTGAGTTTCTTTAACAAAGTTCTTTTCTTCTTCAATTACCTTGCTTTTCTTTATCATTTTATTATAGACAACCTTTGGGTTATCTCTGAATGCTCTTCTTTCTCTATTTGTGATTTCTAGCTCAGGTGTTTTAAGAAGTGGTGTAATCTGTCTTTCAATCATAGTAATTTGATTACTCGTTGAAACATTTTCATAAATTAAGGCAAGACCTACAATAAAACAAACAAGCACCATTCTTGCTGAAATAAACGAAAGAGAATGAAGTGGCAGACCACTTTGTGCAGGGGCAGAATAGTCTCCTGTCCTAAAATCAGCGATACCTTTTTTTCTTGAGAAATGAGTAGCGATAGCTCTAGCAGTAGTAAGAGATTGAAATGTTGCAGAGTCTAGACCAGAGTTATCAAGGCCATGGTTTTCATAAAGGTTAAGTTTTTCAACATGAACTCCTAGTTCTTGAGAAAGAAAACCTTCAATGTTTTTAATTCCACTGAGTCCACCAGTGATATAAATTCTCTTAATATTAGAACCATGGTTCATCTGGTATGAGATATTCCATCTTTTAAAATCGTTAATAAGGGCCTGAAAAATTCTTTTCATGAGAAGAGCAAACGTTTTTTGCTTTTCAGTGACAGAATTAATTTGTTCATCTGTTAGAAAAAAACTAGTTTCATGTTTGAAAATAATAGCTTCTTCTATTGGGACATCATAGGTTTCAGCAATTACTTCATCTATAACTTTTCCTGCAAGAAATGAAATATTAACATCAACCATGATTTTCTTATTAAACATATAGCAACGTGATTCACTATGGCCTAGATTTAAAATGGCGAAGTGGTCATCCAGTGTTTCATTTTCAATAAGTGATTGAAACGCAGACTCTTCTGATACGATGGCCTGAGGCACTACTGAGAAGCTTTGAATAATTTTATAGAATTGATCAAAAACATTTTTTTTTGTAATTGATGTTATTGAATAAGTTCCATTTTGAAGCGGTATATACATATTCGCGTAATGAGATTCATTGATACTAAATGGAGGAGGATTTTGTTCTATTTGAAAAGGTATTGTTAGTTCTACTTTTTTTTGATTCTTAATGGGAACTTTAAAAAATCGAGTAGTTATTAATTGATTTGGTAAATTAATGATAACTTTATCAATATCATCCCTTGAGTTTATAAAGTCATGTGCAATTTCTAATTGAACCTGTTCAATACTGACTTGTTCTTCTTCATCAAGACCTTTTGGCATATGATCAATAAGAAGTTCTTCATAAAGATCGAAGAATTGAATTTTTTTACCTTCTAGGGTTCCTAGTAAAAATTTAACCGAGTAAGTACCTAGGTCAATTGCAAGTATATTCATAGTGTTATTTTATCAAAAATTAGAAATAAAAGAATCTAGCAAAAAAAGTTTAGTTTATTGTCATCTCAATAACTCGAGGTTTTAGATATTGAGTAGGGTCTGGCTTGGTAGTCTGAGTAGTGCTTCTAGGAGGTACTTGTCCTTTTTGGTCGGGGTCTACTTCAGTATCTATATTATCATCTGGATCTTGTGGGTCTTGTGTATTGGGATCGATATTAACAACTGGTTTGATTGGGATCTCAACATAAGCAGAAATAGTATATGTGGCCCTTCCTGAGCTGCCCTTAGAGATTACTCTAAAAAGAGAGCCATGAACTCCAAAATCAATACCTGCCTTTTGAAAATCAATAATTCTTTTGTCCATCTCTTGTTGATTAAGAATATCTGCAGTGCTTACAATATAGCTTTTGAATTCATCAATATTATTAAATGTTTTTGGGCTTTCTGGGTCATCACGATATTCAAAAAAATCCTTTACCCCTTGTTCGTCAATTTCGGGTAAAAGTAGTTTTAATGTTTTTTCAGTTATCTTATTAAGGTCAATTGCAACCACTCCGTGAACAGTAATGCTATCTTTAATAAGATCCAGAAGCTCATCATCCCAACCATCGAGTAAATATAGCTCAGATAGGCTTGATAAAGGTGCATGCTTTGCTTTTATATCCTTGCTTGCATATTCTGCCCTGATTTCATCAATCTCTGGTTCAAGTTCTTTATCTGCATCATTTATATAAAATTTAATTTCTTTGATAAGTAGCTCAGGTTGGATATTAGAATATTTAGCAGCAAATACTTCATCATTTTCAATTCTACTCTCAAAGCTTCCTTTAAAAAGATCAGTTAATGTTTTTTCTAAATTTAAAATAATTTGTTCAGAGCTTAGGTTTGAACTTCCATGTGTTGTTTGGTTTTGAGCGTTTGTTTGCGCAGAGGAGGGGCTTTTTGTTTCAACCTTAGGCTTTGCAATGCGAAGAAGGTTAATATTTATAAGATTAGATGTGTTTCTAATTTCAGTGTTAATTTCTCCAAGTAAAAGAGACTCTTTCATAAATTTTTCAATAGAGGCTTTTACTGAGGTTTTCATTTTAGAGGTTGTGGGAATAGGGTAGATAAAAGGAACATTCCAAATGGTATTGAGATCTTCAACTTTTACTTCTTTTTGAAGATTCGTATTTTTCTCAAGAAAATTGCGCGCTTCTTGATAAAGCTCAAGTCTCGCAATAGCAAATTTAAGTCCGGCTTCAGCATTGAGTCTTGCTTGTAGTTTATCCTGAGAGTTATAAGTTCTAAGTTTATTAACCTGCACCTCAAAAGCAAAGTCAGCAAGAAGAGCTGCCATAATTGTAATGGCCATCATTACAAACGGGATTGCCACACCTGAATCATTAATGAGCTTTTTAATTTTGATCAGTGCCTCCTTCTTTTGTTTGAGTCGTTATGGAGGTACCTGGTTTATTTATTCTTTCATATTTAAGTTTGTTTAAATCCTCTGGTTCAAAATATGGCCAAACAGTCCTATAGGTTCTTGATGAGTATTCTTCTACTTCGCTATTATCTCTGCGCCAAATAATTTCAACTTTAAAGCCACGAAGTAGTCTATCACCATTTTCAACATTATTTAGTCTGAGTTCATACTTCTCTTTTTTATCGTTCCAGAAGCTTATACTGTATTCGACAATACTTTGGGCCAAAACAAATGGTTTTATATCATCCATTTGAATATCGTTATTATAGATATCCCCTGGGAAGTAATATCTAACAAGCTCATAGAGACCTTTTTTATTTTCATCTTCACCACGATAAGATCTAAACTCATACTTTACCCAGGCAAAATCACTTTCTTTAGAATTTTGAATCCTTCTTCTATGGGCCTTAGTAAAAAACTGAAATGTATCTTTTGTTTCTTGTGTGAAAATAGGAATAGGGTGAGAAAAAAAATCAGGCATACTAAATCGAGAACGATTTTTGTAGATGGGGTTCTCTTTTAAAGATTCAAATTTCTTTTTGTCAGCCACTTCGTTGTTAGGGTCAATTGTATACTCCTGTGCAAAATACATAGGGGTATAAATTTGAGAAAAGTCCCAGTCAATGCGATCAAGTGCCGTTTCAATTTGTAATAATTGACGGTCCTCTTTAATAATCTCTTCACTTTTATCAACACTTTGATTTGTAACTGAAATTACAGACACCATTATAATGGAGAGTAAAGCAATAGAAATAATAACATCGATCAAGGTTAAACCTTGATTATTCACATTTTTCATAAAGTTATTTTAGGGACAGCTTTTTTGTCTTTAACCCATGTTGAGATAATATAGCTGTATCCAGTCTGTTTGTTTGTGACAGTCACACTTAACTGCCAAATCATTTTTTCAATATTGTCTTTAAATTGATCAAAAATTTTTGATTGAATCGCACTACTCTTTGCATTTTCTGAGGCTTCAGATTGATCAGAGCCAGTAATTTCTGCTAAATTAGGAATCTCTATTTGCTTGTATTCAACCTTGTACTCATAGTCTGCATATTCGTCATTTTCAAATTTTTTTGTTTCTGTAGAAAGGCCTAAAGAAGGACTGTATTCCGGAGGAGACAGTATAGCTTCATTTATAATATCTTCAGAGAGTTTACGCAGAAGTATTTCATCCTGCATCCTTGTTGAGTCAGCTAGGTTCTGGCCCTGGCTAACAACATAGGCAGACAAGAACACTGCAAAAATAGTAATTGCAATGATAACTTCAATAAGAGTGAAGCCTTGATTAGATTGAACTCTAATCTTGGGCCCATCTTCTAAAAAGTTCTTCCCTGACTCTTTCATACTCTTTTTCTTTTTCAAGATCCTCATCTATTATAACATATTCTCTTCTGATATTTCCTGTATAAGGCTCAATTATAAGCCCTAGTGCTTCATTAAAGCTTGCAATAATGATTAGGGCACCATCTCTTTCACCAGATGGATAAGTGTAAACAGAGACTTGTTCGTCATAGATAATTTGTGGCCTAAGAGTCGTTGCTACTCCAATAATTTTCACATCACCATCAAGGCTTTGTGACCTGTCTTCAAATTCAGTAATCTTTTTAAACTTAGAGTTCAAATCTTCTAGAATTTTTTCTTTTTCTTCTCGCTCTGAAATGCTCAAGCTCTTTTGATCCAGTTCTTCAAAATTAGGTAAAACAAATTTTGCATCATTTCCGAATTCGATAGTTAGAGCTAATATATATTATTTATGTCTGATATAAAGATCTTA
>CAYGJN010000054.1:11874-17846 GCA_964350135.1 uncultured Bacteriovoracaceae bacterium | reverse complement strand
AGTTTTCATTGCACAGGAATGAACTTAGCAGGAGTTGATCCACTTGATAAAACTTATTTTAAGAAATTAAAGGAGCTTAAGGAAAAATTTAAGCCCATCCATATCTCGGACCATTTATGCTTTCAAGCATTTGGGGGGCATTATCATCATGACCTTCTTCCTTTTCCTTTCAATAATCAAAATCTCATGAATATAAAGGAGCGGGTAAGTTATATTCATGATTATTTAGAAGAAGAAATTTTAGTTGAAAATCTTTCTTATTATATCGAATTTAAAAACTCTGAGATGAGTGAAGCAGAATTTTTAAGAGAGCTAACTCGTGAGACAGGATGCTATATATTATTAGACTTAAATAATATTTGGGTAAATGAAAAAAACTTAGGCATTAAGGCAGGCCAATACTTAGAAGAGCTTAGTTTTGACTCAGTCAAAGAGGTTCACCTAGCAGGAGCTGAGAACTTTAATGATACTTATATAGATACACATGGCGCTAATATACATGAGGAAGTATTAGAATTGTTATCTAAATATAAGAAAGATTTAAAAAGACTCCCCATTATCTATGAGAGAGATAATAATATTCCTAACTATTATGAAATTTCAAATGAGCTTTCTCGAATTAGGAGTTTTTTATGAATGAAATTGAAAAGCTCTCAAATCTTATTAGATTACACTCTCATAATGATTTTAGCTTTCTTTCAGGTAATTCAAAGGCCGGTATTAATATCTATCGTAATAATTATTTGATGAATCTTATAGATATATTGAAGTTGAAATTTCCAAGTATAGTAAAGGCCCTAGGGAGCAATAATTTTAATTACTTTGCTAAACTATATATAGACTCTAATAGTCCTAAAAGCGCAGACATAGGTGATTACGGAGAGGAATTCCCCCATTTTTTAAAAGAGAGAGTGGAACTTAAAAACTTATCGAATTTATTTTTTTTAGCAACTCTTGATTTAAGATGGGCCCATGCATTTAAAACAAAAGAGTTTGAATTAGAGATGCCCATAGGAGTCTTAAGTTTGTGGAATGCTCTTAATAATAATCTTCCAACAGATAAAATAATAATTGATCATACAAGTAATGAAAAAATTCGTTTAATTTTCAAAGCGGATGAATATTATTTTGAAAGATTTTAACTTTCATTGACACATATTTGTTTGAGAGCTCTAATCGTAGACTATGAAAAACTTTTTTGGGAATCATAAATTTATCCGTATCCATCAGATAAAAGAAATGGCTGAGATTCTTATTGATTGGGAAACAGCAAATAGGTACGAAGTACTTGATCATGATAAGAATATTATTGGTTATGCTGCTGAAAGAGAGGCTGGCTTTTGGGCCCATATACTAAGAAATATAATGAGAAGCCACCGAACTCTCACTATTGGTATTTGGGATAATACGAAGAAGCTTGTTATGACTGGTATTAGGCCTTTTTTCTTTTTCTTCTCAGATTTGGTTGTTTCAAATGATAAGAATGAAAAGATTGGTGAGATTAAAACTCGTTTTGGATTTCTCAAAAGAAAATATGACCTTCTAGATAGTAACGGCTCTTTATTTGCCAAAATTGAATCCTATAGATGGAGGCTTTGGACATTTACCGTTTATGATACTAGAGACTACGAAGTAGGCGTTATCACAAAAGAATGGGGTGGGCTTCTTAAAGAGAGTTTTAGCGATAGTGACAATTTTGCAATCGATCTCTCAAAGCAAACTTGGACTGACGAACAAAAAGCTATCCTTCTTTTTGCATGCCTAAGTATTGACCTAGACTTTTTTGAAGATAATTCTTCTTCTGGAAAGCATGCTGCAAGTACTATATTTGACGTCCTAAAGCGTAGATAAATGTCTAAATTTTAGTCAATCTGAAAAATATTCAAAAAAGATAGCTTTAAAAATCCAATTATTTAGAATTTTTATATGAATAAAATTTTAATACTACTTTTCTCTTTTATTGTTTTTTCTGTGTTTGCTCAAGACTCTTATACAATCTCAATTGTATCGATTAATGAGTATCATAGTGAAATTATCTTACCTAATAAAAAGCTTGATTTTTTAGGCGAAGATATGAAGCCCTATAAGGCTATTGCAATGGGTTGGGGAAACAAAAAACTTTATAAAGATGCTGATTTTTTTGATAGATCTCGTACTGAGCAGGCCAAACTTTTGGCTTCAGCCTTTCTTATACCATCTATGGGGGTAACTCATACTCGCGGTCTTTATCATGAAGGACCGGAGTTAAAAAGATACCATGTTGATCATTTAGATATTAAATTGGATGAGTCTCAATATGACAGGCTTGTAGAAGTTGTTTCAGAATGGTTTGCTAAAGATCATAGTGGCCTGGCGATCTTGGATCTAAAAGGTGTTTATGGTAGAGATAGTCGTTTTTTTCAGTCATCTGATCTTAAGAATTATTACGCAGGTTTTACATGTAACTCTTGGGTTGCTCATATCTTAGAAACTGCAGAGCTAAGATCTTTTTGGGGACCATACCCACTTTTATCTTCAAGTTTATTCAAAAAAATCCAAGATCAAGATTAAAAACTTAACAGAGATCTAGGATATCACCTCATTTAAATATAGAATCAATCTATGATTCAAAATTACTTTTCTGGGCTATTGGAGACTTGGCCTACAATAGCACCTCTTTTTCAATTTTTTATAATTGCCTTTTGTGCATTTATTATTGAAGACCCTACAACTCTTTTTGTGGGAGTTTTAATCTCACTTCATAAAATTTCATTTGAACTTGGTTTTGCTGCTTTAAGTTTAGGTATCTACATAGGGGATATAACTCTTTATTTTATTGGAGTGGGTATCAAGAAAGGTTTTATTAAAAGACATATAAAAATTAAAGAGAGAAAACTTCCATTTTCACTTCTTTTTATGTCTCGGTTTATACCAGGCCTTAGGCTTGTCACCTATATTAGTGCAGGGTTTCTTCAAACATCTTTTAAGAAGTTCGTTCTTATCATAACCCCATCTGTTTTTGCTTGGACTCTTTTTTTATTATGGGCATCAGACAAAACCGTCCAGACAACAGGTGTGATGGAAGATGGAAAACTAAATATTACAACACCTCTAATTCTATTAGGATGCTTTTTTATTATTGAAGTTATTATTGGAAAAGTGATTACCTACAGACATAAGAAATCGTGATAAGACTTATTGAATCTCAATACTGGAAAGTTCATAATAGCGCTCCATCCCTTTAAAAGAAAGAACAAGAGTCTCTTGAGCAGCAATAGTATAGGTAAGTGTCTTATCAGTTTTTATTGGTGCAATATTTGATTTTGCTATAGTCTCAAAAACTCCAGTCTCCAATTTAAAAACAAGATTAATTTCTCTGGATAAAGTATTTTTAAACAAATACCTAAATTGATCTCCCAAACGAGGGCCATAGGTCATCCTATAAGAACCAGCTCCATAAAGATAAGGTGATTCTTTTTCTCTGATTTCAATAAGAGCATCAATATCTTCTCCCCACTTTGCATAGGAGACGAGATCTAAATGGTCGTAAATGCCAAGGGTCGCATTTTCCTTAATTGGCTGAATAATATTTTTAATATGTCCTGAGCTTTGTTGTTCTTTTAAAATATCAGGAAAACTTAGAAGCTTATCTTGATTTTTAAAAATAGCTCCATAGAAGGGGTCAATAAAGATATTCTTTTTCCCATCAGATAAATTTATTCCTGAATGCCCAAAAACAGGTCCTATGATATCAAATTGAGTAACTTCCCACGGAGAAAACGTTGAAATATTTTTTGCAAAACGGGACATTTCATCACACCATTTTCCTCCCTCTAGTATTAATTGTTCTCTTTTTCTAAGATCACCATATTTGATTAAAAACTTTGAGAGAGCAGAGACTTTCTTTTTTCCTTTTTCAAAATGAGATGGTTTTGCAAAATAATCCGCCAGGTTTTTAGCGTATGTATTGATGTCTTTAGATTCAATAGATTTATATATCTTGTAAGAGAGGTAATCAGAATAAAACCTAGGCCCTAATCGATAGATAGCAAGGGCAACAAGCATGAAGATAATAAAGTATTTAGCTCTTTGTAACATTTAAACATTAAACGGTAACTTGGAGCCTTTTTCAAATCATCTTGAGTTTAAAAAATTGAAATAAAAAAAGGCCAACTTGCGTTGACCTTTCTTTATCTAAACTTGGTACCCCCAAGGGGATTTGAACCCCTGTTACCACCGTGAAAAGGTGGTGTCCTAGACCGGGCTAGACGATGGGGGCAAACTGAATTTGCCGTAATATTTTGAAATGGTGATCCCGCTGTGACTCGAACACAGGACCCTCTCCTTAAAAGGGAGATGCTCTAACCAACTGAGCTACGGGACCTCGAATTTCCAAAACCATGTTAAACTAATGGTTTGAGTTTTCTCTGTCAATGTAAAAGTCGGGCAATTTCAGGCCCTTAGGCAAAAACACATTTTGTTTTCTCTACACAGTATATTGTCATCTTGGGGACTTAGATCTATTAAAGCCTAATGGAAACTACAGAAAGTAAAAAAGTGGCCCTACATACTCTTGGATGCCGCCTTAATTTTTCAGAAACTGGGCAAATTGCGCAAGGTTTCAGAGATCGAGGCTACGATATAGTGGATTTTGGGGCAAAGGCCGATGTTGTTTTCATTAATACTTGTACTGTTACTGATGGTGCTGACTCCACCTGCAGAAACTTGATTCGTAAGGCCCATAGAAGCTCTCCTGAGGGCACTTTGGTGGTGGCCGGATGTTATGCTCAGATGGAAGCGGATAAGGTTAAATCCATGCAGGGAGTGGACTTAGTTCTAGGTACTCAGGAAAAATATAAAGTCTTCGACTTCTTGGAAAGCGAAGATGAAGATATTGTGGCCATTGACCAGACCAACGAGTTCTGGGGTGCTGCTACTACACCGGCAGATAGTCATACCCGTGCATTTTTAAAAATTCAGGATGGGTGTAATTATATTTGCTCATTTTGTATTATTCCTTTTGCCCGGGGTCGCTCAAGGGCCATGCCTGTGAATCAGGCCTTAAAAAAGGCAAATGAGATTGTAAGCAACGGTTTTAAAGAAATCATCCTAACAGGAGTTAATATTGGTGAGTATGAGGCCAATACTAGCGAAAAACTTTTGGATCTTTTAAAAGGACTCAATGAAATTCCAGGACTAGAACGCATTCGTCTTTCAAGTGTTGAACCAAATACTTTAAACCGTGAAATGCTTAAGTTTATGGCAAGCTCAAATAAGTTTTTAGATCATTTTCACATTCCTTTGCAAAGTGGTTGCGATGAGATCTTAAAATCCATGCGAAGAAAATATGATACTGCTTATTATAGAGACGTTATGAGTATGATCCTTGAGTATTTTCCAAATGCGGCAGTTGGAGCAGATCTTATTGTGGGCTACCCTGGTGAAACTCAACAGCAGTTTCAAATGACCTATGATTTTGTGAGTGAGATGCCTATTACTCATTTTCATGTTTTTCCATATTCAAAAAGAAAAAATACAACTGCTGCAAGACTTCCTGAACATATTCAATATGAAGTTAAAAAATTCAGAGTTAAATCACTTATGGAACTTGGTAAGCTAAAAAAGGCTCAGTTTGCTCAAAGGCTTTTGGATAGTACACAGAAGGTTCTTTTTGAGACCAGAGATAAAAACGGTTTTTATACAGGCTATACATCCCATTTTATTAAGGTGCGGGTGAATTCAAAGGAAGATCTTAAAAACCAGATACGCTCTGTAAAATTTGGGCCTGAAATTTCTACACTTCTATAAAAAGTACAAGCTTTCAACAACCTGCCGACGCTGCGAGTCGTTCTCTGTAAATAAGTCCCATGAAAATAATGTTGTGCTTTTTTGTTGTTCTTCAATTATTCGCACAAGAAACTGCCTCACAAAGTGAGAACAGACTTTTATTTTGAAAGAGAATTAAAAAACTCAGCCAATTCAATTAGTTTTGG
>CAYGJN010000054.1:0-11774 GCA_964350135.1 uncultured Bacteriovoracaceae bacterium | reverse complement strand
CAGACTTTTATTTTGAAAGAGAATTAAAAAACTCAGCCAATTCAATTAGTTTTGGACTTGGATACTACTTCTAACTCAATATTTAGAAATACTCTCTTAGAACCTTTGTCTGATTTCTGTCGGGACCATAGCTAATCATCCCTACAGGAATATTAATGAAGTCTTCGATGGCCTTTATATAATCTTTTAACTCAGGGCTCATTTCAGATTCACCAAAACCGTCTTTAAAGGATTTGAAATTCTTATAGATTGGCTTTACTTCACTTAAATCAATTCCCGGATAGCTACAATCGATTGTCCTTCCTTTGTATTCATAACCAAAACAAACCTTTAGCTCATCAAGAGCACAAAGAACATCGAGCTTAGTTAAGCAGATGGATGTTAAATTACTCGCTTTAACTGTGTATTTTAAAAGAGGGAGATCAAGCCAACCACAACGACGACGTCTGCCAGTTGTTGCTCCAAATTCATGGCCAACAGACTGAAGTTTTTCACCAGTTTCATCATTTAGTTCTGTTGGAAAAGGACCTTCGCCAACTCTTGTATTATAAGCTTTTACAATTCCTAGAACTTCTTCAACAGTGCTGCCAGGAATACCTGCCCCAGTATAAATACCCCCAAGAGATGTATTAGAAGATGTTACAAATGGGTAAGATCCATAATCAACATCTAAAAGAATCCCTTGGGCTCCTTCAAAAAGAATCTTCTTATTATTTTGTACAGCTTGGTCTAATAAAGAAAAAGTATCACAGGCATAGGGCTCAATAAGTTTTCCAAGCTTATAAAGTCTATCTGCTTCATCAGAAACTGAAGGTATCTCTGTTTTATAAAGATTTTCAAAAAGGGCCCTTCTTTCAATAAGAGCATTTTCAAGTTTTGTCTCTAGTACCTTTTTATCAAAAAGGTCTTTGATCTTTATTCCTCTACGAGAAATTTTATCTTCGTAGCATGGACCAATTCCTTTTCCTGTTGTTCCAATTTTAACAGGGCCTTGAGCCTCGCGGACGGCATCTAGAATTTTGTGATAAATAGTTATAACGGAGCAATTGGATGAAATTTTGAGACGTTTAGGATTTATATCAACAGCTTCTTTAGCGTAAGCAAGCTCTGTTTCAAAAGCTTCTGGATCAAGCACTAAACCATGTCCAATAACGGACACACAGCTTGGATGTAAAATTCCAGAAGGGATTAGATGGAGTACTGTTTTCTTGCCATCAACAATAATGGTGTGACCAGCATTATTTCCTCCTTGGTAGCGAACAACATAGTCACATTTCGCACCTAGAAGATCAGTAATTTTTCCTTTTCCTTCATCGCCCCATTGGGCACCAATTATGGCCATTGACTTCATTATGCTCTTACCTCGTTAACTAAATTATTGTTTTCAAAAAATTCACTAAGTTGATCAACGGACATTTTTCCCACTCTAACTTGAGCTTCTTCAGTGCTTGCACCAAGGTGAGGAGTCAGAATAATATTATCAAGACTTCTAAGTTTTGAATCATTTGGCAGAGGCTCTGTAGCAAAAACATCAAATCCAGCTCCTCTTATTTTTTTCTCTTTTAAGATTTTATAAAGATCATCTTCATTAACAATTTTGCCCCTAGCTGCGTTTACTAGAATAGCACTAGGTTTCATAAGGCCCATAAGGTCTGCGTTGATCATATCTTTTGTTTGATCCATTAATGGAGTATGGATAGTAATCACATCACATTCTTTAAAAATTTGATTAAGGTCAGTTGCCTTATTGCTATTAGGAATATCAGATTTTTCAATAAACGGATCAAAAAATAAAATATCAGGTTCAAATCCTTGCAAACGTTTAGCAACAATTTGTCCAATGCGACCAAAACCAACAATACCAACTTTTTTATTGGCAAGCTCTAGTCCCGTATAAAGACTTTTATCCCAACGAGATTCAGTCATTGATTTATGAGCAAGCGCCGTGTTTCTAAGAACTGTCATCATAAGAGCAATAGCATGTTCAGCTGCACTATTATTATTTGCTCCTGGAGTATTTGAAACTTTAATGCCTTTAGTAGCACAATAAGCTTTATCAATATTATCAGTCCCTTCTCCGGCCCTTATAATATATTTTAGATTGGGAGCTTGATCGATAAAATCTTTATCAGGGTTAGTTGAAGATCGAATAACAAGTGCGTTTACTTTTGGAAGCAAAGACCTAATTTCATCTTGAGAATTTTTTTTATTAGGGTGAACTTCAAAATTAGAATTAGCTTGAAGGCGTTCGAACTCTAATTGGTCCATACCATCACATACAAGGATAAAAGGTTTCATAGGGGCTCCTGGAAGATTCCCAGGAATTATAACAAGTAATTTTCCTTCGTACATAAAAGAGCAGTGCAAAGGCCAAGAAAAGAAATGATAGGCCGTATCATGGGATACGGCCTAGAGAGTTAAACTGCTTGAGAATGAATTTCAAGACTAGACTCTAATTGGTCCAGCACAGATTGAAATTCATTGATGGTTGGAAGATTCCCAAAATGGGTATTCTCAAAAAGGTTCTGAGAAATAAAATCGTAAAGCTCAATTGGAACTGAGCTTTCAGAATCCTTGAGAAAAGCGCGCCAATTAGATTTTCCTAGACGCTTAAAATTCTCCATTACACTCATTACCAATTCTTGCCTGGTCTTAACTCCAATACTAACTACATTGCCAGTACTGTCCAACTCCAGGTACCACACTTTGTAACTACCTCTCTCTCTCGGATGTTTTAATGTTTGGACTGCGATTGCCATGAACATAAGAAACTCCTTGGTTGCGTGTGCTAAAGCTCGATCAGTCCTTGATCTGCTTTTCTATATGTAATTTTAGAATTTAGATAACCATAGGTCTGCCAACTAATTCTCACAGCAAAAAGCCCATAACCATGGGGTTTTCGGCCCAAATGAAAGGATGTGAAAGAGAATGTGAATAAGTTCGTCATTTACGGGTCACAAATAAGGTCTATTTAGGCCCCGGCGTCAGTTTATTGACTAGTAAAAATAAAGTTAAGCTTTAGTAACTAATAAAAGTTTTTAATTTGCTCACATACATAATCAATTTCTTTATCTTCTAAGTGGGGATGCATAGGCAGACAAATAGTCTCTGTTGTGAATTTTCGAGCAACTTCACTTTCACCAGGGAAATGTTTCAAAAGATTTTCATCTGATAATGACCTTGGATAAAAGCCAAGAGTATGACCGATGTTTTTTTCTTTTAGAAATTGAGCCAACTTTTCTCTCGTTTCTGGCTTTACTCTTATTGGAAAAAGATGCCATGAAGATGTTTCTAAAAACTCATCAGGCAAGAGTTGAAGGTCTACATCTTTTAGATTTTTAAAATATCTTTTAGCAATTTCTTTTCTTCTAAGATTACCTTCTTCAATTTCTGAAAGTTTTAAATGGAGTACTGCTGCTTGGATATGATCACACCTAGAGTTCCTTCCGATATGTATATAACCTTCAGGTGAACGGCCATGATTTCTTATAGATACAATTTGATCTTTCATTTTATCTGAATTTGTAAGAATTGCTCCTGCATCACCAAAGGCTGAAATATTTTTTGTAGGGTAAAATGAAAAAGTAGTTAAATGACCAGAGGACCCAACAGGGCCTGTATGATAAAAAGCACCACTGGCTTGTGCTCCATCTTCAATAATTGCAATATTACGATCCCCAATAATATTTTCAAGTTCTTTAATATTTGCAGGCATACCATAAATATGAACAGGCATGACGGCTTTGATATCTGAATGTTTTGCAAGAACTCTTTTAAAAGATTCTGGATCTATTAAGCCTGTTTCCGGATGAACATCAACAAAAACTATGTCAGCAAATCTATTAAGGACAGCTTCACAAGAAGCATAAAATGAAATGGCCGGAACCGCGACCTTGTCACCATGCTTAATATCGCTTATCTGAAGGCAGATTTCCAAAGCATCGGTACCATTTCCCACTAAAAGTGCATGCTTAGATTTTTGCATTTGTGCAAATTCACTTTCAAAGAGATCGTTATATTGGCCTTCAATAAATTGATTGGTATCGATAATATGATTAATTCTTTCTTTGATTTTATTTCTGAAATCTTCATGATGAAGTTTCGTGAAATCGATAAAACTTACTTCCATGGTCACCTCTTGTGCAAAGATTATAGCACCAGAGGTGAATCCCAGGCAAACAGACTATTTGTTGTTCTTGGGTTCTTGTTTTAAGAGGTCGCTAATTAGCAGGGCTGCTTTCTTGGCATATTCCTGTGACTTAAGCTTTTTTTTAAGAAACTCAAGGTATTGTTCTATTTCTTTTTTATCTTGGGCCATTAATTGCTCTAGTTCTTGCTTGGATTTCTTAGAAGAGGGCTCAGTATATTTAGGAGCACCCATCCTTAAGCAACACCTTCAAAATTACTGCGCTTAAAGTTCTTAGCAGCTTCAAGTCTTTCTTCAATTAATTGATAGAATTCAAACTTCGCAGATCGAGGATCAACTCCTGCTGGAAGTGGAGCATAGATAATATCATCATCTTCTTCTACAAATGCGTACCAAAGGTTTCCTATTTTTTGAAAAAGGATCTCTTTTAATTCTTCTTTATCGGTCATACATACCCTCCTAGTAAGACTACACATAAACTCATCGACGTTTTCAATTGGTACTTTGACTGAAAAATTTAAAGGGGAAATTCTTTCTTAAAACTCTTTTTGGAACCCAAGAACAAGGGCCATATCTGCTGAAAATTCCTTATTATAGCTATTTACACTGCCCCAAAAGCTGGAGGTTGCTTCTTGGTTATTTCCTTGAAGCTCTGTAGGTAAGTGAAAATAGAGTATGGGACCCACAAGAAAATCGAATCCCTGGAATATATCCACTTTTTGGTAAGTGAGCTCGAGTTGAGGAGAGATTGTGATGGCCGAAAATGTTTGTATTTCATCACCAATTTTTACACTGTATTGATCGGCCAGATAGATCATAAAACTGCCGGTAAAATTAATGGCCTGTTTATGTGATTTAAAAAGGTCGTAAGATAAACTAGGTCCAAGTCCCATAAGGATAATTTTTTCTGATCCAAATAACCCATCAGAGAACTGTGTGTCTCTTTGACGATAACCAAAATGAAATCTTAAACCATAATAAAGTGGAAGTGGTTTTCCATTATCAAATTTTGCCCTTGTGGTTGAGCTGATATTTAAGTTCATTGAAGGCTTATCGTTTGATTTACTTGGATTTTCTGCATACCTATATCGATAGGTAGAAGGGAGCCCGGGAGCTAGAGAGATCTTTACTTTAGTTGTGGCTTCTTTTTGAAATGGAAAGTTTTCTGGTAATGGCTCTTCAATTCTGTAGTCTGTTCTATCAGGGTAATAACTTCCAATAGGTCTGTTATAATCTCTTTGATCATGAAAAAGAGGCTTAACATGATCTTTTAAAATATATCCTTTGCTTCCAGTTTTTGTGACAGTCATATAAAACTTAGCTTCATTTTCTTTTTGGATAAGAACCTTATTCAATTCATGAGCAAGGGTAGGGCGGTCAAACTCTGTTTCCCTAAAGACGTCTTGATTATCGGTGTTTTCAATATCATGAATCGTATGAAGGTAGATCGTTTGGTTTTTTCTATATTTTTGTACAATTTTTGACTTTGTGTTTGGAGCTTCAAAGACTGGAGCATCAAGTACAACAACTGTTCCCTCTAGTGCATAGAGACTGCTACTCAGAAATAAAATAAATAAAGCTACCATGAATATCCTAGTGCAAATCTAAAGCGGTTCTCTTTTGTTGTTCTATCAACTGCTTGATTTGGTAATGATCCTGATTTTGGATAGTACCATAGATGATTAGCATCCATAGACCAAAGCAGATCACCAATAATTGTAGGAAAGTAACCCCTAAGTCCAGTGCCTAAACTTTGAGATTGGAATTTTAGATCTTCTTCAAAATCTCTTGAAACAAGTTTTGAAAATAATGAAAAACCAGCTTTAGCCTGGACGAAAACCTTACGTTCAAAAAGATTCCATGCATGAAAATTGATAATTGGTCCAAACACTAGCTCTGTAAGCTCGTAGTTAAAATCTACACTTTGAGCATAACCGTTTACAAAGGAGAGTTCTGCTCCAAAAATAATAGGGAATTCAAGATCTAAAAAACCTTGATACTCAACACCGGCACCTTCCAATCGACTGACTTCATTGCTGGCAACATTTTCAATATAGTTTGAAGATCCATAAAAATAAAAAGTGCTTACTTCGTGAAAGCTTTGAAGCTTTGACTCAGTCTTAGGAGGTCTTAGGTTGTATTCTTTATAGGAGTTGGGAGTAATTTCTAGGTTAGCGGTTTCTTTAAGAAACTCTATTTTTTTGTTATGAACTTTATATTTAGGAATTAATTTTTTATCCAAGATATAGCATATGCCATAATCATCAAATCCGTTAATCGCATTAGAGAAAATATCTCTGGTAATTTTTATTTTCTTGTTTTGTTCAATATCAATAAGAATAGTACCTCTAGGAATAAAAACTTTAGTTACTCCGTAATCAACTAGATCACTAAGTCTTGTGCTCTTGCTCCAATAGGCCCTCATTTTTGGAGGAATATATTTAAAATCTTTACCCCTTCTTTGAACGTCATTTCGATGAAATTTGTCCAGCCCTTCAGAGTCAAGAGCAAGCTCTTCGAGTCCTTTATCTAGCTCTAGCTCATTAAGGCTTATATCATCTTGAGCTTGAGTCAAGCTCAAGGTGCTTACAAGCATAAATAAAAGCAAGATAATTTGATTCAAATTCATAACTCTCTTTTGTTATATCGTTTATTGAAATCCACTTAAAATCTTCATGTTCTTTAGGATCAATTATGGGTTCAAAAACCTCATCTACTCCTGCAACAAATAGATATTCAATAAACCCCTTATCATTTTTTTTATAATGAAAACTTCTCTCTAAGTTTTTTACCCAGAGAAAGTTTTTAAACCCTGATTCTTCTTTTAATTCTCTTTTTGCTCCATCTTCGATTTTTTCACCTCTATCAACAGATCCCGTTACATTCTGCCAAAAATGACCTCTTTTTTTATTGGTCTTAAATAAAAGCACTCGAGGGTTTTGGCCCAAGGCCAATATGATTACTTGAACCTTTCTAATTTCCATAACTTATTATCTCAGGTGACGCGCAGCAAATGAAGCAGATTGATGGCCCTAGAAATCTTGTTTCGTTGCCCAAACCTGAGCAAAATGCTAAATTTTTCATATGAATAACAGTATAGTCTTTAATGCTGCGGTGCAAATTCCTGTTTTTGTTTTTTCTATCGTGGCCCATGAATGGGGACATGCTCGTATGGCAAAGGCTTTTGGTGATGATACTGCTGAAAGAGCAGGGCGCTTAACTTTTAATCCAATTGCACATGCTGATCTTTTAGGTTCAGTTATTTTTCCTATGGTTCTTATCATGATTGGATCCACAGCTTTTGGTTGGGCCAAGCCAGTACCGGTCTCGATTAGAAATTTAAAAGATCCAAAGAATGGAATCTTTTGGGTTAGCTTTGCAGGACCTTTAATGAATATTGCGATTGGTTTTTTATCTGCACTACTTTTAACTCTCACTTTTGTTTATATGAACCCTTCTCATGAGTATTTTTTTGTTGCTGTAAATATGCTTAAGTTCAGTGTTGCTATCAATTTTATTTTGGCTCTTTTTAATTTAATTCCCTTAGCTCCATTAGATGGGTCAAAAATGATTCCTCGTTTTTTAAATTATAATCAACAAAGAAAATATGAAGAGTTTTCACAGTATGGCTCATATATTTTTATGGGGCTTTTGGCCCTCTCATTTGCCGGTTTACCTATCTTTAATTTTATTCTCTATCCGGCTATTTGGCTTACGGACTTTCTTCCAAGGTTTTTTCTTGGAATAATAGGATGAGGTTTTTGTGTTAGATACTTCAATTCATGTAAAGACAGAATCTTTTGATGGCCCTTTGGGCTTATTGCTTCTTCTTATTCAAAAAGAAGAAATGGATATTCGCTCCTTAGATATTAATGAAATTACTAAGCAATACATTGAGTATCTTGATCGTATGCAAGAGCTTAATTTTGATGTTGCAGGTGATTATCTTTATATGGCTGCAACACTTGTTTTTTTAAAGTCAAAAACTTGTGTTTCTGAAGACGATGTTAAAGCAATAACTGGAGAGGACCTTGAGGCTGGACTTCATATTGCGACTCAAGAAGAACTTATAAAAAGATTACAAGAACTTAAACTTTACCAGCTTATGGGTGAAGAGCTTTGGAACTTAGATAAGTTAGGGCACGAGGTTTTTACAAAACCTAGGGTAAATAGAAAAGAGATGATTAAAACAGTTGTTAACCCAATGGATTTGCAAGAGCTGACAGGGGTAATGATTGACTTAATAAGAAGAGATAGGCGTAAGTATAAGGTTCAAAAAAGAGACAAGCTTTCTATTAAAGAAAAATTAAGTTTTCTTAAGCTCTTCTTACAAGAGGGTCTTCATACTAATTTTTATGACCTTCTACAAAAAGATAGAAAAAAAGATCATACAGAAAGAGATAATACAGTAATTACCTTTATCTCTTTATTAGAGCTTGCGCGATTGCACAAAGTTTCAATTTATCAAAATGAAGAATATGGAAATATTTATATCGATGTTAATGAATCTTTAAATAATTTTGACGTTGAACTAGCTGATGGCTTTGGGCCTGAAGAAGAAACAGCTGTTCAAGCACCAGTTCACTAAGAGGGCAGAACTATGAGCGAAGAGATCAACACAAAAGAGTTAGAAACAGATCAAGGAACAATTCAAGTACCACCTGCCTATGAGGAAGCTCCTCTTGAACAAGATGATGGTGTTATTAAAATTGAAGAAGAAAATTTAAAAGATGCATCTGCTGAATCTGAAAACTTTGAAATGCTTGTTGATTATGCAGACCTTGAAGAAAAAGAAAACGATGAATGGAAAGAAAGAACCGGCTTAGATGAAGAATCACTTTGTGGGGCTATTGAAACAATCGTTTTTCTCTCAGATCGTCCAATAACGATTACAAAAATCAGAGACACCCTTGATAAGGGGATGCCTTTAAGAGTTGTTCATACTGCTCTTGAGAGATTAAGTGGAGAGTATGAGTCAGCTCATCACGGAATCCGCCTCCAGGAGATTGGAGAAGGTTTCCAGTTTAGAACGAAACCAACCTATACAAAACATGTTCAAGACTTATTTAAGTTCAAATCTATCGTTTTAAGTCCAACTGCCCTAGAAGCCCTTGCTGTTATTGCTTATAAGCAACCTGTTTCAAGAGCAGAGCTTGATAAAATTAGAGGTGTCGATAGTTCACATCTTTTAAGAATGCTTATGGATAAAAGACTTGTGAAAATATCAGGAAAAACAGATGAACTTGGAAAGCCTGTTGCCTACGGTACGACTCAGGAGTTTCTTGAGATGTTTAATTTAAGGTCACTGGATGAACTTCCCCCTGAGCATGAACTTGAGTCTTTAGCAGATAACCAAAATGTGGGTGAGATTTCTGATATTAAAGAACTAGTTAGAGCAACTGACGAGGCCCGTAGTAAGTTTGAAAATGTTGAGCTTGAAGAAATTGATGAGCTTAAAGATATGATTAAATCTATCTCCACAGGGACAGATTTTACAAAAACTCTTAAAACGGCCAATAAAATTGTTGAAGAGGGAACTGATCCAAAATCAGCCTTTGATATATTAGAAGAGTTTGTTGAAAAGAAAAGTTTAGATGATATCCAAACTGAAGAAGTGGCTCTTTCTGAAGAGGATAAGCAGACTTTATCAGACCTTAGAAAAGAGGAACCTAAAGAGAGTACAGAGCCTTTATTTTTTGATGAAGGGGAAGAGGGCGAGTCTGAGCTAGAAAAAGCACTAGATAATGCCTTTTCTAAGCTAGAAGAAAGTAATAATTCTGAAAATTCTATAGAGGGCCCTATCAATTAGGCCCTAGATTTGGCATAACAACACCTGGCCGTGAGGCCATATAACCTTAAAGGAGAAACCAAATGGTTCGTCTACAAAAATTCATCGCTGATTGCGGTGTTACCTCAAGAAGAAAAGCAGAATTATTAATAGAACAAGGCAAGGTCAAAGTTAATGGCAAAACTTGCACAACTTTAGGAACTAAAGTTGATCCTAATACAGATGTTATTAGTTTAGATAATCAAATCATAAGCCTAGATGCTGTATGCAAAACTTATATTGTTTTAAATAAGCCCAGAGGAGTGCTTGCCACAATAAGTGACCCTGAAGGCAGAAAAACTGTTTTGGATATTATTCCTCCATTTAAAGAAAGACTTTACCCTGTAGGAAGACTTGATTTTAATTCTGAAGGCCTATTAATTTTAACAAATGATGGTGACCTTGCTCAAAAACTCGCCCATCCATCCTATGGAGTTGTTAAGGTCTATGAAGTAAAAGTTTTTGGGGCCATTAATTCTAAAATATTAGCTGAACTAAAAAAAGAGCGTCAGTTTCCTGAGGGAAAAGTTAAACCTGAGTCAGTTCGTGTAATTGAACAACTTCCTCAAAAAACTTGGATTGAAATTCGTCTTACAGAAGGACGTAATAGAGAGATTAGAAGAATTTGTGAAGAGGTTGGAATCAGTATTGATAAACTTAGAAGAGTTGCTATTGGTGGACTTGCTCTTGGATCTTTAAGAGCAGGGGATTTTAGAATGCCAACAGAAAGAGACCTTTTGGCCCAACTTGGTAAAGTAGATGGAAAGATTGGTAGCAATAAGTATGTCTCTAATAAAAGAACAGTAGATCTTTTGAAAAAAGGACCTCAACCTACAAGGCTTGCAACTGATAGGTATTATCAGCAGTATAATAAGGAAAATTACCGAAATACAATTGAGTCAAGAAAGGAAGCAGCTTCTAGTTTTGAAAAACCTAGTTATCAAAGGTAGCTATTTTCCCACGGGCCATATCTTCATAGATTGTCTCTAGGCAATATTCAATGACCTGTCTTTCATAAGGGATGTCACTATCTTTGATTTGCTCAATTTGAGTAAAGCTTGCGCCTCTTAGTAAGGTTGCAAACATTCTCATGGCCTCATTAGCACAATCAAAATAATCAGCCTCATCACCAGTTGTAATGGTGTTTAAAAGCATGGAGTTCAAGTACTTCAACAAACGTACTTGCGCTGGAGTTAGTTCAGATGCGTCTAATTTGATAGTTAGAAATTGTTTTTCGTTACTCATTCATTTCCCCCTGACCACATGAGTACCTATCGTAAGAAAGCGTAATCATTTTAGGACTTTATGATTGAGCAATTCTCTTTTAGCTAAAATATCAGATTCATAAGTTATTGGAATTTCAAAAAAGTATGACAAATAAGGTAGACATTTAGGCATTCGGTCTCTATAAATGGGTTCTGTATGAATTTCTAAGTGACGCGGGGTGGAGCAGTTTGGTAGCTCGTCGGGCTCATAACCCGAAGGTCGTTGGTTCAAATCCAGCCCCCGCAACCAATCCTTTTAAAATTACCTGGCCATTCCTCCCACCGCTTCGACTCGGGCTCGGTCACGTACAATGGATGTCGACGAGTAAATCCAACCTGAGACGATTTATAAACTCAGAGGATGATTATGAAAAAAAAAGTGATTATGATTTCTGGTGCTTCTCGAGGAATAGGAAAGGCCATAGCAGAATTACTCCTTTCAAAAGGTTATACCATTAGTTTGGGAGTGAGAAATTCTGATTCTATCAGCGTTGATATTGGGGAGGGTCTTGTATGCAAGTACGATGCTTACAAC